>DATMOO010000213.1:0-26689 GCA_035568275.1 Candidatus Sulfotelmatobacter sp.
ACGACGCGACCTGTCTATCTGCCCCAGGCCAAGTGGTACGACTTCTGGACGGGCGGCACAGTTGAAGGCGGCCGAATGATCAACGCCATCACTCCCCTCGATCGCTTGCCCTTATATGTGCGCGCTGGGTCGATTCTGCCCCTTGGGCCGGATGAAGAGTGGTCCACGGAAAAACCTGCCGACCCCATCGAGCTGCGCGTCTACTCCGGCGCAGACGGCGACTTCACCATCTACGAAGACGAGAACGACACCTACAACTACGAGAAGGGCGCCTACGCGACAATCCCGCTTCATTGGAATGATTCAGCTCACAGCCTGACCATTGGCGATCGGAAAGGACAGTTCCCGGGCATGCTGGAGAATCGCTCCTTCCGAGTAGTGTTCGTCCGAGAAAACCACGGCGTCGGCGTAAACCCCGCCGACCAGACAGACAAAGTTGTTGACTATTCCGGCAAGCAGCTAACCCAAACCCAGTGATGGAGCCAGTGAGGTAAGCGGAACGTGTGGAGACGGACGCATTCGTCCGTCCAGCGAAGCGGAGCGAGCCCCCCCGAGCACGAACCCGCCCCGCAAGATCACCAATTCACTCGGCCTCATACATGAAACCACGCGGACGATGCGTCCGGGGCCACATGGTTCCTTTCGCTTGACACAAATCCACTCCGGTGACAATATGACGCTATACGACATGTCGCCAAAAGCCATAATCGAAAGCCTGCCCTTGTCCGAACCCGTCCTGCTGATTCTGCTGAGCCTGGCGGGACAACCCCAGCACGGCTACTCGATCCTGAAAGATGTCGAACGCATGAGCGACGGACGCGTTGTCCTCAGCACCGGCACGTTGTACGGCGCACTTCGACGATTACTAAACGATGATTGGATCGAGCGCTTCGAAGAAGAGGAAACTTCCAGGGGCCGTCAAGCCTATCGCTTGACGCCACAGGGACGCCGCAACTTGCAGGGAGAGATCGACCGGATGAAGAACCTCACACGGCTGGCGACTCTGCGAGTTGCGAGGAACGAGAGTTGATCATGCTCACGGTCTACCGAAAGCTGCTGCGTCTGTATCCCGCCGAACACCGGGAACTGTTCGGGGAGGAAATGCTGGCGGTTTTGCGCGAAGAAAGTGACGATCACACGAAGAAGAAATTGCTCGCGCGGGCCCGCTTCTTCGCCCGGGAGATTTCAGGCCTCGTGAATGGCGCGCTCCACGAGCATTTTCGCGCATGGATCGAAATTCAAGATGGGCTATCGCTTGCAACCGGGAGGTTTAATATGCGCAACGGATTCCGTTTTCCAAAAACGACGATTGTATTCATGACCCTCATTCTTGCCGGTGTGGTGACGGCCATCAAGAAAGGCGAAGACATCGCTGCCTCGGTGCCCAACATTGATCCGCCGCTCCCCATTCACATTCAGCCCGTGCACTCGATTCTGTTAGGGGGACTCCCGCTAGTCTTCGCGTTCTTCTATGCTGCCGGACTGATCGGGTGGGCGATTATGTTTGCCCTCCGGCGCTCCGGTACGCACCGCCTCGACAACATGTCCGCCGGACAAAAATAGCTGCAGCCCGACTGCAGCTCCTTACTCCCGCTGCTAATCTCCAACCGCTGGACCTGCGCGTTCACTTGCCTGACGCCACCATTCTCTCTAGACTCGTTCTCTCCATATTCGAAGCAGCAAGTTCATTCTGCAGCGGGGCTGTGGATACTCGAGGGCGTCTTGACCTGGTACTTTATCTTTTTTTTCTTGTCGGGTTTCTGCAGCATTCTCTACGAGCTTATTTGGTTGCGCCTGTCCATGGCACAATTCGGCGTTACCACCGCAATGGTGTCAATCGTTCTTTCGATCTTCATGGCGGGTCTGGGCCTGGGCTCGTGGATCAGCGGCAGGTGGCTGAACGGTAATCGCTTACCTGCGCTTCGACTCTACGCGCTGATTGAACTAGTGATTGGTGGCTTGGGCCTTGCCGTCCCTTACGCGCTCGTCTGGAGCGGTCATACACTCCAGAACACAGCACTACATTCTTCTTCCGGCTACTATTGGCTCGCCGGTTTGCTGGTGGCGCTCACTCTGCTGCCGGGTTGCTGCCTGATGGGGGCAACCCTCCCCGTCGGGATGCGCGCTATCGGGCAAACACTGCCCAGTGAATCGCGCCGCTCGTTCAGCTATCTCTACATGGCAAACGTTGCCGGCGCCGTGGCTGGAACCGCATTGCCGCTGTTTCTGATCGAGTGGCTTGGATTTCGTGGAACTGTTAGGATTGGTGCCGCCTGCAACGGGCTGATTGCAATTTCAGCCCTAGCCCTCTCCCGAGGGCCGCTCACACGAAGGGTATCTCAAAAAACTTCACCCGTTGCAGTCAGCACTCCACCAATTTCGAATGCCGATGGCGGCGGCATCCTTGCGCTTCTGTTTCTGAGTGGTCTGAGCTCGATGGCAATGGAGGTCATCTGGGTTCGTCAATACACGCCGTTTATGGGCACCGTAGTGTATTCGTTTGCTTCGATCCTTTCGGTATATCTGCTGGCAACGTTTGTTGGTTCCCTGATCTATCGGCGATGGACTTCGCTGGAGTGGCGCGAAAATCCGGCAATATGGAGTATTCTCGCCGCCGCAGCATTGCTTCCCCTGGTCCTCACGAATCCGGACACTCAACTGTCGAGACTTCTTCGTTTAGTGCTGGGGCTCTCTCCGTTTACAGGACTGCTGGGCTTTATTACACCCATGCTGCTGGATCGTTTTTCGGCAGGCAACTCCAGCAAGGCCGGGATCGCATATGCCGTCAATATTGCAGGCTGTATTCTCGGGCCACTGCTCGCGGGATTTATGTTGCTCCCCTTTATGGCGGGGCGCTGGGCGCTGATCGGGCTCACTGCGCCATGGCTTGTCATCGGACTCGCCCAATTGTTCCCGGCTCGCAACAAGGCGGCAAGCATCCGTGTGCCGATCTTCGTCTCTACAGCTCTGGCATTTGTGGTGCTCACTGCAGGAAGGGGACTCGACGAAGAGACGAGCGACCAGAAAGTGCTTCGGGACTCAACTGCGACTGTCATTGCGTCCGGCACGGGCATGAACAAGCAGCTCCTGATTAACGGCTACGGTATTACTTCCCTCACTCCTATTACCAAGATCATGGCCCACCTTCCCATGGCGTTCCTCGGACACCCGCCGGAGAAGGCACTCGTGATTTGTTTTGGCATGGGAACGACGTTCCGTTCCATGCGCTCCTGGAATGTTCCCGTGACGGTGGTCGAACTCGTGCCAAGTGTTCCGCGGTTGTTCGGCTTTTACCACAGCAATGCCGAACAGATCATGAACTCGCCCATGTCGCACGTCGTAATCGACGACGGCCGCCGGTATCTGGAGCGGACACGCGATCAATATGACGTCATTACGATTGATCCTCCACCGCCGCTCAGCGCCGCGTCATCGAGCTTGCTCTACTCAGAGGAGTTTTACCGGGCCGCACGACGACGATTAAAGCCTGGAGGAATCTTGCAGCAATGGCTTCCGGCTACTGCCGACGATGATCCGGTGGACACCGCCGCTGTCACACGATCCTTACGCAACTCTTTCCCGTTTGTGCGCGCTTTTGCGAATGAGTTTGGCGTCCATTTCTTGTGCAGCGAGCGGCCCATCCCAGTCTTTACTACGGAGCAAATCGTGACGCGTATGCCCACGAGCGCGCTGGCGGACTTGACGGAGTGGGCGGCCCCTGATTCCGCAGGATTGAGTGAACGGGCTTCCGAACAATTGGATGATCTGCTCAAGGGAGAGTTGACTCTGGACTCGCTGATTGCCTCCTCTCCCGACACGCCAGCGCTCACGGACGATCGCCCCATCAACGAGTATTATCTGGTTCGCAAACTGCGCCACGACCGGCACCCACAAACCGATTGAGTCCCGTTGAGTTTTGTGGGGGTGGAAGGAGAGAACGGCAGAACTGCCACACCATCCGCGCCGCAGCTTGACAAAAAAGCTTGCCCTAGAATCCCTCAAGGAATATAGAAATCAGTCAGGCATTTCGTCCTGGAGCGCGTAAAGATGGTGAGCATTTGGCACGACCTTCGCTACGGCCTGCGGATGTTGGGGAAGAACCCCGGCTTTACGATCCTCGCCATTTTGACTCTTGCCCTAGGCATAGGGGCGGCAACCGTAATTGGCAGCGTGGTCGATACCGTTCTGCTGAACCCGTTCCCGTATAAGAGCGCTGATCGGTTAGCAACTCCCTCGATTTCCAACTCAATTACGCGTTTTCCTGTCCCCGTATTCCTGGATTTCAAAGAGCAAAACCATACCTTTGAAGATATCGGTGCGGTTGCCTATTTCGGTGTCCGCTATAAGGGAAAAGGGTGCCCACTCAACAATTGCTGGGCTGCTGGGTGACCGCAAATACTTTTGAATTACTTGGCGTCAGGCCGTTTCTTGGCCGCCAGATTACGCTACAAGATGGAAAGCCTGATTCACCCCCCGCGTTTGCGATGAGTGACACAGTTTGGGCCAGTCTCTTCAATCGAAATCCGAAAATACTCGGAGCTTCACTGAATCTCAACGGAGTACCGAGGACCTTGGTGGCCATCATGCCTCCGCGATTCCGATTCGGTGGCTGTGAAATCTGGATTCCAACAGACCTAAACAGATCCAGTTTCATCAGTGGATTTGGCGCTCAACCTAACGAGTTATTGGCCATCGGACGCCTCAAACGGAATTTCAGCCTCCAAGCTGCCTCCGCTGACCTTGGCGCGATTGCGAAGCTGTCGGAAAAAGATTATCCCGCTTGGTTTCGCGCCAACTACAAGATAGTGGTCAATTCCTTGAGGGATCACTCCGTCGGGCATTTCAAAGCAACTCTCTTGGCGATGGTGGCGGCAGTTTTCATACTGCTTCTCATTGCCTGCAGCAATGTTGCGAATCTTCTGCTCGCGCGCGCAACAGTACGTGAAAGGGAGATAGCGATCCGTGCGTCGATAGGCGCGACACGTTCTCGCTTGATAAGGCAATTGTTGGTTGAGAGCGGTCTCTTGGCGGCTGGTAGTTGTATTTGCGGGTGCTTGTTCGCGTTTGTCGGATTGAAGGGAATGATAGCCGCGATTCCTCCTGATACGATCCCTCCCGAAGTGGCCATATCACTCCGATCAGAGACGCTGCTGCTTGCGGTGGGAGTGTCGGTTCTTGCCACCTTTGTCTGCGGTCTCGCACCTGCCCTCCATCTGGTAAGGCGCGACTTGTACGTTGGCCTTGCGGGAAGCGCTAAGGGGGCAAGTGGCGGATTTCAACACGGGAAATTGCGCTCCATTCTGGTCCTTGTCGAAGTTGCATTATCGATTGTGTTGTTGACGGGTACGGGGCTCATGGTGCGCACACTCCGCGCTCTTGAACGAGTGGACATCGGTTTCAATCCCGCGAGTGTTGCTTATGCGCGACTATCCCTGCCCGAGGGACGGTACGATACTGCCGACGCGAAGAGAGACTATTTTGAAAAAGTACTTGACCGAGTGGCGGCTATTCCCGGAGTCATCGCTTCTACTGAAGCGACCTCTTTCCCGCCTTATTCTTTCGGGTGGACCGAGATTGTAGTACCAGGGAAAACACATTCCGAGCCTTGGGGCACTACGTTTGACATGTGTAGTGAGGGATATTTTAAAACCTTGGGCCGACGCTTGCTTCGCGGCAGGCTGCTTTCGCGAAGTGAAGTCGAGTTAGCTCGACATGTAACCGTTATCAACCAAACATTTGAACGCAATTACTTCGGGGACGAAGATCCCATCGGTCAGAGGATAAAATTCACGACTCTCGAACAATGGGCGACTGATTGGCCCCGAGATGCTTATTTCGAAATAATCGGCGTCATCGCGGATGCGAAGAACACCGGCTTGCAGGACGCCCCAAGACCAGAAGTATATTTTCCTCATACCGTCAGTGGTACGGGGCCGCGCGGGATCATGGTGAGGACGGCGGGAAACGCAAATCTCGTTCTTCCAAGTCTGAGTCGCACAATAGCCGCCGTAGATTCAGAAGTTGCTATCTCTGAACTCGGACCAATGGAAAATATTCTTAAGAGTTCGTATTATGCCGGACCGCAGTTCAATCTGATCATTCTCGGAACGTTCGGTATCACAGGATTGTTGCTAGTTGTGATTGGTATTTTTAGCGTCATGGCATATACGGTTTCATTACAGACCCACGAGATTGGAATCCGATTGGCGATGGGAGCTCAACGGAGCGATGTTCTGCGGATGGTGCTTAAGAAGGGCTTAACTTTAATTGTCGCAGGCACGGTTGCGGGATTGGCAGTAAGCGGTGCTGTAATGCGTTTAATGGCTAGCCAAATCTGGGGGGTTTCAACCATGGATCCCTGGACGTTCTCTGTCGTCGCAACTTTGGTCGTCATTGTTGGTCTGACAGCATCTTTATTTCCAGCCCACCGAGCCACGAAAGCAGCCCCACTTGTATCTCTTCATTATGAATAGTTGATTTTGAAGAAGGCGAACACTCGGTTTCCGCGTCAACCCTTCTTGTCGCGAGCTTTCGTCAACGAACGCCCCCTTCCACCCCGTTGCGTTCTTGTGGGTAGCCGTGCTTTGTCTGTAGACTCAGGACCGCGTTGCCCACTTACTCCATGACTCTGCGTCGATTCTTCTACCTTCCGATCTCGTGGTTTCTCTTAACTTCCGCGAGTGCGTTTGCCCAGTCGCTCGATGCCGCATCGGTCGAGGCCTACGTGGAAACCGAGATGCAACGGCAGCACATTCCCGGCCTGTCGCTCCTGGTTGCGAAGGGTGGAAAGATCGTTCTCGCCAAGGGATTCGGATTGGCCAACGTGGAATTGCAAGTGCCGGCCAAGCCCGAGACGATCTTTCAGTCAGGTTCTGTGGGCAAGCAATTCACCGCCACGGCCGTGATGATGCTCGTGGAAGAGGGAAAGGTCGGCCTCGAGGATCCGCTCAGCAAGTATTTTAAAGACGGGCCAAAGACTTGGAACAACGTCACCGTACGAGAACTGCTGAGCCACACCGCGGGCTTTGGTGACTATCCGGAGAAATTCGATTTCCGAAAGGACTGGTCCGAGGACGAACTCCTGAAGCTCGTCGAGAGCCTTCCGCTTTCCTATGAGCCCGGGACAAAATGGGCCTACAGCAATCTTGGATTTCTCACTCTCGGAATCTTGACTCACCGCGTCACAGGCGAATTCTACGGTGACTTTCTGCAGCAGCGCATCTTCCATCCGCTGGAGATGAACTCAACCCGCATCATCAGCGAAGCCGACATCGTTCGCAACCGCTCGGCCGGATACCGTCTGGTGAAAGGTGAATTGAAAAATCAGGAATGGGTGGCGCCCATGATCAACACCACGGCCGATGGCAGCCTCTACTTTTCCATTCTCGACCTGGCCAAGTGGGACGCCGCACTTTACACCGACAAGCTGCTGAAGAAATCAAGTCTGGACCAGATGTGGACCGTAGCCAAACTCAAAAACGGCCAGCCCAACAAAGGCAACTACGGGTTCGGCTGGTTTATCGATGACCGGCACGGACATCGCTGCATTCACCACGACGGCGCCTGGCAGGGATTTCAAACCGCGATCGATCGTTACGTGGACGATCAACTAACGGTGGTTGCGCTTTCGAACCTCTCCGGCGCGGAACCGGGCAAGATCACGCAGCATGTCGCAGAGATGTACCTCGCAGCCAAGTAATCAAGCTCGGGCTTCAAGATGCATCCGCATCCCATGCTTGGGGCGCAGCGTGATCAACGGCTCCGGCTCGACTGGGTTTTCCGAAACAAGCTTCAGTTTCCACTTCTGCCCCAGCGTTGCCAGCAGCAGCACTCCCTCCATCCACGCGAAAGACTCGCCGATGCACTGGCGGAATCCCGCTCCGAAGGGAAAGTAAGTGAACTTTGCGCGCCGGGCCTTCGCCTCGGGCGTAAAGCGCTCGGGATCGAAACGCAGCGGATCAGGAAAGAAGCGTGGATCCCGATGGGTGATGAATTGGCTCATCAGAACCGTGGTCCTAGCCGGTAGGAAGAATTCGCCCAGTTGAAAATCATTGAGCGCGTATCGTCCCATCGCCCACGCCGGCGGATAGAGTCGCATCGATTCCGCCATCACCATCTCCACGTAGCGCAGTCGGGGAACGTCTTCATAGGCTGGCAAGCGCCCTTGCAACTCCCGGTCGATCTCCTCGTGGAAGCGGCGCTCGCATTCAGGATTCTCCAAGAGCAGATACCACGTCCAGGACAGCGCATTGGCCACGGTCTCATATCCAGCGAGGAAGATGGTGATGACCTGATCGCGAAGCGACTTCTCCGCCGCGGGGCTCCGGTCGGGCGAGGCAGCCAGCATCAGGTCCAACAGACTGCTTCCATGCGAGTGATGTTGGCGGTGCGCCTCAATCATGCGGTGAGCGACGGCCTCGATCCGTTTACGGGCACGCACGAACGCAGCCAGCCCGGGAGGTCGCACGTGCACCAGCCACTCTGCCGCTGGAAGCATTACGAGGAAGTTGTACAGACCCATGATGCGGTTGATGGCATCGGCGAGTTCGTGAACTTCCTCGCGCAGGTCAGTGGCAAACAAAGTCTCCGCCACAACGTTCAGCGTCAAATGCATCATGTCGATGGCGATGTTCCGCTCTTCACCATGGCGCCACTGATCCCGCACATGCGCCGCCTCTCGCACCATCGTGCCCGCGTACTCTGGGATGCGCTGTCGATGAAATGCCGATTGCGCGACTTGCCTCTGCGCGCGATGCTGAGCGCCTTCGCTGGTGATCATGCCCTCGCCCAGCAACATCTTGCTGCGGCGCACCGTCCGCTCCTTCACAAAATTGTCGTTCTGCACCACCAGCACATCGCGGATGTAGTCGGGATGGTTCAGAAAGACAATGTGGTTCCACCCGATTTTGTAGTGCGCGATGTCGCCGTATTCCTGAACGAGATGTTGAAACAATAGAATCGGATTGGCAGGTCGGAACCGCCGCCACGCGAACCACAGCAAATTGCGCTCAAAGCCGGGCGGAAAGCGGTATCCCGCCTGCTTGGGAGCAGGTTCGCGGACGTCATTCCGTGCGACAGTCGCCATCTACTTAGAGTATCAGTCGGATCGGGTCCGGAGGGACCGTTGATGGTCGCCCGTCAGTTCCACTGGCGGGCCGGACGTAGGTCCTCCCGTTTGTGCTGTAGGCACGACTGAAACAGAGCCTCGACCTTTCAGGCGTCCCTACAGGACGCGAGGCAACAGCCCTCCAGATCCCGGCGTTGGAAACGCCGGGCTATTGTCAGATGTCCCTGCCGCACATCATTGTGCCATTGATTTATGTATCTGAACTTACCCGCAGATTAGGGTTTCACGGCCGCCGATTTCTGCAGCGCATCCAGTTCCGCCAACACTTCGGCGCTATGGCTACTTGGATTGACGCCACTGTACGTCTTCGCAATCTTCCCGGCGGGATCAATGAGGAAGGTATTTCTCGCCGCGAACTTCACCACTCCAAAGTTGGTCAGCGATCCGTAGGCAGCCGTCACTTTGTGGTCCGTATCGGCCAGCAGCTTGAAACTGAATCCTTCCTTTGTGCAGAACTTCTTGTGAGAGTCCACGCTGTCAAGGCTCACTCCCATGACGACTGCGTTGCGCTCGGCGTACTTGGGCTGGTCCACCTGGAACTGGTGGGCTTCGCGCGTTCAACCCGGAGTCTGATCTTTCGGATAGAAATAGAGGACAACCCACTTTCCCCGGTAGTCCTTCAGCCTGACGGAACTGCCGTCCTGCGACGGCAAGGTGAAATCTGGAGCTATGCTTCCCTCAGAAGGTTTCGCCGAACTCGACAGCAACCGTGGAACCAGAAGCACGGCAGCAATTACGACCAGCACCAACACGATAATCCGGAGCATAGAAGCCTCCCGCGCGGAACGATTACCGATTCTAAACCAGTGCCGCGGCATCCCAGCAAACGCATAAACCACGAAGGACACGGAAGTTACACGAAGGAAGTCGCCAGTCTGGGCTTTCCTTAGTGAACCTTCGTTTCCTTCGGGGTGAAAGCCCTTCTCCAGCAAGAATCCACGCGATTGAATTATGATGGACTATTCGCCAATCCTTGGGGGAGAAATCAGACGTGGCTCAGACCGAAACTGACGGCCTAGAAGTGTTGGAAACCCGAGAGTGGGTAGATTCTCTCGACTATGTTCTGTCGCACGGAGGCCCCAATCGGGCCGGCCGTTTGCTGCAACAACTGGCGTTGCATGCCCGGCGTGAAGCTGGCGTCAACCTGCCCTTCACGGCCACAACGCCCTACCAGAACACGATTCCCGTGCGGCAACAGCCGCCCTTTCCGGGCAGCCAGGAGATGGAACGCCGCATCAAGAGCCTGGTCCGCTGGAACGCCCTGGCCATGGTGGTGCGCGCCAACAAGATCCAGGAAGGCATCGGCGGACACATCTCAACTTTCGCCTCCGCGGCCACGCTCTATGAAGTCGCCTTCAACCACTTCTTCCGTGCGCAAACTGAGACCGGCGACCGCGACATCGTTTATTTCCAAGGGCACGCCGCGCCAGGAATTTATTCCCGCGCGTATCTCGAAGGCCGCATTTCCAAAGAGAAGCTTCAGAACTTCCGCCGCGAGTTGAAATCCGGTGGAGGACTCTCCTCCTACCCACACCCCTGGCTCATGCCTGACTTCTGGGAGTTCCCCACAGTCTCGATGGGATTGGGCCCGATTCAGGCGATTTACCACGCGCGCTTCATCAAATATCTGGAAAATCGCGGACTGAAGCAGTCCACCGGCGGCAAAGTCTGGGCATTCCTCGGCGACGGCGAAATGGACGAACCCGAGTCCTTGGGATCCATCACGCTGGCATCGCGCGAAAGACTCGACAACCTCATCTTCGTTGTGAATTGCAACCTGCAGCGGCTCGACGGTCCGGTGCGCGGAAACGGCAAGATCATTCAGGAACTGGAAGCGATCTTCCGTGGCGCCGGCTGGAACGTGATTAAGTGCATCTGGGGCTCAGATTGGGACAGCCTCATCCTGAACGATCGCGACGGCTTGCTGGTCAAGCGCCTCGGCGAGGTCAGCGACGGACAGTATCAGAAGTATTTCGTCGAGAGCGGCGCGTACTTCCGCCAGAACTTGTTCGGCACCGATCCGCGCCTGCTGAAGATGGTCGAGCACCTTTCTGACGACCAACTTGCCCGCATGCGGCTTGGCGGACACGATCCCATCAAGGTGCACGCGGCCTATCGTGCGGCAGTCGACCACACCGGTGCTCCGACGATTATTCTCGCCAAGACGATCAAGGGATACGGCCTGGGTGAAGCCGGCGAAGGCAAGAACATCACGCACCAGCAAAAGAAGTTGAATGACGAAGAGTTGGAGATGTTCCGCTCGCGCTTTGGGATTCCCATTCCCGACGACGAACTGCACGGGGCGCCATTCTATCGGCCTTCCGACGACAGCGCCGAAATCAAGTACATGCAAGCGCGCCGGCAGCAACTCGGTGGATACATGCCGCAGCGGAAAGTAAGGGCGACACCCCTGAAACCGTTTCCCGACTCCCACTTCGAAGAATTCCACAAAGGCACCGAAGGACGCGAAGTCTCGACCACCATGGTGTTTGTGCGGCTGCTCGCAAAGTTGTTGCGCGATCCGGAACAGGGCAAATATATCGTCCCCATCGTTCCTGATGAAGCCCGCACCTTCGGTATGGAGGCCCTCTTCCGCCAGGTTGGAATTTACTCCAGCGTCGGCCAGAACTATGAACCCGTCGACATGGACACGCTCCTCTACTACAAAGAGGCGAAGAACGGACAGATCCTCGAAGAAGGCATCACCGAATCCGGCTCGATGTGCTCCCTGATCGCAGCTGGTTGCGCATATGCGAACCACGGCATCAACACGATCCCCTTCTTTATTTACTACTCGATGTTCGGATTCCAGCGCATTGGTGACCTGATCTGGGCCGCAGCTGACATGCGTTGCCGCGGATTCCTCGTCGGAGGCACCGCCGGTCGCACCACCCTCGCCGGCGAGGGCCTTCAGCACCAGGATGGCCACAGTCACGTGCTGGCGCTCCCCGTACCGAATCTGCTGGCGTACGATCCGGCATTCGCGTACGAGATCGCGGTCATCATTCAGGACGGCATCAAGCGAATGTATGCCGATCAGGAATCGATCTTCTATTACCTGACCGTCACCAACGAACCGCTCCCCATGCCCGAGATACCTGCGGGCAATCAAGTTCGCGAAGGTATCCTGAAGGGTCTCTACCGCTTCAAAACTGCTGCAAATCCGAACGCCAAGCTGCGGGCGCAACTGCTGGGCAGCGGCACGATCATGTTCGAGGTGCTCAAGGCGCAGCAGATTCTGGAAGAAAAATTTGGTGTCGGGGCCGACGTCTGGAGCGTCACGAGCTACAAGGAGCTTTATCGCGACGCCAACGATTCTGAGCGCTGGAACATGCTGCATCCCGGCGAGCCTGCTAAAGTTCCTTATGTAACGCAGACCTTAAAGGATGCTCAGGGACCGTTCATTGCGGCGTCGGATTACATGAAGGTCTTACCCGAGAGCATCAGCAAGTGGGTGCCCGGCCAGCTCGTGTCACTGGGGACCGACGGCTTCGGACGAAGCGAAAGCCGCGCCGCACTGCGCGACTTCTTCGAGGTCGATGCGAAGCACATCGTGCTGGCGACTTTGGTGGCGTTGGCGCGCGAAAAGAAAGTCGGTACGGACGTAGTGAAGCGGGCAATTGGTGAGCTGGGAATTAATCCAGAGAAGGCAAATCCGGCAATAAGCTGAATGTATCCGTAGAGACGTAGCTTGCTACGTCTCTGCCGACAGCACCGGTGAACTCCGGGCTCGCGATGCTGCAAGCAGAGACGTTGCAAGCAACGTCTCTACGAGACATCAAGAATGCGCCTTCGGGCGATGCGACAAGATTCTTACAAGAGGAACCATACGCGGTGATTGAATTCAAACTTCCGGAGTTGGGAGAAAACATCGAGCAAGGCGACCTGGTACGCCTGATGGTCGCGCCCGGTGCGGCGGTAAGCGCCGGCCAGTCGGTCATGGAACTCGAAACCGACAAGGCGGTTGTGGAAGTGCCTTCGTCCGTGAGCGGCACGGTGCAGGAGATTCGCGTCAAAGAAGGCGACAAGATCAAAGTCGGCCAGGTGATCTTCACGGTCGACGGCGCAGAGGCCAAAGCTTCCACCGCACCCAACCAGCCTGCCGCACCGGCAGTCGCACCGCCTCCAAAAGAAAAGCCAACAGCTACCGCTACCTCGAAAGAGGTTGCAGCACCGTCGCCACCCGCCGCACCCAGCGCGCCCTCAAGCACGCCAGGGGCAAGCGAATTCAAGCTGCCCGAACTCGGCGAGAACATTTCGCAAGGCGATCTCGTGCGTCTGATGGTCGCACCTGGCACCAAGGTTTCCGAAGGCCAGCCCGTCATGGAGTTGGAGACGGACAAGGCCGTCGTGGAAGTTCCATCCTCGGTCAGCGGTGTGGTGAAGGAAGTCAAAGTTAAGGAAGGCGAGAAGATCAAAGTTGGACAGGTGATCTTTACTCTGGAAGGTGGAGCGCCTGCCGCTCAGCCGGCTCGGCCACGAAGTGCACCAGTCGAGCACGTTTCCGGACAGCACGGCGCGCGCCTCGCATTTCAAGCTGCCATTCGCGCAGAGGGCAAGACCGAAGAACAAGCCCTGCCGCCGGACCAGCCCCACCAGACTGTTCCGTCGTTCAGTATGCCGGCGCAACTTGGCAAAGTCGCTGGAACTGAGCAGCGGCAACCGGTTCCTGCTGCTCCCCACGTTCGCCGCCTCGCGCGCGAGGTCGGCATTGACATCTACGAGGTAAAAGGCACCGGCCCGGGTGGGCGCATCAGCGAAGATGATGTGAAGGCTCACGCCAAGGTACTGCTCTCCGCCGCGGCCACAGCAGCGGCTACACCCCGCGCCGGACACTTCGCCCAGCCGCACCTGCCTGACTTCGCTAAGTGGGGCAAGGTCGAACGTGTTTCTATGCGCGGAGTTCGGCGGAAGACCGCGGAGCATCTGGCAGAGGCGTGGAACACGATTCCGCATGTCACCCAGCACGACCGCGCGGACATCACCGAACTCGAGCACCTGCGCGCGCGTTTTGCTCCCAAGGCCGAGGAAGCTGGCGGCAAGATGACCGTCACGGCGATCGCCCTCAAAGTCTGCGCCGCCGCTCTCAAGGTCTTCCCGCAGTTCAACGCCAGCATCGACATCGAGAAGGAAGAGATCGTTTACAAGCAATACATCAATATCGGGGTGGCGGCTGACACCGATCGGGGTTTGCTCGTTCCGGTGATTCGCGACGTCGAAAAGAAGAACATCGTGGAACTCGCGGTTGAGTTGTCAGGGCTTTCGAAGAAGGCGCGCGACAAGAAGCTGACGCCCGGCGACATGGAAGGCGGCACATTCACCATCACCAATCTGGGCGGAATTGGCGGCGTCGGATTCACACCGATTGTCAATTTTCCAGAGGTGGCGATCCTTGGTCTTTCCCGTTCGCGTATGGAGCCGGAGTGGATCAACGGAAAATTCGAGCCACGGCTGATTCTGCCGCTGTCACTTTCCTACGATCACCGATTGATCGATGGCGCGGATGCGGCGCGATTTCTGCGTTGGATTTCCGAAGCGTTTGAACAACCTTTCTTGCTGTCGGTTCAGGGGTAAAATCCAAAACCTTGAACCACGAAGGACACGAGGGTACACGAAGGAAACCCAAAAGCCAGCAGGTTTTCCTTCGTGTACCTTAGTGCCCTTTGTGGTTGAAAGCTTTTCATGTCCGAAACATCGAACCTAACCATTGCAGTGGTCGGCGGGGGTCCCGGTGGGTACGCCGCCGCATTTCTAGCCGCCGATCTTGGCATGAGCGTCACCCTCATCGACCCCGAACTGAACCCCGGCGGCGTGTGCCTTTACCGCGGCTGTATCCCCTCGAAGGCCCTCCTGCATGTGGCCAAGCTGTTGGAAGAGGCCCATCAGGCGAAAGATTGGGGAATCGAATTCGGTGCCCCGAAGATCGATCTAAGCCGCCTGCGTTCATTCAAAGAAAATGTCGTCAAGAAATTAACCGGCGGGTTGGGCGTGCTCTCCAAGCAGCGCAAAGTTCGCTACGTGCAGGGCCACGCTGCCTTTGAGAACTCCACCACTCTGAGGGTCACTAAGGCCGATGGCTCGCAGGAGTCTCTGACTTTCAATCGCATCATCATTGCCACAGGCTCGCGACCGGCGATTGTTCCCACCTTGAAGCTCGACGCTCCACGAATGATGGATTCCACCGGCGGACTCAATTTGGAAGACATCCCCGGAAGCTTGCTAGTGGTTGGCGGCGGTTACATCGGCTTGGAACTCGGGTCCGTCTACGCCGCTCTGGGCACGCGCGTGACGGTGGTCGAAATGCTTCCCGGCCTGCTGCCCGGCGCGGACCGAGACCTGGTGCTACCGCTCCACAAGCGACTGGAAAAGATGTTTGAAGGAATTCTTCTGAACACAAAAGTCGCGTCGGTGAAGGATGAGGGCAACGGCATTCGTGCCACCCTGAAGGCACAAGACGGCAACTCTCAGGAAAAAGTATTCGATCGGGTGCTGGTTTCCGTGGGACGCAAGCCGAACTCCGAGATTCCCGGCCTCGACAAGACGCGCGTGCAGTTGGGTCAGCGTGGATTCATTCAGGTCAACAAGCAACTCCAGACCGACGATCCTTCCATCTACGCAATCGGCGACGTAGTCGGCGAGCCGATGCTCGCGCACAAAGCGTCGCACGAGGGCCGCGTCGCGGTCGAAGCAATGGCGGGGCACAAAGTCGCGTTCGAACCGAATGCAATCCCGGCAGTCGTATTTACCGATCCCGAGGTCGCCTGGTGCGGTCTGACCGAAACGCAAGCCCAGAAGGAAAATCGCGAAGTGAAGGTCGCGAAGTTCCCTTGGGCCGCATCCGGTCGCGCGGTCACCCTTGATCGTCCCGAGGGCATGACCAAGCTGCTCATTGATCCGCAGACGGAGCGAGTTCTTGGAGTTGGAATCGTGGGTGTTGGCGCGGGCGAAATGATCGCCGAGGGTGTGCTCGCCATCGAGATGGCTGCCTTAGCCAGCGATGTCGCGCTTAGCATCCATCCTCATCCGACTTTATCGGAAACAGTCATGGAATCTGCTGAGGTTTTCTTCGGTACCAGCACGCACATTTATCGCCCAAAGCGGGGATGAACTTCCCCGCGTGTCTAATTCGCGACTCCACTTCGATACAATGAGTGCCTACCGCGTTCATGCGTTGGGCGACCCGCAAAGAGGTTGGCGGGAGAGGACCATGGTTTCTTTCCGCAGGATTTCAATCGTATGCATCTTGTCCGTTGCTGCGTGCACGTTTTCAGCGCCACAGACGCTCGCTCAAGCGTTGCAACCTGCGCCCGCCAGCGGGTCAATCGTGGTCATCGATCCACTCGGGCGCAACACTCCTTCCAATTCCGTCCTGGGATTTCTAAAAGCGGCCACCTCCGGGGACTACAACATCGCAGCCCAGTATCTCCAGATGAGCGGCGCGCGCCGCCAGTCTGAAGGCGAGCAAACCGCGACCAAGCTCAAGTACGTGTTGGACAACGTGTTTGTCGGCAACTACAGCCGGTTCAACCAGCCTGAAGGAACTCCGCAGGACGGCGTCGCGCTGGGACACCAGAAGCTTGGGACCATGTCGGCGGGCGACGTGGAAGCTGATCTCGATCTGGTTCGCGTATCCGATCCAAGCGCCGGAAAGATCTGGCTGATCTCGGCCGATACGCTCGGCAAACTGCCGGAACTCTATGACCAAGCCAAAGCACGCCAGGTTGCGAGCAAACTTCCCGCTGTGCTCGTCAAGCATCAGCTTGGCGGCATGCCTCTCTGGCAATGGCTGGCTCTGCTGGTGGCGACGCCATTCGCAGCTGCTCTGGGCTGGTTGATTCTTTTCGTGATGGAAATTCCGCTGCGCTGGTGGGCTCGGCGCCGCGGACGGATGGACGTTGCCAACTGGCGTTCGGTGTCAGGACCGGCATGGCTGCTGGCCGGCACACTGATTCACCAGGTATTCGTCGTCTATCTGCACATGCCACTATTGCTCCGGCATTACTACTTTCAGATCACCTCCACCGCGCTGATTCTCAGCGCCGTGTGGATCATCTGGCGAGTGGTCCGTTGGTCGCTGTACCGCGTTCGCCTTCGGGCCCTGGCCCGCGGCCACGCAGGTACAGGATCGCTCATGCTTCTGGGTGAGCGAATTCTGAAAGCGGTCATTTTCGTGCTTGGCGTTCTGGCCGTGCTGGGCAACCTGGGCTTTAACATGAGTACAGCGCTTGCCGGTTTGGGTATCGGCGGCCTGGCCATCGGCTTCGGCGCGCAGAAGACGATCGAAAATCTCTTTGGTGGCGTATCCGTGCTGGCCGACGAAGTATTCCGCGTCGGTGATGTCTGCCGCTTCGGCGATCGCACCGGCGTTGTGGAAGATATCGGTCTGCGTTCAACCCGTATCCGTACCGACGAACGCACGCTGTTGGCAATTCCGAATGGTACTGTGGCCACGATCAATCTTGAGAACCTGAGTCGCCGCGACAAGATTCTGTTCAAGACGAGTCTTAACCTGCGCTCAGAGACGAAGGCCGATCACTTGCGCTTCATCCTTTCTGAGGTACGACGCCTGCTTTACAGCCATCCGAAGGTCGAGAGCACCACGGTTCGCGTGCGACTCATCGATGTAGCCGGCGCCGCGCCGACTGTTGAGATTTTGGCCTACGTCCTGACACAAGACTTTAACGAGTTCGCTGCGGTTCGCGAAGATGTCCTGCTGCGCATCATGGACGTCGTCGACAGCTCCGGAAGCGGCCTGGCGCTTCCGGCCCAGACGCTGTATATCGGGCGCGATGCGGGCCTTGCAAAAGACAAAGCCGAGAGCGCGGTACAGAAGATCGCAGAACTTCGCGATGACAAGAAGTTACCTTTCCCCGATTTTCACAAGGAAGAGATCTCGTCGTTTAAGGGATCAATTGATTATCCGCCGAAAGAGTCGACGCTGCGGAAGAGTGAGGATGGATCGGGTAAGACTGGCTAGCCTTCACCTCCGACCACGGGACTCGCTCGCCTCAGCCCGGGCTACCCGACTTCCACCGAGCAGTGAGCCAACTAAGAAACAAGTGCGTCGGCAGATAGATGCACAGCGGCACAACAACTAAGTATCCGAGTAAGTACGCCCATCCCGGCATTGCGTGTTGTTCGTGGAAGAATGGGCCTCGCGCCCAGTTCACATCCTGCTCGGGACGCCAGAAGTAGTTGATTGGCACGACGATCCACGTCGTCAGCGTCTGGAGTTTCCATCCGCGACTGTCGTATCCCAGCTTCCAGATCGCCCATAACAATAGCGGCGGAGTCACTACGTGAAACAAACTCAGCACGCGGACAAAAAGAGATAAGTGCGGATCAAACATGTACTCCGTGCCGCCAATCAGGTGGTGTCCCGTCAGCAGTGCACCTGCGAGATCGATGGTGTAGAGCGACTGAAACAATAACAACCCGCATGTGGCCCATGAAAAAATCAGCGGGCTCTGGAGCCACAGCCCGATCCCGATCAGGACATTGCCGATGTCGCAGAAGAAGAGAAAATTCTGCGCGCCATATTGCCGCCAATAGACGGGAATCCAGACGATCAGCCACACAGTCCAGCCGATCTTTAACCACAGCGGCAGCTTGTTCATGGCCGCCATTTTATGCGAATTACCAGCGTAACTTGATGACCCTTACGGCGTTACCTACGATTACTCCATGGGTTACCAAGCTCTTCTCTTCTGTCCCGATGACAAGACGGCTCGCACAGTGACGCAGGTTCTCAGCGAGCTGGAGTTCAATGTCGAGGCCTGCATCGAGCCTTTCGCTGCAGTCAAGAAGCTGATGGGCCAACACTTCGACGCTGTCGTGGTGGACTGCGATAACGAGCAGAATGCCACCCTGTTGTTCAAGAGCGCACGCAATTCGACGTCGAACCAGACCTCACTTGCGGTTGCCGTCGTGGAGGGTCAGGCAGGGGTCGCCAAGGCGTTTCGCATTGGCGCAAACCTTGTCCTGACCAAACCCATTAACATCGAACAGGCCAAAGGAACGCTGCGCGTGGCGCGCGGACTTTTGCGCAAAAGCGACCCGACCAAACCGGGTTCAGCAACGGCGACCGGCAGCTTCGCGGTGCCAACACCGCCCCCCGGCGCGCCTACACCCGCTGCCACGCCTGCACCCCCAAAGCCTGCAGTACCGAGACCGCCATTAGGGGGGAAGGCCGCCGCGCCGGTGGCCCCGAAACCGGTTGTTCCGACCGCAACAGCGGCCCCCAGGCCACAACCTCCAGTACAGAAGCCGGTCGCACCGGCTCCGCCAGCGGCGTGGCCTGCTGCCGCGGCAGCTTCAGCAAAAGCGGTCCCTGTAACCGAGAACGATATTCCAGCTGCACCTGCAGCGGAGAAGCCTGCGGCTCCGGCCGCGCCTCCACCGTTGTATAGCGCTGCCGTGGCGACGTCTGCCCCGAGAGTAGCTCCTCCGGCGCCGCCGACAATCGAATTCAAGCCACCTGTTCTGAATACTCCGAGTGCGCCGATGACCAGCGGCGCGGCCAGCGCACCTGCTCCGGCCCGCGAGCCAGCGCCACCGAAGATCGAGCAAAAACCGCACGTCGCTGAGAATCTTTTCGATAAGCCAGCGGAAGTCGCCGTCAGCGAGCCTTCTGCCTATGTCGGATCTGCCCCATCTTTCACATTTGGTGGCGCAACTGCCGAGGGTGAATCCGGCGGTGGCAGCAAGAAAGCTATGATCGGAATCGCCGCGGCGCTGCTTATCGTCGCGGGCGGTTATTTCGGATGGTCCCATTTCAAGGGGACTACCAGTTCGACGCCGCAGCCCGTCGCCACCTCGGCGCCGGTCTCCGCGCCCGTTACAACTCCGGCGGCACCAAAGCCGACAGCGGCTCAGCCAGCCATGGCGGCTATAACACCCGCCCCAGTTCCACAGTCCGACATAACTCTTCGGTCTTCGAATTCCTCGGCGGACGAGAACGAAGCTAGAACCGGAAGCGACGGTTCGCCTGCAGCCATCAAACCGGTGAGGAACTCTTCTGCACCAGCCAAGTCCGTTGTGGCAGACAAGTCCGATGTCGCAGAAAAGTCGGAAACTCCAGCTCTGATCGTTAAGGGAGGAAAAGCACCGGTGGCTGGGACGAAACCGGCTCCCACGCCCGATGCTCCCGCTCCCAGCGTGATTGGAATGGGCGCGCCTGCTGCCGCTCCGCTTCCTAACCTGGAAACGACGGACGTCGCACTCAAGCCAGTGCTCCAGACGCTGAGCGTTTCCCAGGGTGTTTCACAGGGGCTGCTCTACAAGAAGATCGCTCCTTCCTACCCTCAGAATGCGCTTCGCATGCACATCGAAGGAAAGGTGGAGTTGCTGGCGACGATTTCCAAGGAAGGAAATATCACGCACGTAAAGGTATTGAGCGGAGATTCGCAATTGGCCAGAGCGGCCAATGATGCCGTCAAGCAGTGGAAGTACAAACCATATCTTTTGAACGGCGAGCCGGTGGAGATTCAGACGCAAGTCACCGTCAACTTCAAGCTACCTCGATAGATTTCCGGAAACCTGCCGGGATGCGAACCGCTCCGTTGCCCGGTTTTTTTGCGTCCAAAAAGTGCTGAATGTGCGTCCGGCATGACGACAGGAAATTTTCGATCCATGCGGGCAAAATATTGATTCCTCGATAGTTGCTGACCGCTTGCCGACACGATCCGCGTGCAAAATCTTCGAAATAAATGGGTTACACGCAAAATTCTCTAAAATAAGGACTTAGGCGTTGGTTTTGCGTTTGGAGGCGAGAACATTTTTTTGCCCTGAAGCTCGCAAAATATTCAATACAAGTGACTTGCGAGCTTCCGACTGAATTCATCCCTGCAAAATATTGTCAAATAATGACTTACACGCAAAATCTTCCGGAATAAGGACTTAGCCTCGCACCGCTGAAACTGGTTGGCTGCCCTTAACCCGTCATTTGCGGTGCGACTGAGCACGATTCCATTGTGAACGGTCAGTAGACTTAGTCAAGATTGTTCGTCACAAGAAATCAGGTTTAGGCTGTGGAAAAAAACGTGCAGTTGCCTAGGGTGGCGGCTTTCTAGAACTATCTAGATAGTGCTTGATTTCGCAAGAGATCAGCTTAAAATAGATGGCAAATGGGGGGTTAGGATGCCGGCCAAGACAAAGAAGATCGCTCCTGAAATCGATGCGGGACTGTGGAACGAGTTTGTTGCTGTCGCCAAACAGAACGGCCAGTCTCAGCGGTACGTTCTCGAGCAGGCGCTGACGCACTATTTGCGCAACGTGGTCCCTTCCCAACATCTGGTCCGCCCCGACGTAATGGCAGCATTTGGGAGGGTCGTGGACCGGAACCGCGATCTGCTCGATCGTCTAGCCAAGTAGATGGCCGACATTTATCTGACGGTCGCGGAAATCTACCAGATGCAGCATTTTCTCATCGATAGCTTCGGCGGCCTGCACGGCGTTCGCGATCAGAATGCGATGGAGGCCGCTGTTTTCCGTCCCCGAACCGGCTATTACAATTCCATCGAGGAAGAAGCCGCCGCACTCATGGAATCGCTAGCGAACAACCACGGTTTCATCGACGGCAACAAGCGGATCGCGTTCGCGGCGGCGACAACGTTCCTGGAGATTAACGGATGCCCGTTGGAAGTCGATCCGCTCGACGGGTATGAATTCATCCACGGCTCACTGGATCGCCACGAATTTCGGTTTCCCGAGATCGTGGACTGGATGCGGCGGCAGACTAAGCCGCTTCGCTAATCTGCTGATCCGAAACTTCAAGACTTACGGCGATCTTTGAACGGAGCCGCCTTCTTCGCCAGACTCTGAACGGCCATCTTTCGCAGCCGGTCGGCGTGCTCGCGGAGAGCGGCCTTCAACTCCGAAAGGGTGGGTTCGTAGTCGTTTCCGTCCGAGTGCGCGACCTTCGCGCAGAGATCGCGTATGTGGTCGTCGATGCGACGGGATGGCACACGATAGAGTGCTCCAGGGTTTTGGTCGGTTGCCATACGCATTTCTATGTAGAACTTTTGACAGGGAGGTCATCCATGTGGACAGGGGCGCGCGGGAGCTCCAGAATAACGTCCTTGCAAAACGCGAGAAGACTGGCTCCTTTCTCGGCGTGAAAATGGGCCGCCGGCTGCGGATGGCTCCCTCCGGTTATTATTGAGTTCCTGGAACCTCGAAACAATGTCTGTATCTTAGCCCTGTGCCTAAGCCGCTCGGCTTCGCCGTCGCGGGACAGCCGAGGCGGCTGTCTCTACATGAGCTGGTGCGCCGGGCCGGGGGAGTTTGTCGCGTGAAGCGTTTTATTGAGGAGGCGGATGAGCAGCCCTCTGCGATTTGTTTTCTATGTTGCCGTAAAGCCTGAAAAGCTTTGGGACGGATTGTTTTCACGGGAGTCGAACCGCATCATTTTTATGGGAGCGGACTTTGAGGCGGATATAAAACCCGGCGGTTTAATGAAGTGGATTGGGCCTGGTCCCGACGGCAAGCCCGCGACCTTGGTGAAGGGTGAGATCCTGCAGTCCGAACCGCCGAAATTGCTTCAGTACACGTTTCAACTCGGGCAAAGTCCATTGAAATCTCGAGTGACGGCCGAACTTGTGCCAGAGACGGAAGCCACAAAACTCACGATCACCCACGATGAGTGGAACGAAGCGGATCCAGGCTACGCATTTTGCTCCGACGGATGGCCGCGTATTCTCTCTCGCTTGAAAACGCTTCTGGAAACTGGCAAGACCTTCAAGCCGCACTGATCGATCTCTTACGTTGTCTAAGTATTGAAATATCGACCAGGTTACGTCAGGTAAGCTTGGCTCGACTGTCGCCTGATTTGCCGATACAGTTTGTGAAAATGCGAAAAGTCATTGTTGCCATTTTCGTTAGTGTCGGGAAAGGGGTGGTGCGTGATGAACGAACCTAGAGCTGTGGTTTACTAGTCGACAATGACTCCTTCGTTGATCCTGCGAGTACTGTTGCTCGGCTCCCTGTTCTCCACCTCCCCGGTCACGGTCTTTGCGCAAGCTCTGGTGGAGCGGCTAGGATATGCTCCCGGCACAAAGCTCCTCATTGTCCATGCGGACGATCTGGGCGAAACCCACGCGGTGAATGCTGCTGCCATCAAAGCTCTGCAAGGCGGGACAATCAATTCGGCAAGCCTGATGGTTCCCTGCCCATGGTTTCCAGAGATTGCCGACTATGCTAAATCCCATCCGGACGCAGATTTTGGCCTGCACCTCACATTGACCAGCGAAAGAGTTTATTACCGCTGGGGTCCCGTGGCGCCTGTGGACAGGGTACCGAGCCTGGTGGATCAAAACGGATATTTCCATCACGACTGGAAAGAGGGCGAGCCCATCGACGCCAAGGAGGTCGAGATCGAACTGCGCGCCCAGATCGAGCGCGCGCTTGCGATGGGCGTTCGTCCCACGCACCTCGATTCGCATCAGTACCGGCTGATCATGAACGGCAAGGAACTTTTCGACGCTATGCTGCGGGTGGCTCACGAGTACAAGCTGCCGGTTTTTGTTACCAGAGATTGGTTCGCCGATCACCCATATTTGCAGGCGAGCTTGGGTCCGAACGATATAGTGTTGGACCATACAGTTACGATTGAACCGGAAATTCCGCCCAAAAAATGGGCGGAATTTTACCTCATTGCGTTGAAAAACCTGAAACCCGGCGTGACGGAGTTCGTTATCCATCCGGGATACGACAATGACGAACTGCGCGCCGCCACCAGGGAACGCTCCACATGGGGTTCGGCATGGAGGCAGCGCGACTACGATTTTTTCACAAGTGACCAGTTCCGGGAGATTCTGGCTCAACAGAAAATTAAGCTGATCACTTGGCGGGACCTGGCCCGCGCTGCCGAAGGAAAATGATCTCTTCCAGCAGGAAGCAATGTTTGTTCGCGAAAAATCGCGATTTCACTCAGCGCCCTCCGAGCTGAGTTTTGACCGCTGAAGTCTGTGAACAACCGCTGGCTTCGGTCGTCACGCTGAATCGTGGACGATCAGGGGACGACGCGAAGAGGGATTGCGGATCGGAACAACCTTCCTTTGAAACAGTGGTGCTGCAGGCGAGTAATGAGACCACGCATTGACCATCATCCCGGTGCAAACTGAACCAAGGGATGAATCCTTCTGCAGCTTTTCGTGCTACTGTCACAGCACAGCTGACAGAAAAGGCCTCAAAGCCATGGCTAATAAATTCATCAAGCGAATCCTGGAAATATTTTGTCGTCATCAATTCTCCTGGCCCCATAGCGGTGTGTACGGGCAGGATTACCAGATCTGCGTGCTTTGTGGGACAGTCTACGAGTATGACTGGGGCACGATGCGTCGCACGCGACGGCGGGCGTCCGCACTACAGGGGCAGGCAGAATTCATAAACCAACACCGGCATGGCGACTAGTGGACTGTAGCGCAGAAAGCGTTAGTGGTGGAAACGTGGCGGCCCTAATTTCAACCTCAACCACGGTAAAGTCATTTTGCCTTTCTCTACGCTCTATGCGGTCGTTCTCGGCGACCTCCGCGATCTAAGCCTCTGTTTTTCCAGGTCTGGCCAAAACCCCAAAACGCAGAGGCCGCCGAGAACCCCCGCCGAGTTCGCGGAGAAAAACTATCTGGCGATACGGTTCACCTTCCTGCCAATCGAAATTACTCGCTGAGGCTTTTTGTCAGAGCATTCAAGCCTCCTTCGAGCTTGAGCCGCCAGCGCTCGAGAGAAAGTCTCGCCAGATGCCCCGTGGAGTTCTCGAAAGTCTGCAAAGCAGTCGCTGCCTGGCCCTTCAGTGATTCGGAAGCCGAGGCGACGATTCCATTCTGGACGATCTTCATGTTTTCGGTGGCTTCATCCAGCTGATCGCTGAGTGCTTTGATGCTGCGTGCTGTCAATTCCTCCAGAATCTCATTCGCCAGATTCAGAAATTGGCTGCGCGTGTCCTTTACGATCTCGCTGGACATCCGGCTCAGGCGATGGTCGAGGCCTGACTCCATGCAGCGCGTCGATTCGTCCAGTTTCGCGATGCGAGTGTCCAGATATTCAACCTGTTCCTGCAAGCGCGATGATTCCGACGCAACCGAGGATCGAAGCTGTTCCAAGTCTCCTCGACGCGCCTCATGCTCGGCATTCAAGTTATGTTGGAGGAACTCCAGCAGCTCTTCGCTGAGTCGTTTAAGCGAGTCGCCTCCCTGCAATAATCTCTGGCGATAATCTTCCAAGCCACGCTGCAGATACTCCCGGGTGTTCTCGGAGATGTGCGCGGAAATGTCTTGTGCGCGTTTCTCGACGACCGTAAGTTCTTCGGCGACCCTGCGCAGAAAACGGTCGAAGCTTTCCGTGGTTCGCTGGTCGATCGTTGCCTTGGCTGATTCCAGCAAGTGCACGGACTGTTGGCGCGCCTCGTCCAGCACTTTGGGTTCGAGATCCTTTCGCAGGCGTGACTCGATTTGTCGTTCGAGCTCAGGAGGAATATTCGAGAGCGAAACTTCAAAGCGGCTAGGATTCGCTTCTCGTTGGGCCAACCGCTCTTTGAGCGCCATGACCTCAGCCTGGAGCGGGCGTAACGAGTCTGCAATCGTCCTCTTCACCTGAGCTTCCAATTGCCGCGCGAAACGATCCAGCGCGGCTTCCGACGGCTGGTTTCCCTGGCCGGACAACTGAGGGGAGGAAGTGTTCGTGGACTTCAGAATCTGGGGAGGCCTTGCCGGCACCACTGGCGCTGGAACTATCCAATCTTTAGGGCAATCTCTCAAGCCCCAGAAATTATCGGGCCGGTCGAGCTTCGCACCCAGTCTCCAGCTTCGGTGATCTGAGTCGATCGGCTGGCAGCTGACTACGTGAGCCTTAGTCTCGCGCCCGTCCTTGCTGTGAAGGTTCAGAGGGATACCTGTGTCGAGCTTGACTCGCGTCAGAATCGCGCAACCGTGTGCATTGACTACGAGGGTTTCACATACCTCTGAGAAGTGTGTTCCTTCCAGACTGGTAACCAGGATCTGGAGTGCGGTCGGCACTCTCGAACTGCGCCGAAGTGCGGTGGGAGCTGCTCCGTTCTGCATGTCACTGTACCTTTGTTCGAGGATTAGGTGCCAGTCGGCCAGTGCAAGCACCACGCACTTCCCACCTTAACTCCAAATGGGTCTTTAACTGAAAAGTCGGAAGGAGGGTGCCTTGCATGACCTTTGGTAACGACCTGAAGGGAGATCGAACAGGCCGCACGTCAGACTTCCCAATCAGCGTATCGTGGTTGCCTTTTTAAGACCAACCTAGGTACGTCGGAAGTGGTGAGCGCTAAATGTTGCCTTTCGATCTGCGCGATTTGTGGTGTCCGGCGAGGAGGTCAAAGACCCTAACCACAGAGGGCACAGAGGATCACAGGGGAAACCGGCGTCTCATAAATGTCGATCTGTTTGTCGCACACAACCAGCGAGGCTTCGCCTCAGACCGACGAGCATGTCGTTAAGTGCAGAGCTCGACGGATAGCTCCGGTTGCGTGCATCGAGTCGGGAATGGTAAACCACTCCGTGGAATGGGATCGCCGTAAGGCGAATCGCCTGGCCGTAA
>DATMOO010000214.1:0-4048 GCA_035568275.1 Candidatus Sulfotelmatobacter sp.
TCCCACGGGTGGGCGAGTGTGCGGCCAACCGATGGGGTGGGCCGCTATTCATCCGCGATAAGAACCGGATGCGCTAATGAGCGCCCGTCCGGGTCTGTGCGGGGGGCACCGGGCAACTGGTGTCCCTACCGCGATCGCCAATCATGACGACGAGTTCGGCTTGCGCTTTACGAACGAGAAGATTCAAGAAAAAGCCCGGCCTCAGCCGGGCTTGAAGATCTTCATCCTGTTCAATACGGACTACTGCGTTTTGACGCAGCCAGATTTTGCGTTCGACCACTCATACTGATAAGCGAATGGCGAACCGTCTGCATTCACGCCGGTTGTTGAGTCGGTGAATGGGTTCGGGCTCCAGGCGCACTTATCGTCAGCCTCGTAGCCGCGACGATCGTACCAGGCGTTCCCATTCTCGTCGGTAACGGCCTCCCGCGTCTCATGGGAGACGAAATGCTCAAAGTTCTGCGTGGTCGAAAAACCCGAGCTCTGGCAACCTCCGCAGCTCGGATACGGCATGGAGGCATATTTCACGTCAAGGCCGCTGTACAGAAAGTCGCCATGGTAAGCGCAGTAAGTGAGATTGGGTCCTCCGCAGGAGGTGGCGGAGCCATCGGAGGAGTACGAACTGGCGGGTAGAAACACCTCATAAATCGTGTCGGTGCGGGGAGTGTTCTTGGTCACTTTGAGGACCTCCGCCTGCACGTCTGCGTCGGTCACGTTCGTTGGCGGCGTGGAGCTGTCGTAGATCGCACCTCCCATGGCCCCCAGGTTTGACTTCACGATATAGACCGGGCCAGTTTCGTAATATTGGGTGATCACGTTGTACTCGCCGGTTAGCCCGAAACCCGGATCTCCCGTTGTGCCGTTTCCGTCAATGTAATTGCTCAGAGAGATCGATATGGAATTATCGCGGCCACCGCTGCCCCAAGTTGGACCCCAGTAAATCGGAATGAGGTATGCGTTCGTGAGTACCGGCCCATTGTGGTAGGAAAGGTTGCTGCCGCCACCACGAGCTGCAAACTCAACCACGAAACGTTGCTTGGTGGGGAAGTGCCGAGGAAACGGATTGAATCGTTCTGCCTTCTGCGAGAGTGCCATAGGAGCCGACGACACGACGGCTAGAATTAACGAGACCAATAGTCTAGATGTCCTCATTGCAGATCCTCTTTTCGGTGGGGGTTGATTCCAGGAGAGGCATCCGTCGCATGAATTGCATGGTTTTCCTCCGATTGGTTCGGAGATGCCCCGCCAGGAACCTTGGCAGAGGAGGGGACTAGACTGGAGCTCCCACCCTCTTTGGCCGTAAGAATGCGACGTTCTCTTTAGTTTGTCAATGTGAACAAGGTTACTTAGGGTCAATGTGAAGGTTGCCACGCGCCGTTAATACAAGCTTGCGCCTTTTGTTCGCCAGACAGCCGAAAGGAAAGCGCAAGATATCTGAGTAACGCTGTCAAGTTAATTTTTTAACTTTGTTGATTCACCTCCACAATCTTTCCACTGTGTATCCACAAAATGTTCACACGCCTTACCCGCTAATCGCGACATCGACGGCAGCCAGGGGAGAACCACGCCGGCCGAGCGCGACCAGGTATTTGACCTCGTCATAAGCAACGCGATCTTTCCAACAACGAAACAGGATGCGAATCCATTTGAATGCCAGAGCTCGTACTGCCGCGTGGTGTCCTTTGCCTCGACTGCGTAGTTGCTGGTAATAGCTTCGTGCCCACACCGACTGCGCGATGGAGTGACCCGCCCATTCATGGAAGCTTTGGCGAAGAAATTTGGGACAGGCCCGGCGGAAATGTACCCATTTCTTTTTCCCGCTTCTCTCGATCACTGGCGCAATGCCGCTGTAGGTCTGCACTTCCCCTGCGCTGCCGTAGCGCTCTCGCTGCGAGCCAAATGCGGCCAACAGCCGCGGAGCCATGACCGCTCCCGCTCCCGGGAGCGAGTCAAAGATGAAAAAATCCGGATGCGCGGCCGCCGCCTCCTCGATCTTCTCGTCTAAAGCCGCAATGCCTTCCAGCAAGCTTCGCATCATCCGCACGGTCACTTTCACCACCGTACTCTTGGCCTCGATCAGCGCTCGATCCCGAATGGCGGGAATGGCCTGACGAATCTCCTGGATGCGACGCTCGTTCAGTTCTTGATTTCGACAGTGATGCTTGCGCAAGAACGTCCGCAGCTGTGCCGGCGGAACCCTTTGCAATTCCTCCAGCGTCGGCCAGCGTAGCAAAAGCGCACACACCAGCTCCGTGTCCAAGTGCTCAAACCAATTCAGAATTTGCGGGAAATAAATTTTCAAGTGGCTGGTCAAGCGATTGCTCTGCTCCGTCCTCTCATCCACCAACTTGCGTCGCTCTTCGACCAGATTCTGCACCCGGCGCGTCGCTTCCGTATCGGGCAGCAACCGGCGCAACTTTTCGCGATGCTTCAGCAACACATCCAGCAGCAGATCAGCATCGCGAGGATCATCCTTGACTCCCGACGGATACAGCGCTTCCCTCATCTTGGCCGCCATCGTCGGGGGCACGGGGAATAAATGCATGGCTTCATACTTGCTCAGCATGAAGACGAGTGCTCCCCGCGATTGCTCCACCGCCACCGCGATCGGACCCGTGCCGAATCGTTGACACTGTTGCACCACCCAAGCCTCAACCGCTTCGGGGGTGTGCTCGAGTTCTCCGCTTTCCCGCTTTTCTGAGCCCATGCCTTGCAAGCACCACACATGCTTTTTGTCCGCCCAATCGATGGCGATGAAGGCGGCGTACTGCGGCTCCGGCTTGACCCATTCGACTTCAGACATGCTAGCTTCTCCTCCCTAAAATCACCTCGTACACAGAGGGGCTGGCTCTGCTCCCGCGAAATGCTTATAGTTGAGCCTTAGTAACTCGGGGCGTCATCTGAGTATTCGTTCTGGAGCAAAGCACGTCCCGCTGCTCGAGAATCTTGCGCAAAACATCGAGTGTTGGCTTGTGCTACTCGTAGCCGCGGGACGCCTCTCTGCTGGCAGCGATTCTACGGAGCCAACAGAAAATTTCATCCGCAGTTGCACTCACAACATTTGCACAGCCGCCGGCACGCCGCGACTGCTGTGGAAATCTTCTTTCTAAATCTCAACTCCTGGATCACTATAAGCTTGTGCTAACGATTTCTGAACAGTGTTAGAAGAAATCTCTTTCCCTTCAACCCTGAAACACAAGACGGACGCCGCAATTGCTAAACTCCTCGACCTGGAGGGAGAGGTTTTACAACGGCGAATTTCAGCAATACTTCTTCAACGACCTCAGGTTCGTACTACGCCTACGCTGAAGAAAGGCCTGATCGCAAGAAATCCGCACAACAAAGAAAGCCGCCCGGAATCAGACGGCTCTCTGCCGAAGTGGAAGTCGCAGTCAATGCGCTGCGTTATTCGCAGGCGTTCTGCAAATAAGGCGCATCTGGAATCCCTGGGCCGGGGTTGCAGGGAATGGCACTCAAGTACTCGTAGATTGCTCTGAGGTCGTGGGCGTGCGCGTGCTGCCGTGGCTCTTCACAAGTGTGGATGGCGATAGTCCGATACTTGCCTCGCGTGCAGCGGCTCTTCTGGGAGCACTCGCGACAGCGCTTCGGCGTCGAGAAGTAAACATGTGTGTGGTTGCGCTTATTGATTCCGGTGTATTTCAGGACTTTGCCTTCCGGGCAGATATAACAGTTCTCCTCGGGAACGTAGGTGAACTGGTCGATGCCATAGAGATCAGTCGGCTGCCCGTTAGGATTTTCTTTCACCCGGATGTAAGCCGCGATGCCGCGCTCATCGAGCCATTGCAGAAGTTCGCCGTTGCCGTAGGTGGTGTCCGCGGCCAGAGTCTGGGGCAGGTAGCCGTAACGTTCGCGATAGCGTTCGATCATGTCTCGGGCCGCTACGCTCTCCTGACTCAACCGTGCCGGCGTAGCTTGCACCCCCACGATGACGCAGCTTGCGTTGTCGATCAGATAGTTGTCGTAGTAGCCGAGCCGTGCCGGACCGCCTTTGGTCGCATAGGTCGAGTCGGGATCCGTGGTCGAGACT
>DATMOO010000215.1:0-25229 GCA_035568275.1 Candidatus Sulfotelmatobacter sp.
TATGGAGGCCGTCGTCAAGGCCGCGGGCCTCGAACTCAAGAATATGGTTTTCGTGAATCCGTATCTGACTACCGAGATTCCCACGCGCGTCATGAACGAGCGTTATGCGCGACGCTTTGAGTTCGGGAACACTCCCGCGCGCGCGACAATCGAAGTGTCGAGCCTTCCCGGCGGCGCGCACATCGAGTACACGGGAGTCGCCGTGCGCGATCTCGCGCAGCGAAAAGCAGTGCGTCCGAAGAACATGCCTCCCAGCCCCACTGCGAGTCCGTGTGTCTTCGCCGGAGACACTCTGTACTGCTCCGCCAAAGATGGTTTCATCCCAGGAGCGCACGGCGGTGTTTACGCTACGAGCACGCAACATCAACTCCGCCAGACGATGCGCAATCAACTCGACAACCTGGAAGAGGCGGATATGAAATTCGATCAGGTGATAGCGACCACCGTTTATCTCGACAATCTGTCCGACGTATCTGTATTCGACGAGGTGTATGCGCAGTATTTCGGCTCCGTGCCGCCGGCGCGAACGACAGTCCAGCAAATCGCACCGGCCGAACGAAAAGCCGACAAAGATGATCACTTTCCGGGACTGGAACAAGTCTCGCTGATTGCGGTGCGCAATCGAGGCAGCCGTTGAAAATCGATTTCGTAGCACCTGGGATATGACCGATGGACCAGGACTAATTCCGTGCTTGACAGATTTCCATGCAGTGGAATATGTTTTCGCGCCATGGGAGTGGTGTTCGTTGTCGCGCTGAGTCTGCCTCAACGCAGGAAGGGGGCCGCGCGATTCTGTAGATGGGTTCCAGAAAATCTAGCGCACAAGGGAAGACAGTCGAAACAGACTGCCGTCCCGGGAGATGGTGATGCGAAATAGTCACAGGTTCTTCGTCCCGATTTTCGTCGCCGTGTCGATGCTATTGCTCCCCGGTATGTTGCTCGCCGATGTTACCGGCTCCATTCTTGGAGTCGTGCGCGATCCCTCACAGGCAGTGGTCAAGGGAGTGCATATCAGGGTCACGAACACACAGACCAACCTTTCCCAGGAGACGGTTTCGGCCGATGATGGTTCTTATCATTTTCTCTCCCTACCTGTCGGGGCCTACACGCTCGACGCCACAGTAGCCGGCTTCCAGCATTTCAGCGCAACCAACATCGTGCTGCAGGTGAATGACCAATTGCGCATCGATATTTCTCTTAAGGTCGGCAATGTGAACGAACAGATGACCATCTCCGCCGACTCAGTCCAAGTCGAGACCGAAAGCACGCAACTGGGTGACGTGATCGACTCGAAGAAGATGCTGGCCCTACCGCTCAATGGCCGCAGCTATCTAGACCTGCTAGGGCTGCAAGCGGGTGTTGTTCCCGTCACCTCCGGTTCGATTCAGCAGGACCGGCAGGTTTCTGGAGGGTATAACCAGTCGGCTGGAAACCTGTCCGTCAATGGTCAGCGAGAAACTGCCAACGCGTTCCTGGTCAACGGCGGCGATGTCAGTGAAGGACGCAATCTAGGCGCCGGCCTGGTTCCCAATCTAGACTCAGTCGAAGAATTTCGACTCATCACCAACAGTTTCGACGCCGAATACGGCAAATTCAGCGGTGCGGTGATGAATTCGATCACAAAGTCGGGCACGAACGGCTTCCATGGGGACGCGTTTTGGTACGTCCGCAATGAAAAATTCGATGCGACGAGATACTTCGACACCAGCAAAGCGGAACTCCGGCGGAATCAGTTTGGCTATGCCATCGGCGGGCCGATCTGGAAGGACAAAATCTTCTGGTTTTCCGATTACCAGGGGACACGCCAGGTACTAGGAGCGAGCACCGGCCAATTGACGTTGCCTACTGCCAACGAGCGCAGCGGCATTTTCGATCCAACTGTGTTCTTCGACAGCAATGGCAATCCAACTGCCGTGAAAGGTGCTTTTTGGGCTCAAACCCTCTCTGCCCGCCTGAACCAGCCGGTAACGAATGGCGAGCTTTATTCCACTCTTTTTCCCAACGGAGTGATCCCCCAGACTGCCTGGGCAAAACCATCCGTTGGAATCCTTCCATTTATTCCGCAGGGCGACCCAGTTACGGGAAGCTATTCGAACAACAGTCAGAAAGATACAGTTCGAGACGACAAAATCGGGGAGCGAATCGATTTCTACAATCGGAAGACAGGGAACTGGTATTTCTACTATGCCTTCGACGACGCGTCCTCGGTAAATGCTTTGCCCGGTGGAAGTAACGCCGTGCCGGGGTTCTCAAGCGCTACCCCGAGCCGCGCGCAAGAGTTTGTGATGAGCAACAACAAGACGTTCGGATCGAACACCGTCAACGAGTGGCGGATCAGCTTCTTCCGGACGGCACTCGTCAAAGACAAGCCCCAATCTGGCTTCGCCAAACTGGCCGATCTGGGATTCGTGACTGGTGTCGGAACTCTTGGAATAATACCCTCTGGCCCAGCCGGATTTCCTGAGACCGTTCCGCCCCTCTATTTTTCGAACTTCACCCTCGGACCTGCCACGCTGACAACCTTTCAACCCAACAACACGTGGCACTTGTCCGAAGGACTATCGAAAATCATCGGACGTCACGCCCTCAAGGTCGGCGGTGAATTCCGCTATCTCCAAATCAACGAGCGCAATACCTGTGCACCGAACGGAGACTTCAATTTCAATTTGGCCTCGAATGGCGAGACCGGCAGCGACTTCGCTGATTTCCTGCTTGGAGCGCCAAGCCAATACAACCAGTGCAGCCAGCAGCTTCTCGACAGCCGCAGCCGCTATGGCGGCGCATACGTGCAGGATACATTCAAGGTCAAGTCGAACCTGACACTAAACCTAGGCTTACGGTGGGAAGTCAGCATGCCGTGGTATGACACTCAGGGCAAGATCGAAACCATTGTGCCGGGATTACAGTCGACTCAATTTCCGACCGCCCCAACGGGTTGGGTCGTGCCCGGAGATCCCGGCATCCCCAGCACTCTTGCTCCCACGCGTTACAAAAACTTCGGACCGCGGTTAGGGTTGGCCTACTCCCCAGATTTCAAGGGAGGGGTCTTGGGAAAGGTATTTGGGGAAGGCAAATCGAGCATCCGCGCGTCGTACGGACTGTATTACACCTCGATTGAGGACTTGAACCTCTTCTACGAAGTCGGCGACGCGCCGTTTGGTCTGTACTGGGTGTCGCCCAACCCGACGACGTTCGATCAACCATTCTTGACCCGATCTGACGGAAGTTCGCAGATACAGCGTTTCCCATTTGTGTTTCCCGTTCCCGGTTCACCCGCAAACAAGACGCTCGACTATTCCCGATACCTCCCGATTTCGTTTTCTCCCGGATATGACATCCACAATCAGTTGCCATACGCGGAGCACTACAACCTGTCTCTGCAGCGAGAGTTGACGAAATCGACGGTTCTTACCCTGTCGTACGTAGGAACGCAAGGGCACCGGCTCATCGCCCAGTACGACGCAAATCCGGGGGACCGGGCACTTTGTCTGTCGCTCAGCCAGACGAGTGAGGTAGCTCCTGGAAGTCCAACCTGTGGGCCGAATGGCGAACAGCAGACATATACTCGCGCCGATGGAACCGTGTTCAATGGCACAAGGGACAAGCTCGGACCAGCATTCAGTCAGAACAATAGCTTCACTGCAAACATCGCCAATTCGAATTACAATGCCGGGGAGATTACGGTGGAGCGTAAAGCATCCGACCTCACATTGTTGGCGGCTTACACCTATTCGAAGGGAATCGATAATTCGTCGGGGTTTGGGCAATGGGTAAATTTCGCAGACTTCCACAGGACTCGCTCACTTTCGGCCTACGATGTCACCCATAACTTTGTCGTGAGTTACATCTGGGCTCTGCCTTTTGACCGACTTTTCGGTGGCGCGCCCAGGCGCCTGACGCAAGGCTGGACTTTCAACGGCATCACTCGCTTTACCGGCGGGTTGCCCGTGGCGCTGAGCGAAAGCGACGATCAATCCTTAACCGGTAGCCCAAACACAGATGTACCGGATGTGGTAGGCAAAGTCGTCAAGTTGAATCCGCGCAAGGCAGATCCGAATTGTCCTTACTCAAACAACCAGGGATGCTTCTTCGTGCCCAGTGCATTTGCACCGGGTCCTTTCGGCCAGTTCGGAAATTCCAGTCGCCAGTTCTTTCACGGCCCAGGATTGGACAACACCGATTTGGGGCTTACCAAGAGAACCAGGATTACCGAGTCCATCGCGTTTGAAATCCGGGCTGAGTTCTTCAATATTTTCAATCACGCCCTGTTCAACAACCCTAACGGCAATATCAATAGCGGTAATTTCGGCCAGATAACCAGTGTGCGACAGGATCTTGGCGCCAGAATCGGCCAGTTGAGCGTGAAGTTCTTCTGGTAGCAAGATAACTTAACCACATGCGGAGAGAACGGTTTTCGATGCCGTTCTCTCTACTATGTTTGGGATAGATTGTATGCATGCGGAGCAATACGCCGATCCGTGATTGTAGAGCCGTCGGACCTCATCGCCGGATGAGTGCCGGTTTGATATCTGTTTGTTTTTTATTACTGATCCTCCCAGCGAAGGCCTCGGCGCAGACTGCGGACACCTATCGCCAACGTGCAACCGAGTTCTCCCAGGCCAAGTCTTGGGATGACGCCATCAGGAACTACCGCAAGGCGCTCGACCTCGAGCCCAACGACGCGGTCACGCACTACGACCTCGCATTGGCACTGAAGTACAGGGGAGACGACCGCGAGGCCCTGAAGGAATTTCAAGCGGCAACAAAGCTCAGGCCGAAATGGGCCGAAGCGCATTACGGATTGGGCGCAACCTGGTACGAGCTGCAAAATCAGTCTGAGGCGCTCAGCGAACTCCACACCGCCGAGTCGCTCGATCCAGCCCATGCCGCTACGCATCGCCTGCTGGCCCGTATTTCTTCGCAACAAAACAATCTTGCAGATGCTGAGCACGAACTGAAGCTGGCACTCCGACTGAAGCCCTCGGCTGATGTCCATCTGGAACTTGGCGTTGTCGAAGGACAGCTGGGCAATCTGACTGAAGCCGCGGCCCAGTTTCGTCGCGCGATCGAACTGGATCCAGGCGTAGCAGCCGCGCACCTCATGCTAGGAATCGTTTTGCGTCGTCAGGCAGACCACAAGGACGCGCTCGATCAATTTCGCAAGGCCGCGGCGCTCAATCCGGACAATGTGGACGCTCAGTACAACCTCGGCCGCGAGTTGAAGGCGAACGGCGACACGGCGGGCGCTATTGCCGCTTTCCGTCGCGCCATCGAACTCAAACCCGATTTCGAGCAAGCACACTACAGTCTCGCCCTCGCTTTGCGCAGTCAGGGGGACGCCGGGAGCGCCACGAAGGAGTTGGATGAACTCTCTGGACTGCATGAATTTCGTTCCCGCCTGGCGCAATCAAAGCTGCTGATCCTGCAGGGCGTAGACGCGTTGAAGAAACAGAAATTCGACGACGCGTTGGCGCTATTCCAAAAGTCCGCCGAGCAATCGCCTGAGATCCCAACCAGCTACTACTATCTGGGCGTGACCTGGGAGGGCAAGAACGAACCTGCACGAGCCAGAGAAGACTACGAAAAGGCGCTTGCCCTCAAGCCGGACTACGCGCAGGCTCACGCGAGCCTTGGATTGCTGCTTTGGAAGTCCGATGATCAAACCAAGGGTCTGGAGGAATTTCAGCACGCCGTGATGTCTGACCCCGATCTGGCCGATGCACACTACAATCTCGGGGTCGCGCTGGCCCAGCTACAGCGCTTGCCAGAAGCCATTCGCGAGTTGACGGACGCTGCCAGCCTCGATCCTCACAACCTCGATGCGCGAGTGCAACTGGGGCTGGCCCTGAGCCAAAACAACGACACCGCGGCAGCGATCAATATTTTTCGCGATCTTGTTCGCCAGAATCCGGAATTTGCGGAAGGGCACAACAATCTCGGGCTTGTGCTGCTGCAGTCAGGGAATGCCCAGAAGGCAGAGACTGAATTCAAAATGGCAACGCGCCTGAAGCCAAGTTACGCCGAAGCGCATTACAATCTCGCCTTGGCCCTTCGTGAGGAAGGTAAGAAAGCAGACTCACAACAGGAACTCGAAAAGGCGTATCAGCTCTCCCCAGACTTAAGAAATGTTCCACTCCAGTGAGCCACTTCTACGCGAGGTCCCGGGCGAATTATTCAGACTCATCCTGCAAGTGCACTGGGAAAACGGGTTTGAAAATCTAACAGCCCCACCCAATCCGGCGTGATAGTAATCCGCACCATCGACGAGATCAGGGTGCTTAATTGTCCCAGCCAGCCTTTGGCCAAGTCCGCATCAAAATATCGTGCGGCGGCAGCCTCGTATTCGGGAACGATTCCTTCCACGGGTTCAAGCCGGGCACTTCCGCGAATCAAAAGCACCTTGTGCGGAAAAGTGTTGTCGTCGATCGTGAGCGAAACTCTCGGATTCTTCGCCAGCGCCTTCAGCTTGGGAGCCTTGGGCGGAGAGGCCATCACAATCTCGCGCCCGTTCCAGTGAAACCAGATAGGAACAACTCGCGGCGTTCCATCAGTCGAGATATAGGCGAGTCGCGCCGGGATTTTCGAATGTAACAGCTCTTGGGCCGCCGGATGCTGCAACAAACTCAGATCACCTTGTTTAACGGCGAGCATGCTATCTCCTCTCCCCACACCGATTTTTGCGAGCCATCGTCGGTCGCATTCTACTCCGGTTCCGTTCGTCCGCAAGCCTCACGCGGCACGTAAGTCCCGGCCTCCCCTTATCGACTCTTCCACACATGACTGCGGTACTCGCACTACGATATGATTCAAAACCGCAGCGCCCCAAGAGGAACTTATGAAGATTCGCTGGAGAATGTTCACCGTTCTCGCCACGTTCGTCTTAAGCCTTGTTGTGTTGATCGAGCGAAAGCCGGTGACCGCCGCTGCGCAATCTCCGGCGCCGGCGAAGACCGCCGCGCCCTCATTGCCCACAAGCGAATCTCTGACAATTCCCGACACGAACCTGGCGATCAACTCGCCGGTTCCCTTGTCGCAGAGGATTGTCCACTACGAGATCGACGCTAAGTACGACGCCTCGAGCCGTACCGTGGACGCAACCGAGGTCCTCACCTATCACAATCTCACGGGACAGCCGCTCGACCACTTCCCTTTTCATCTTTACCAGAACGCTTTCCAGCCGAACGCCACCTTCGTACGTGATTCCAAACTCATGGGCAGCCGCGATACCGGGTACGAGAAATGGGAAGCGAAGTATTATGGCTCGGAGGACATCAAGAGCATGGAAGTCGGGGGACAGGGCGACCTCACCCGAAACCTGCAGTTCATCGCACCAGACGACGATAATAAGGACGACAAGACCGTAGCCGACTTACACCTCGCCAAGCCCATTCCCGCCGGCGCTTTCGTTCAGTTCAAGATCGTCTTCCAGACGAAATTCCCCGAAACGCAGGCGCGCTCAGGATGGAAGCGCGATTTCGTTCTCGGCGGCCAATGGTTCCCCAAAGTCGGAGTCTGGTGGCACGGAGCCTGGAACGCTCACCAGTATCACAACACGACGGAGTTCTTTGCCGACTTCGGCGTCTACGACGTGAAGCTGACAGTCCCGCAGGATGAAGTCATTGGCGCGAGCGGCATTGAGGTCAGCAATGTGACGAACTCCGACAGAACGAAGACGGTGACCTATCACGGCGATGACATTCACGATTTTGCCTGGACGGCCAGCCCGCGCTTCAAGGTCAAGGAAGCTGACTATCAGGCCCAAATGGGCCCCATTAAACTCCGCTTCCTGATGCAACCCGCGCACTGGGACCAGGTCGATCGACACGAGCGCATCACGCGCGAGACTCTCGACCACTTCGAGAAATGGTACGGGCCGTATCCTTATAAAACACTGACCGTGGTTGATCCGGAGCCCGACTCCGCCGCCGGGGGGATGGAATACCCCACCTTCATCACCGCGGGCACAACCTGGTGGATGCCGGAAGGCCTACACGAGGTCGAAGGCGTCGTCGAGCATGAATTCGGGCACCAGTACTGGTACGGCATGGTTGCCACCAACGAATTCGAAGATGCCTGGTTGGACGAAGGCATCAACAGCTACACCGAAGTGAAGGTCCTGGACTCGATCCTGGGAAAAGACACGTCCGTCCTCAACCTGGCCGGCGCCACCTACGGCGAGCCTGAGCAACAGCGAGATTTCTACATCAGTACTCCCGATCGTGACGCCATGGCACAAAATGCCTACGCATATGTCAACTCATTTTCCTACGGGGGTGTCACCTACGGGAAGACTGCTAGCGTTCTGCTCACCCTCGAAGGCATCATCGGCGAAGACACGATGAACAAGGCGATGCACACGTATTTCATGAACTATCGCTTCACTCACCCCACGAAAGAAGATTTCTTGAAGACGATCGAAGAGGTCTCGGGAAAAGACCTGCGCTGGTACTTCAACCAGGCGGTCTATGGGACGCAGGTTCTGGACTACGAAGTCCTCAGCGCAAATTCTTACCCGATCGATTGGTTTGAGGAAAAGAAAAAAGACAAAAAGGGCGGCAAAGATGCGAAAGACAGCGACACCATTTATCAGTCGTACGTGACGGTGCATCGCAAGGGCGACTTCGTGATGCCAATCGAGGTTGAAGTAAAGTTCGACAACAACGAAAAAGTTCGCGAGCACTGGGACGGCCAAAGCCGCTGGACAAGGTTCAGTTATCAGAAGAAGGCGAAAGTAATTTCGGCTGAGATCGACCCCGATCACACCATCCACATCGATCGCGACAATTTCAACAATAGTCTGCTCGTCGAGCCCAATCCCAAGCCGACGCATAAGCTCTCGACCTATTGGCTGTTCCTCACACAATGGATGAGTCAAGCGATGGCCTGGTGGGCCGTGTAGAGTCGCGAGCCAAGACAGATGAGGGCTTTAGCCCTGAGGGCAGCTATCAACCAGGATAAGGAAGACGAATGACCAACAAGAGCTTGTTAAGTACCGGCCTCGGCAAGGTCGCGCACAACAAACGATACATCGTCTGGTTCTGGCTCCTGAACCTGACCCTCGCCGAGTTTGGCACCGCGGCATTCCGTCGAAGCTCTCACGCGATTCTCGACAATACTCTATTGGCTCAACGTCTCGTCAAGGGCTTCGACGCGGGCGTTTTCGGAGAACTGTTGTTCAAGCCAGAATTCGGAAGCCTGAATTTCATGACGTACCCCGCCCTTTACTTCGCGTTCACCTTTTTTCTCGCCACAGCCCTTTTTCTGCCGGGTATTTTCTCCGGATACGCTTCGAACTACCGCCTCCCGCGTGAGGAATTCTTCCGTGCCTGCGGGCGAAACCTCTGGCGTTTCATACGCATCATGATCGTTGCCGGAATTTTGATGGGCATGGTTGCCGGGCTTCTCTTCGCGGCCAACGGGGCCATTGTCAAAAAAGCGGCCGAGAGCACTAACGAGAAGCTTCCCTTCGAATTGCAGGTGACCGGACTTGCAGTGATGTTCCTGATCATGACGACCCTCCGCCTCTGGTTCGATCTGGCTGAGGTCGATACGGTTTTGGATGACAAGCGGGCCGTGCGCAAGTCCATCGCAGCAGCTTTCCGGCACACATTGCGCAGCCTTGCACGTCTCCTCACCAGCTACGTTGTCGTCACCATCGTCGCTGGCATTCTGTTGGTCGGAGGACTTTGGATATGGATGAAGTTCGTGCCCGCTGATAGCGTGGTTGGCGCCTTTCTGATCGCGCAGATTACGCTCTTCCTTTTGCTGATACCCCGCTTCTGGCAACGGGCGATCGCGGTCTCATATTGGCAACAGCGGATGCTGGCACCCGTGGTCGCAGTCCAGCCGATCGAACCCGCTCCGGTACCGGTGGCCACACTTCCGATTGCCCCGGTTCCCGACACTGGTCCCGTGGTTTCCAGTCCCTCAACCCCGCCCACGGAAGCGCCGCAATCGTGATGAAGGATCCCCTGGTGATTCGCTTGGAGTACCACGCCGAAAACTTCCTCGGCATGGTTCGTCGGGGTTGAGTCAAACTGCTCAGCCACATCTTTCGCTGAGCAAGACGCAGCATTAGATTGGCAGCAAGCGACCAATAAGATAAATTCAGCGCATATGATCCGCCAGTTCACGATTTGTTCGGTGGTATTGGTCGTGATGGCTTGGGCATACGAAGCCAAGTTCGCTTTCGTAAATCAGGAACCAACCCATTGCTCCGTGGTTGGCGATTTGGATGTACGCTCGTTCACCAGCCGGGTCTTTCATAACACGCGTATGATCAGGGTTTGGCTCCCTCCCGGCTACGAAAGCGCTGACCAGCGAGGCACGCGCTACCCGGTAATGTATCTGAACGACGGCCAAGACCTATTTGATGCCTGCACCTCGATTTTTAACGCGCAAGAGTGGCGCGTCGATGAGACCGCCACGGCGCTGATTCAGAGCGGCAAGCTTCCGCCACTCATCGTCGTTGGGATTGATAATGCCGGCAAGAGAGACAGGCCGAAGGAGTATCTACCTTTCCCGGACGATACCCTCACGCCACCACTGCCAAGGGTTCACGGCAAGGACTACCCGAAGTTCTTGCTGGATGAGGTAATGCCTTTCATCAATCGTGAGTATCGCACCGATCCCGATCCAGCGAAGACTGGGCTTGGTGGTTCTTCCTACGGAGCTGGCATCGCGCTCTACACGGTCATGAGGCACCCAGGACGGTTTGGGAAATTGCTGCTCGAAAGCCCTTCGCTGTACGCTCATGATAACTACCTCCTTCGAAAAGCCGCCAGGTTCACTCGATGGCCCGAGAAGGTTTTTATCGGCGTCGGTTCGATCAATGAGCCCGTAGACGATGTCCATCGGCTTCAAGATACGCTTCGGCATCAGGGGCTCGGAGTCCCACGGTTATTGGTCGTCGAAGAGCAGGGAGCAGCGCATAACGAGGAAGCCTGGGCACAAAGGTTCCCCCGCGCGTTGCAGTTCCTGTACAGCCGGCCGACCGATCAATAGGGGCTGGGGATTCTGAACTATGTATGAGACCCGTCCCAATCTCAAAATCCACCGGCACAAAAAAAGGCGCCGCATGTTCACGGCGCCGCTGAATTAGTGAGATGGCTACTGCACGTTCACGCTGATATCGTCCAGGTACATATACGTCAAATCACCAAACCCATCCTGGTGGTCGTTGAAGTAGATGCGAATGGTCTGCCCCTTGTACGAGGTCAGATCGTACGTCACCTGTGTCCACGCCTGCGCGTTCGAGCATACTTTCATAATCTGCGCCAGCATCGTGCCCGAAGTGTTTTGCACCTGGGCCTCCTGCCAGTCATAGGTGATGGTGTCGGTCGTCGAAGGCCAGTACCAGAAGGTCAGCGTAGCCTTGGTAGCCGTGCTGGGAATAGTAATGCTCTGATACAGGAAGTCATCACCATTCGGCTCACTGCCGGAACTGGCTCCCGCCAGAGCGCTAAAGCTTCCCGAGTGTTTCTGCACGGTAGAGATAGTCGGCAAAGCGGCACCCCCGGTGGTCCAGTTGGCCAGAGTGCCGGTTTCAAAGCCGCCGTTCTGGATCAACTGGGTCGACGGGGCCGTGATCGTAAGCGCAATTGTTGTTGTATGTGTAATCGTTCCCGAGGTTCCCGTCACCGTCACGGTACTGGTGCCGGTCGTCGCCGTGGAAGAGGCCGTAAACGTCAAGGTTGACGTCGCGCTGCTGTTCGCCGGAGGCGTGACCGGGTTGGTAGAGAACGCCGCCGTCACGCCGCTCGGCAGTCCGGACACACTCAGCGTTGTAGCCGAATTGAATCCGTTCTGACTCGTGACTGTGACCGTGCTGATAGCATTCGTTCCCTGCTGCACGCTCACCGAACTCGGGGACGCCGAGACGCTGAAGCCCGGAGTTCCAGCACCCACGGCGAAAATCAGATCGTCGTGATCGTTGTAAGCTCCCGATGTGCAGGAAGACGCGCTGCCCAAGTACCGGAACTGCGCCCGCACCGCCTGCAGGCTTCCGCTTGGCAGCGTGTAGGTTGCCGAGAGCGTTTGTGCGCCCGCGGCCGGCGGCGTGATGGTTCCGATCAGCGTCCATGACGGGGTGTTCGCATTCGCGGTGTAATAAAGGTCCAGATGATCTGACGTAAATCCGCTGTAAGCCCACACCGTCGCGCTCACCTTAACCGTTTTGCCCGCCGCCAGCGTACTACCGTCGGTCGTACTCACCACGATGCGGTCGTTTGATTCATCGGAGTGGAACGTGCCGGAAGTACCGTCGGCGCACGAGCTGTTGATCGTGTTCGGCTGATTCGGTTCGGCTCCGCCCGAAATCGTGTCGCGGCCGAGCAGCAGGGACGGTCCAGAATCGCAGCCCGAACCCACATTCACGCACTTTGGAGCCTTCAGGGTGTTGTCGAACACCGCCGTCTGCAAGCCGACGGACGAATTCACTGTCAGCGAAATCGTTGTGCTATGGGAAAGCGATCCAGACGTTCCAGTCACAGTCACGGTTGCCGTTCCGGTCGTCGCAGTCGCTGAAGCCGTCAGGGTCAGCGTGGAAGCTGCGCTGCCGTTGGCGGGTGGCGTCACCGGATTGGTCGAGAACGCCGCCGTCACGCCGCTCGGCAATCCCGACGCGCTCAACGTTGTCGCCGAACTGAAGCTGTTCTGACTCGTAATGGTCACTGTGCTCGTCCCATTGCCTCCCTGCGTTACGACCACAGAAGAGGGTGAAGCGCCGATCGTGAAATTCGGCTGTGCGGACGTGTTCACCGTCAGGTTGATGGTCGTGGTGTGCGTGGTTGAGCCCGACGTGCCGGTGATCGTGACTGTCGCCGTCCCGGTTGTCGCGCTGGAAGAAGCGGTCAGCGTCAATGTCGACGTGGCGCTGCCATTCGCCGGGGGCGTCACCGGATTGGTCGCGAACGCTGCCGTTACGCCGCTGGGCAAGCCCGATGCGCTCAGCGTCGTCGCCGAATTAAATCCGTTCAAGCTGGTGATCGTGATCGTGCTGGTCCCGTTCGAACCCTGATTGACGGTCACCGAGCTCGGAGACGCGCCGATGGTGAAGTCCGGCGTACCTGTCGTTCCGCAGCCCGGGAACTTGAAGTTTGCGATCCGCGTATTCCAGTTAAAGCTGCCCGTAGTCTTCATGTACTCTTCCGTGAACCAGAAGGTACAGTCGTCCACCGGATCGATCTGCATTGCGCTGTAGTCACCCCAACGCGACAGGCCGCCGGTCTGCGAACCGCTTCCACTGACGATGTTGACCTCCGACTCGAGCGTGCTCGCAGGATCGGTCGGCACTCGCCCGGCAAATCGCACCGATGGCGATAGAGAACTGCTCGATACGCTGTAACCGACAGCCAGGTCTCCAGCCTGATCCATCGCCACCGACCCCATCCATCGGTAATTGGAATCTGGCGCAAACGTACTTTGCTGGGCGACTACGGGTGTGCCGGAAGGGTTCTGGATTTCGTACCAGCGGATGCCGCCCCCCGAACCCGCGACCACAGAATGATTCACGACTAGAGATTCGTGCGAACCGAAATTGCGATAGGCGAGACGGTACATCAATCGATCTGCGAGGGAATCGAGCTGCTGGGTTGTGCTGGGCTGCGGAACGCACGTGCCGCCTCCGCATAGCGGACTGAATGCCGCCACATTAATGACCGTCGGCCCGGTAAACGTGGAGTTCGAGGGGGTTGTGAAATCCACATGGAACTTAAAGAGGTTGAGATTGTTCGTGCCGAAATACAGCATGTAGTTCGGCGATCCCGCCGGAGGAGCTGTTGCCCCGTCGAGATCGGAAGGCAACAGTCCGCCCACCGAAGTACCCTGCTGGAAGCACACCTGCGTGGCCGCCGTGCCCGCCAGCATCGCACTGCGATTATAGGCGCAGGCGTCGGCTCCGACAAAAGTCGTTCCACCCGCGAACATGTTGAATGTCTCGTAGTAGGCGTCTGGCCATACGGACATCTTCGGATAGTCATCAAAGTTCGAGTACTGAAAGGAGTACCGGTTGTAGGTTCCAGTAGCGTCCGATGTGGTCGACACTGCGATGCACTGCAGATAGGGCGTCGTAGAAACCGAGAACTGGCTGAAGACCCAGCGCTGTGCCAGCTTGTCGTAGAGCACAATCGGGTCGCCATCATTATTAGTTTGGCAGCCCCCTCCAAAGCCCGACCACAGCGTGTTTCCGGCAGTCGGCCCGGCGATCAAGGTGCCGGTTGATTTGTTGAAAACTGCGAACGAAGTATTGACCCATTGAACGTATTGTGTCGCGCCAACTGTGCCTTCGGTATCAGGCGGGGCTCCGGTCACACTGAATCCGTACTGCCCGTTCCCCAACCCTTCAAAGCCTAAAGTGACCGGCGGCGTCGGCGGAGGGACGGTTCCCACCTGGATCACAGGATCTTGCTGCGCTGCTTCAAGTCCGGGAGGAAGAGGAATCCGCCTCATTGGTTCAACCCGGCGTCGGGCAAGCGACGCAGGCGGAGCATGCTTGATCATTTCACTGAGGGGTAGAGAAACATCATGGTGAACATCGTGGCGAATGGTCGTGGGGCCCGACTGCGCGAACAATGGGAGGGCAAGGCACAACATGGCCAGCACGACGTGCTGGACCGTTCGACAGCGTGGGGTCGACATAGATTCTCTCCTGGGCTTCAAAGTCACTGCATGGTTTCAATGCTTGCAACGACGCGAACGCACTTCTGTTCCGCACGTGGCGCGTTCTGGTCACAGGGGCGCCGAGATGTGACTGTCAGTCAAAATGGAGGAATAATAACGGAGGTCAACTGTTTTGTTTAGGATTTTTTTTTGAAGTCACGGAAAACGAACAAGATTCTACGCGAAGAGAAATTCCGGCCGGTCGGTTGGCAATGCATTCGAAACCCGGTGCCCGACAGCCTGTTTCACGCCGATCACCCCGCCAGCAAAAATTCCTGAGTTGCTGATGAAACGATTGAATGGCGACTGCGGGCAAGCACAAACTACAAATCAAGGAGTAGTGAGAACCGCGAGGGGTGTCCCCATCCTTGTACCGCCTTTCTTGGGCGGGCAGGGTGGGGATTTTGATTTTCTTAGGAGTTTAAACGGGACCGAGAAGAGAAGTCGACCTACCTGGCAGCCGCGAAGCGGCGAAAGAATACGACACGGCACAAGCTGTGGGTCTTCGGAAAATGATCAGATCGAGATCCGAGGAGCGAAAGCAAGCTTCCGAGAAGGTCGTCGTAGGCCTACGTGAGATCTCCCCGCGTCAACGTGCCGCCGTGCGCGCCGCACCGTCACTTCGCAAAGGGCTTTTGCGTTTCCAACAGACAAGCGAAAGAAGAGTATTCCCTCCCTTCCCCCACTTCCAGTGTACCGCGCACCGGTGGACTTGCGGCAAGGCCCGAGTCGTGCCGCATAATCGCCCCTCGAAGCCAGACCCTACGGAAATGGGAGGCACGAAATGCATGGACTGTTATCGACGCATAAGTCGCGCGACGCCGAAAGGATGGTGGGACTGCAGCTTTGGGCACTCGGCGCGGAACTGCTGTCCGCTGTCGGCGTGCCAGTGATCCCAACCGGAGTGTGGCTATGAGGGGGCATGAAGTGGTGATCGCCGGAGGAGGTCCGACGGGGCTGATGTTGGCGGGCGAGTTAGCGTTGGCGAAGGTCGACGTCGCAGTTGTCGAGCGGCGCGCCACCCAGGATCTCGCCGGCTTGCGCGCGGGCGGTCTGCACTCACGCACCATCGAAATCTTCGATCAGCGCGGCATCGCCAATCGCTTCCTCGCTGAAGGGCAGGTGGCACAAGTGGCTCGGTTCGCCGGAACCCTGTTGGACATCAGCGACTTTCCCACCCGGCACAATTACGGGCTCGCGCTGTGGCAAAGCCATATTGAGCGCATACTCGCCGGCTGGGTTAGCGAACTGGCGGTGCCCATCTACTACGGCATTGAGGTGAAGGGCTTCGCGCAGGATGACGCTGGCGTGGACGTCGAGCTCAGCAATGGTCAGTCGCTGCGGGCGAAATATCTCGTCGGGTGCGATGGCGGGCGCAGTCTGATCCGCAAGACCGCCGGCATCGAGTTCCCGGGATCGGACCCGACAACCAGCAACCTGATCGCTGAGGCCGAGTTGACCGAGGAGCCGCCGGAATGGGGTATCCGTCGCGATGCCGTCGGCATTCATTCCCTCAGCAGATTGGAGAATGGGAAGCGGGTCCGCGTCTTGGTGACCGAACCGCACGTCGGAGCTACGACCGAACCCACCCTGCGCGATCTCAGCGAGGCGCTGATTGCCGTATACGGAACCGATTACGGGATCCACAGTCCTACTTCAATCTCCCGGTTCACCGATATGACTCGGCAAGCCGCGGCCTACCGCAAGGGACGGTTGCTGCTGGCGGGCGACGCCGCACACGTGCATCCGCCGGACGGTGGACAGGGCCTCCAGACGGGTGTGCAGGATGCGGTGAATCTGGGATGGAAGATGGCCCAGGTGGTCAAGGGGACCTCGCCGGAAAGCCTTCTCGATACCTACCACGCCGGGCGCCACCCGGTCGCTGCCCGCGTGTTGCGCAACACCATGGCGTCGATCGTTCTTCGCCGCGAAGACGAACGCACGAAGGCACTGCGCGACACAATGTCCGAGCTCCTCGCCATGGACGAGCCGCGCAGACGGTTCGCCGCGATGGTGTCTGGTCTCGACATTCATTACGATCTCGGTGAGGGACATTCGCTGCTGGGACGCCGCGTGCCCGATCTCGACCTAGTCACCGACAAAGGGACGGTGCGGGTCTTCAGCCTGCTGCACGATGCCCGGCCGGTGCTTCTCAACTTCGGTGGGCCCGGCGGCGTCGACATCACTCCATGGGTAGATCGGGTTCAGCTGGTCGACGCCAAGTACATCGGCACGTGGGAGCTTCCGGCGCTCGGGGTAGTCACTGCTCCCACCGCCGTATTAATTCGTCCCGACGGATATGTGACGTGGGTGGGAGACCTTACTCAGCTCGGGCTCGCTGACGCGCTAGCCACTTGGTTCGGTCCACCTACAGCGGCGTAGTGCACTCGCTTTCAGGATCACTCTGTCAGGAGTTCTTAGTGATACGGCCTAGCCGCCGTGCTCAGCTCCGAGCCCTGCCCCGTGCCACCGCTTCTCGTGCTTCCTTATCCGCCGTGCGACGCCGTTCAGTCTCGCGCTTATCCCAAAGCTGCTTGCCTTTCGCCAGCGCCAATTCGACTTTGACTCGGCCATTCTTGAAGTACATGCGAACAGGTATCAAGGTCAGGCCCTTTTGCTGCGTCTTGCCGATCAGCTTGCGGATCTCTTCGCGATGCATCAGCAGCTTGCGCGTCCGCAGCGGAGCGTGATTGTGGATGTTACCGTGCTCGTAAGGACCGATGTGCGCATTGAGCAGCCAGAGCTCCCCGTCCTTGATTAGGCCGTACGAATCCTTGAGATTGGCAAGCCCCCCGCGGACGGACTTCACTTCGGTCCCGGTCAGCGCGACTCCCACCTCAAATTTTTCCAGCAAGAAATAGTTATGGGAAGCGATCCTATTAACAGCGGCATCTCTCTGCCCGCTCGCCGTGGGATCTCGCCGCGGAGACTTCTCCGCATTCGGCTTCGTCTGATGCGTGGATTGGCGGGCCATAGGAGTGAAAGCGAAATTTCATCTTAACCCAGAACGGCGTCGGACCTCAGCAGAGCGGTGGCGAGATCCAAGGTCTGAGGTCTGAGGTCCGCAGTCCGAGGTCCGGTGTTCCCCGTTAGTCCTACGACTAAAGAGTGTAACTCTCGTGCGCGCAAGCACTTCGGGACCATAAAATGGCGATGCTATAATCGCCCTACCGCGAGTTTATTTTGTGAATTCAGTGGTTTCCCCCGCAAGAGCGTCGGTGAGACGGGTGGAAACGCCGGAAACCGCTGTCCGGCGAAGTTTGCATCTTTAAGGAGTATTGGAGTGAGGATCATCGAATGAGACGCCTAATGCGTCCAGCTCTGTTTTTGTGGCTGGTCGCCATAACCCTCCCCGCCGTCGCCGACAAAGCCAAAGACTTGTACGCCAAGGGTCAGGATGCTGAGGCCCGCCAGCAGTATGAGGCTGCCTACGACTTCTACAAGCAGGCTTACGACCTGAAGCCGAAGGACCTCCGCTATCGAGCCGCATTCGAACATGCCCGGTTCGAGGCCGCAGCCTCGATGGTGCATCGCGGCCAGAAGCTGCGGGAAGAAGGCAAGCTCGATGAAGCCATCGCCGAGTTCCAGAAAGCGCTAACCGTCGATCCGTCGCTCTTCATCGCGAAGCAGGAACTGCTCCGCACACAGAAGATGATCAACGACCAGCAGAACCCGCCGCCGCAAGCCGCCGGGCCTCCCTCGAGCCTCGAGCGCCGAATCCACGAAGCAACTGGCCCCGTCGAACTCGCTGCCATTTCCAACATTCCGATTACTATCAAGATGACCGACAAGTCCGACACAGTTTATCGCACCGTCGGACAGTTAGCCGGCATCAATGTGCTGCTCGATCCCGACTACACACCCCGCCCCATCAAAGTCGAGTTGAATGGCGTCAGCCTGGAGGAGGCGCTCCAGATCACTGCACTCGAATCAAAGACTTTCTGGCGCCCGGTCACTTCCAACACGATTTTTGTCGCCGCCGACAACCCTGCCAAACGGAAAGAGCTGGAACAAAGCGTACTCAAAACTTTTTATCTTACGAATCTTTCCCAGCCCACCGAACTCCAGGATGTCGTGAACGCGATCCGCGCGGTGCTCGATGTGCAGCGCGTGCAGCAACTACTCTCACAGAATGCCCTGGTGGTGCGCGGCACACCCGATCAGATCGCACTCGCCCAGAAGTTGGTCGAGGACCTCGATAAGGCCCGCCCGGAAGTCATCATCGATATCGCCGTCATGCAGGTCAGCAAGGATCGCTCGCGCACGCTGGGCCTGAATCCGCCCACTAGCGCCACCGTTCAACTGCAGAACAACCTAAACACGACGACCACTACGGGTACGACCAATTCGGGCACAGGCGGAACGGTCACCCAGAGTACTGGATCAAACGGCATTAACCTGAACACGCTCGGCAATCTCAACGCCACGAACTTCCAGGTCACCATCCCGGCCGCTAATCTATCGGTGTTGATGAGTAACAGCGACACCAAGTTGATCCAGAATCCCCAAATTCGCGCCCTCGACGGCCAGAAGGCATCGCTCAAGATCGGCGACCGTGTGCCTGTCGCCACCGGATCGTTCCAGCCCGGCATCGGCGGCGTCGGCATCAACCCGCTGGTTAACACCCAGTTCCAGTATCTCGACGTCGGCGTCAATATCGACATCACGCCGCGCGTCCATGCCAACGGCGAGGTTACGCTCAAGATGACGATGGACGTTTCCGCCGTCACCGGCCAGCAGAACATCGGCGGCATCAGCCAGCCCATCATCGGACAGCGCAAGATCGAGCACGAGATCCGTCTGAAAGATGGCGAGGCCAACCTGCTGGGCGGCATTATGGAAGACCAGCAGACCAAGCAGTTGAGCGGAATTCCCGGCCTGGCACAGATTCCCATCCTTAAATATCTCTTCGGCCAAACCACCCAGGATCACTCCGAAAACGAAATCGTTTTTGCTGTCGTTCCTCACATTATCCGCGCCACCGACGTCAACGAAATGAATCAACGCGCCATCGACATCGGAACAGCTACCACGATCGAGTTGCACCATGCGCCCAGGCCCGCCGTCGCGCCGTCGGCCTCGACCGCTCAGCCCGGCCAGAATGGAAATCCATCGATCGTCCCGATAGGTTCGGCACCGAATCAAGCCGCTCGCCCGAATCCCCCGCAGCCGGCCGGTCAGAATAACCCCGGAGGCAATCCCAGCTTCCTGTTCGATCCGCCACAGATTCAAGCGGAAAAGGGCAACACCTTTGCCGTGAACCTGCTGATCTCCGGCGCACAGAATGTCTATTCCGTTCCCGTTCAGCTGAACTATGACCCCAAAATGCTGCAACTGGTGAACGTGTCGAATGGAGGATTCCTCTCGCAAGACGGCCAGGTCGTCACGCTCGTCCATCGCGAAGACGAATCCATGGGCCAGTCGCAAATCACCGCCTCGCGGCCCAGCGGCGCCGGCGGAGTTTCCGGCCAGGGAGCCGTTGTTACAGTAACTTTCGAGGCTAAGGCCTCCGGACAAACTCCTCTTACCATCACACGAGGTGGAGCGCGTGATCCGGGGCTGCAGGCGATCACCGTCAATGGGGCGCAGGCTTCCGTGACGGTGCAATAGTTTTCCGTAGTTTGAAGTGGAGCAAAGTGCAGATGGTAACCAGGGCTCAAAATAGATCGATGGCAAGGAGAGCTCGCGGCTTCACGCTGATCGAGCTGATCGTCGCCGCGACCATCCTTTCTGTTCTCACGCTCATGGCCTTGCCGCTTGCCCGTGTAACGGTCCAGCGCGAAAAGGAGAAGAGGCTTCGCGAAGCGTTGTGGGAGATGCGCGACGGCATCGATCGCTACAAGGAAGCCGCCGACCGGGGAGCGTTTCAGACCAAGGTCGATAGCCAGAACTATCCCCCCGATCTTGACGAACTTGTCAAAGGGGTTGAGGGCCAGGCCGGCAAGAAATACCGTTTCCTGCGTTCCATCCCTACAGACCCCATGACGAATTCCAAAGAGTGGGGCCTGCGATCGATGCAGGATGATGCCGATTCCGATTCCTGGGGCGGACAGAATGTTTTCGACGTCTACACCAAGTCACAAGGCACAGGCCTCGACGGCACGAAATATAAAGACTGGTAAATGAAGCGCAGCGCGAACCAATTCGTAGAGACGTTGCTTGCAACGTCTCCCGCCGCAAGCTGCACCCCTGGAAGTGGCGGGAAGAGACGTAGCAAGCTACGTCTGTGCAGCGGCTTCACCCTTCTTGAGCTCATGATCGTCATCAGCATCATGATGATCCTCATGGCCGTCGCAGTACCTCTGTATCAGCAGCACGTCATTCAAGCTCGCGAAGCCGTGCTCAGGCAGAATCTCTTCCAACTGGACAGCCTCATCGAGCAGTACCGACTGGATAAGGGCCAGTCCCCGCAGAGCCTCGACGATCTAGTCACTGCAGGCTATCTTCCGAAGCTGCCCGTCGATCCCATGACCTTGAAAGCCGACTGGACAACCGATCCGGAGGATCCCAATAACGCAGTAGATCCGCAGCAAACCGGAATTGCCCGAGCACACTCTTCCTCGGCCGGAACGGCACTCAATGGCGAAGCATACAGTACCTGGTAAACGGAAGCCTTTCCGCCGGCGCAACTTCCTCGGTTTCACTCTGCTCGAGTTGATGATCGTCTTGAGCATCATCGCGATTCTGCTGGCCGTTGCTATCCCGACCTATAGCCGTTCCATTGTTGCGGCTCGCGAAAGGGCGCTGCGATCAGACCTAACCCAATTGCGGACCGCTATTTGGAGATTTACGTTCGACAAGCAAAGAGCCCCGCAGTCCCTCGATGATCTCAGAGCAGCGGGCTACATCGACAAGATTCCCGACGATCCCATGACCCACGAACCGAACTGGGAGGTCGTTCAGGATGAGGTCCTGCTTTTCGTCGACCAGCAGGAACCCGGCCTAATCGATGTCCACTCCGCGTCCACCAACACCGCCAGCGACGGTACTGCCTACAACACCTGGTAAGCCCGATTCTCATCCGACCGTAGCGCCGGCCTGCGGCCGGCTGTGGCGGGGGCGTCCCGCCCCGATTTATCAAGTTGAGCGGAGCAATCTCGGAGCGAGGCGAAAGAGATTTCGCAGTCGAAGCATCCCTACACCAGCAAGCGCTCTCTCCCGCTAGTGCTTTCCTGTTATTGATCCCCCACTTACTCCGCGGATAAAGTTTCGGACACTCGTGGGGCAGGGTGTTTTGGGGAATCCTCTGCAGCACGCAATCTCAAACACCACCCGAGAATTTTCTGTGGGGTAGTCTATGCGAACACTGTCGCTGGTTGGGTGTGCACTGACTCTATCTGCGCTCGCCCTGGGCCAAAGCAACTACGCGGTGGTTTCAGGCACGGTAAGAGACTCTCAATCCCTTCCCGTGGTCCACGCCACCGTAAACTTCAAGGCACTGAGCACAGGCGCCACCCGCTCCGTCGCTACCAACGACGCCGGAATCTTCTACGCCCCCGCCCTTCTTCCCGATGATTACGAAGTCACAACCGCCGTTTCCGGCTTCGCTCCGGTGGTGGAGCGTGTGCATGTAGAAGTCGGCCAAAAGCTGGCTCTGGATGTTGCTCTAAAGATCGGCGCCGTGAGAGAAGGCGTCGAGGTAAGTTCCTCTCCGGAGATCCTTCACACCACCGATGCGGCCGTCGGCGAGGTCGTCGAACCGAAATCCATTCAGGAATTGCCCCTCAACGGTCGCATGCTGATCGATCTTGTCCTCACGGTTCCCGGCGCCCACGTCGGCTTCGGGGCCCAGACGGGACAGACAAATCCTCTGTACTGGCGCCCCGGACAGCGCTCCGCCGTCGTGATCGGCGGCGCCCGCCCGAACGCTAACTTCTTTCTGCTCGACGGCGCCACCAATACCGACCCAACCTTCAACACACAAAATCTCAGTCCCTCGCCCGATTCCGTGATGGAGTTCCAGGTCGTCACCAGCAGTTACACCGCTGACATGGGCGGCGCGGGCGGCGGACAAGTCAACATCGTCACCCGCTCCGGGACGAGCCAGTATCATGGCACCGCCTACGAATTTCTTCGCAACGGCGCGCTGGATGCCAGCCCGTTCCGGTCCATGGGTAACAATCACCTGGTTCAAAACAATTTCGGCGCTTCTTTCGGCGGCCCGCTCCTTGGCAAAGATAAGCGAACCTTCTTCTTCGTGAACTATGAGGGATTCCGCCTCGCGCAAGCCGATGCTCAAATCCTTACCGTTCCCAGTCTTGCTGAAATCCAGGGCGACTTCAGCATGAGCCCGATGAACATCTACGATCCGACGACAGCCGTCGCCAATCCGAGCTACAATCCTGCACTCCCCACCGGTCCTTCCAACTTTCCCTACACCCGCAGCCAGTTCACCAACAATCAGATTCCCAGCGACCGCATCAATCAGAATCTCGAAGCCTTCCTGTTGAAGTACGTTCCCCAGCCGAACATGATGATGACGTCCATGGGTGCGGATTCCAACAACTACCTCGACATCCGCAACGAGACTCATCATCAGGATCAGGGAACGGTTCGTGTGGATCACGACTTCTCCAACAACGACACTGCCATGGCCCGATACTCTCTCGGGTCGGAAAACGGTTTCTCCCCCAGCAACGGCAGTACCTCCACGACCGCGAATCTTCCCGGCTTTGGCGCGAACTTCGACAATCTCTCGCAGCAGGCCGTCATCTCGTGGAATCACGCTTTCACCAGCAACAAGCTCAACACGGCTTCCCTGGCCCTGTCCCGCCTATCGATGGATCACACTTCGCAGAATAACAATGTGAACGACATCGTCGGGCAACTTGGAATTCAGGGGATCGGTTTCGGCGGACCCGGTGCGTGGGGCGCTCCCTGGTTCGCCGCGCAGGGCTATACGGGCATAGGCGACACCTTCGCAGCAACACCCATGCACGCCTGGGATACAACCATCGAACTGCGCGACACTTTCGCCTGGCAGCGCGGACATCACGCGCTCCGCTTCGGCGGCGACGCTCGCCGCTACATCTGGCCCATGTGGGGATTCTTCCAGAACCGTGGCTTCTACCAGTTCACCAACGGCTACACCACGCAATTTGGCTTCAATGACGGCAGCGGCTCAGGATTGGCGAGTCTGCTGCTCAGCCTACCCACGGTCAAGCAGCGCCAGGCCGGAGTGCCGCAAATGAATCTCCGGAATTGGGGATACGACGGCTTTGCCGAAGATAGTTGGAAAATCACTACGAACACCACGATCAATTTCGGCGCTCGCTATGAGTACACCAGCCCTCTCTATGATCTGCGCGAGACCAATAGCAACCTGGTCTTCAACAACGGAGTGCCTTCGGTCTTCATCGGCGGCCAGAACGGTTACCCGACGGGACTGATGTACTCCAACAAGCACAACGTCGCTCCCCGCTTCGGAATCGCCAAGAACATCCCTCGTTTCGGCCTCGTACTTCGTGGAGGCTACGGAATCTTCTACACGCCAGTCGATCAGAACACCTGGTGCAATCAGCGACACAACGTTCCCTATGTTTTCCCGGAAACGCAGCAAGGGGACAACTTCACCCCGCCCCCATCTCTGTACGGCAATACACTGAACTTCGGCACTCCAGTGCTCGGAACTGGCACCTTATCGGCGACGACCGTCAGCTTTACCGCCTTCGATCCTCATGCTCCCGCCCAATACATTCAGCAGTGGAATGCGCAAGTCGAAAAGACTCTGGGGACGAACACAACCCTCGAAGTCGGATACCTCGGCGCGCGCGGCTTTCACCTGCAGCGCTCGCACCTGATCAACAACGCGCCTCCCGGACCCGGACCACTCGGACCGCGTCGCCCCTTCCACACATTGACCTTCGTACCCGGTACCGTGCTCACTCCCAGTAGCACAGACGCAGTCATTCAGAGCCAGACGTTCCCGGTGAGCACGATCAATCTTCTCGAAGACACCGCCCAGAGCTGGTACGACGCCGGATACGTGAATGTCCGCAGAAAGTATTCCCACGGCCTCAGTTTCCTCGCGAACTACACGCTGGCTAAGAACCTGACCGACGCCCCGGACTTCCGCTCCCCCATGGACGAGAGCGCCATCCCGCAGAACAACCGTGATCTCGCCGCCGAGAAAGGCCCCGGCTGCGACGTCCGCCATCGGCTTGCCCTGAGCGCTGTCTACAACATCCCGGCGCTCCAGCGCGCAACCTGGACAAAGCTGGCGACGCAGAACTGGCAGTTCAGCACTGTCTACCAGGTTCAATCCGGGATGCCGCTCACGATCTCGGTCTTCGGCGACACGGCGAACGCCGGCACGGTTCTCGGTGAAAATCCCATCCGCGCAAACTACACCGGAAAGCCCGTCTTCGGACCGGGCACGCGCACCTCCAACAAGTGGTTCAACCCCGCAGCGTTCGCCACGCCCGCCGCCTACACCTTCGGCGACGTAGGGAGAAACTCGGTGTACGGCCCTCCACTGCAGACTCTCGACATCGCACTAGTCCGCAGTTTCCGCCTGACCGAACGCGCCAGCTTCCAGTTCCGCGGCGAAGCCTTCAATGTTCTAAACATGG
>DATMOO010000216.1:0-9715 GCA_035568275.1 Candidatus Sulfotelmatobacter sp.
GTGAAATTCTCCGGGCCGCGCGGTGGCGGCGATTGCCGGCCGCCCATGGTTCTCGGAAGCCAGGAAGGCCCGATCCCTGCCCGCTGCATGCTCATGGCGCATTTGCATACCTGTGGGTTCGTAGTGGCGTTCCCGAGTCCATCTCTCTTGATCCCGAGTTGGACGAGCACTGATTCCTCCGTGGCCTCCGTTATAGCTGACCCGATTCACCGTGACGTTATTGATCACAGTTCTGTTGTAGATATGCACGTTGGTGATCCTGACGTTGTTGACGCTGCGGTTGTAGAAGAAGTTCCGACCTCTCCAGTATCCGCCCGCGTAGCCGGTGCCAACGTAGCCGAATCCATAATTCACGCCCCCGTAGAAACCGACGTGGGGTCCCCAATATCCTGCATTCCAGACATAAACACCTTCATGCCAACCCCAATAGCCAGGCGTCCAGAGTAGGCCAACGGTAGGCGGCGTCGCCCAAGTACCGGGCACCCAGTAGTAGCCATCTGAGCCGTACGCCCAGTAGCCGGGTGTCCAGATATAACCGTCGCCGGGACAAGGCGGCTGCTCATAAGCAGGTAGCACCGGTGGGGCGATCGTGACGGAGACCGAAACTCCCGCGAAGGACGGGGCCGTTAAAGCCAGCATCAGCAGGACAAAACAGAAGCAGCGAACCAAACGCAGAATTTGCATTGTGTCTCCTACTGCTTCTCTGATGATCTTCGGGAGGCACAATTACCCGCTAGATTACGTCAGTCACAAGCCTCCAGTTTTATTGGTCGGTCGTCGAGGATGCTTGTAGTAGCTCACTGCTTCGCTCAGCGGTCTCCTGTATCGACCGGGGCGAGACCACCTCGTTCGTCCTCTCGAGTCGTGAACAAGAGCTCACAGCCTTGCCGGCAGGCGCATCAGCTCATGCTCGTCCCGAGCGCGCTAACCGACAGCAGGAAATTGGACAGCCCCCGCGGCTGCCCGTCGCAGCGGTGGATGGAATGGCAAACAAGGAGCGACCCGACCCGATGTAAACTCTGTTCAGATGTTCAACAAATCGCTTTCGGCACTGGTAAATGCAACGATGTTGTGGACATTCTTCTTCGCCGTCTGCATGGGTCTGGGTTACCCAACTCTGAATCGTTATGACCCTGGCGTACCTAACGCAGACGCTACGGAGTACTCGAAAATGGTGAGAAATGAGGAGGGCGTTGCACCTCATTTCCGGCATCGCGTATTGATTCCCTACCTCGCCCGCCCCATATTTCGTGCTGCCATTGGCCGGGTGGGCTCATGGAACCCCGCCTATTTTGCGCTGTTGCTCGTGAATAGCTGGTTTGTTTCTGGGACGGCATTCCTGCTATTTCTGGTGGTGTCTCGGAATATGGATAGCCCGACCATCGCCTTGCTCAGCGCGGCAATATACTTGCTAAATTTCGCTGTTCCGAATCTCCTGCTAGCGGGTCTTGTGGACTCAGGAGAAGCATTTTTCTTGATGGCTTTGGTGGGCATATTGTCCGCCGAGTGGTTCTTTCTCCTCCCTCTCGCCGCCGTACTGGGGTCGCTCACAAAAGAAACATTCCTTCCCTTTGCACTGGTGTTTGCTGCAGCTTGGATGTTGATGAACAGGCAGCAGACATCGCTTGGGAAGCCGATCATGTGGCTTGTGGCAACTGGATTAGCAGGTATCGCCTCTTTATCGGCTGTGTTGACAAGCACCAATGGATATCTACTTTTTCCTTGGACGTATGCCGGCAGGTTGAAATCGAGCCTCGCCAGCCCCGCGACTGCAGCGGCAGCTCTGAAAGACCTCAACTTCTGGTACGTCCTCGCCTGGTTACTGCCTCTTGGGTTGTGCCGGCTGAAACATCTGCCGCGCGAATGGGTTATGTCATCCTTCATAACGGCGCTAGTCGCGATGGGTTTCACGGCATATCACAATAGCGCCCAAGATGCGGGACCTGCGGTGGCAAGGCCGATTTTCAGCATAGCCGGCCCCCTCTTGAGTGTCTCGGTTGCATTGCTGATCGTCGATCTGGCTGAACGTCGGAGTGCGCGGGACAATAAAAAAGGGATGCTCCGGTGAAGGAACCAACCGACAGTAGCTGTGTGTGTGCGAGTGATTTCATGCAGCGGAGCAGTTACCACTTCCTGAGCCGCATTCTCGACTGACGTCCTCGGATGACACTTGCCCGCACACTGCCGATATGTCGGCACTAGTCCGGGATTCGTAAAAGATTTCAATTAGTCAGATCGAATGGCGTTTGGTGGCGCAGACTCCCAATGGAGGGGGAGAAGGGATGATCATTTTGAAATGTCTTCAAAACGAGAACGTCACCAACCAGTGTACATGATGGCTCACCATCTAATTAATCAATTGGGTGCTATTACCGGACACTGTGATCTTCTCATTGAACAGACGGAACAGGGCACTGAGTGCGCAAGACGACTCACCTTGATTCGTGCCATAGCTGAAACAGCCGCAAAGGAATTGGTCGAGATTCAGAGAGAAGTGGATGCGAAGACTCGAAAAGCTGGATGAGGGCCTGACAAGAAACCAACAACAACCTACGCATTGAGTGTCGTCCCCCCCGTCGCACCAAGGCCCCGCGAGTTCATAAGGCTCGCGGGGCCGCTTGCGGTTGAGCGTATGATGAACTGGATGGACTCGGATTTCGAGAGTTGGAATATGCAATGTTCGCCGTCGGTCCTACCACACCTGTTCCACACCGCATTGGTATCCTGATGTCTCCCGCAGGGCGTTTCCTAGAGTGTATTAACTGCCAACTACGAATTGAGTTTCCAGCCGAGGCGCGATACGACACAATCGTAAAACTGTTCGAAGTTCATCCTTGTCGCCGCGCTACCCCGGCCACCGCCTCACTGCTTCGCAATTCCGGCTTGACTTAGTTCGCCTGGTCAAAGAATCGACCGGGAGCGTCCTCTTTCGGGCCTGCCCGTCTGCTCCATTTTGGGCTTGCATAACATCCAGCAAGGTTTAAGCTATCGCCAAGCGTATCGCCTCGACATCTTCAGGCCCGATTGATTGTGCGGAAATGAAGGTCTATCGTGACACACGAGCTTCTCGTACTTCACTCCACTCATTCTCTTAGCTATTCAGAATTGCTATGCCCAATCTGCGACCATCCGGTTTCGCTTGAGACCGCGACGACGGATGAGGACGGCAGAGCCTTTCACGAAGAGTGTTACGTTCTCAAAGTGGAGTTGAGGCGGGCGAGCTGTCGCTAAGATTGCCATTTCGCTTGCAAATGCGAGGCAGTCAGTAGAGGTGCAACATGCGTCATCGCCTTCGAAAGCTGTGGCTTACCGACGACGGGCAAGACATTGCTGAATACGCCGTCATGCTGGCCGTCATCCTTGTTTTGGTAGTGGGTACGATTCGTCTCGTCGGCTCGAATGCAAACAATGCGTTTTCCAGCGTTTCGAGTTCACTCCAATGACCAGACCTTTCGTTCTGCCGGGTACGAAGCGGGGGCGTGGAAATCCGAACTGGGGTAAGCCTATCCCAGCCCTCCCCGTTATGCTGACGCAGTTCGAATTGCAGGTCGAACAACTAGGGCTCTCGAAAGCACAGTACATCGCCTCACCTCAGCTAAAGCGGTGGTGTGAACGCAACCGGAATCGATGCTATGTACCCGAATGGCTACTCAAGGAGTGGGGTATTGAGGTCGATGCGATTTTTAGCGGAGTTGCGTAGTAACTGGTCCGATATCCCTACCGGACATTCTCAGTAAATCGTCGGGGCACGGTTCCCGACGTTCTGTCGAAACACGGTGCGAGCTCTCGAGGAGCGTCTGTTAGAGATGGAGCAGCGGTTTCAGGGATCTCTAGGGAGAAAGTTGGATCGCGCCTCGGCAAAGAACTTCTTCGATTGTCGGACCGCCTAGGACGGTCCACCAGAGGACACGTGGAAATCACTCTTTCGCGGGCAGGCAAACGACGGATGCGGGTGCGTCTCGCGCTAACCTGGGATCAAAGTCACGCCGCATGAACGTGAAACGCCTTGGACTTTGGGTGGATGAGAATCTATCGGAAGTTTGTGCGCCTCGAACAAACTCTCCTCTCCGCGGACCAGAAGTCTTAGTGTAAGTCGGCTTCGCGGAGATGCGTTTCGATGGTCCCCCCACCCGCTGATCGATCTCCCTGAAGCCGTTTCTGGATGATTAACAAGAGGCTCCGCCGCCTCCCGAAGTTTAGTCAGAAGCTGAACGGTGCTGGTACAACACCGAGCGTTGGTGCCCTAGTTGCTGCCACTGAAGCACAAGGTCCGCCGAAAGGATCGAGAAGGCAAGGCAGAACCACACCGTGGTCTCGTTCGCATGGACGTCGGAATTCTCCCATCCCGTCAGACCACCGATGACTCGCCCCTCAAGAAAAACCAGTGCGACCGCAAAGCTGCGAGTCATCCATTTCCGGTGCTCCTGAACCTTCGCCTTGAGAATGAAGACCATTGCGATCCCGGTAGTAATCATCCACAAGGCAGCGTCCACGGCTGCCGCAATACTGAAAGATCGGGGATCGCCCATACGCTCCTGGAAATACTGGATGTAAAAGCCGAGTGGCGCGGCCACGAAGACACCTGCCACATAGATCCTGCCGACGATACGATGGAGCAGCCTGAAACGATTGCGAAGGCGGTCGGAGAACTGCATCGGGCCCAGCAACAGAGCGCACGTGCCAGCGATTCCATGTGGCAACAGCCACCATTTAAAGGGTTCGTAGTGTTGCCACACGGGATCCTTCGGATGCACCAGGAAACTCTCATCGTGAGGGATAACGTAGGTCAACATTAGGCCTATGGTAGCAAACAGCAAATATTTTGGACGTAACCACGACCTCTGTTTGGGCGCTGTAACTGTTGTTGTTGACATGGGAGAGCCTCCAGCACGGTTCATTTCTTATCCGCAAGAGTGATGGTCTGTGAGGCGGGCCATAAACAGGAAACCGCCTGGCGAACCGTGACGGTTTCCCTTCTCTCTTCGTACAGCCGCTACTGCCTTCTTTTTTTATCTGGAGCCTCGGAAGCGTTGTCATGGCCAATCGCTTCCCCAGATCCGCAATCGTTGCGTAGCTCGTTGGGGGCGCCCCTGGGCGGCGTGCTGGTTGTGTTGTCAATGCACGGGATCGCAGTTAGATACTCATAGATAGCCTCGATCTGATGGTCGGTCATGTTGTGAAACACCGGCCATGGCATCACCTGGAGAAGATGGCCATCGACGGGAGGCGGTAGACAGGTTGCGGTATTTGGATCTGACGGCGGTTCCGAGCAGGTGAGATGGATCCTGTCGAAATCCGTTCCGCGCCGCAGGATCTTCTTGAATTGTTCAAGCGTGCGGCCAGCTTCCGGTCGTCCCGTTTTGTCCGGTGTCAGGTTGCGCGTAATGATATCTGGCCCAACGTATGGTCCCGAGGGTAGCCAATAATCTGGGGGCGGATATACACCGGGTACCGGAGGGACGGCGGGGCCGAAGTCGGTGCCGCCTTCCAGGTAAGTGGTCGGGTCGGTTTTTGCCGCCTGGCCAAAATAGGGGTTTCCGCCCGCAGCGTAATTGAAGTTTGGGGGCCCTCCGCCGGTGTGGCAACCGTTGCAGTCGCCAACCGTGTTCACCAGAAAGCTCCCTAATCCGACCTTCCAGGGGTCTTTGCCCGCTAGATTTAGCGGGACCGGCGCTATCTCGAAACCGATACGAACCAGTGATGCCTCACCATCGTCTTTTCGGTTGCCTTGGTGGTTGTCTTGCGCTTGCAGGCTCGGCGGAGTGCTGAATCGTCCTGTTATTGCAAGCATGCCCAGCATCAAGACCGCTGCCGATGCCATTTTGAGAAGTCTCCGTGTCTTCATTTCTGGTTCTCCTTTGCGCATTTGGTCCACGATCATCGCGGTAGCGTCCGGGCGCTTCCCGGCGCGTGCAGTTCAGGGACAAATCCGCTTTAGAAATCACCCGTCAAGAACCGCGCCCGGATCGTGCTCGGGTTGTCCGCAAACTGCGACCCATGATGTTTCAGTTTGTGGAGGCAGGCAATGGAGAAGGTCTGGAGAATCGTGTATTCACCTGCATTGTTCTGTAGCCCGAACTTGGTGAACAGTCTGGTCTTATTGATCGTCCGAGAAGGGATAGAATTACAGCCGCAATGGGTGGAGAACTCGACCGTGGCTACAGACCTGGTCACATTTGAGGATTTTGAACTAGACCTTCGCTCCTACCAAGTGCGACGTTCAGGCCGCACCTTGAAGCTGGAGCGAATCCCCATGGAAGTCTTGTTCCTGCTGGTGGAGCGGCGGGGCCAGTTGGTAACACGGGAAGAGATCATTGAAAAGCTTTGGGGCAAGAACGCATTCCTCGATACCGATAACGCAATCAATACCGCAATCCGGAAAATCCGCCAAGTCCTCAAGGACGATCCCGAACAACCCCGCTTTGTGCAGACCGTCACAGGCAGAGGTTACCGATTTATAGGCCAGACATCCGAGGTTCTTTCCCCACCCACTCAAGCACCCGCTCAGGAGCAACCGGCTTCGAGTTCGCCGGCAACGAGCGGATCCCCACCGGGTATCGGAACGCGCTGGAAGCTGATTATTTCCGCTACCGTGGCTGCGCTGACGTTGTCAGTCGGAGGTTACTTCTATGTCTCGCGCACACCGAAACTCACGGACAGAGACACGATTGTGGTTGCCGACTTCACTAACACGACTGGCGATTCCGTATTTGACGGAACGCTCAGGCAAGGCTTGGCGGTGCAGCTTGAGCAGTCGCCTTTTCTCAGCTTGATCTCAGAGGAGCGCATCCAGCAGGTACTGAGGCTGATGGGCAAGCCAGCCGATGGCCGACTTACTCCAGAGATCGCCCGGGAAATCTGCGAGCGAACTGCAAGTGCGGCCGTTCTCGACGGCTCGATTGCAAGTCTCGGCAGCCAGTATGTCTTGGGACTACGCGCAGAAGACTGTCGCACGGGAGATGTTCTTGCGGAGGAACAGGTGCAAGCGGCGAGAAAAGAGGACGTTCTGAATGCCTTAAGCCAAATTGCCACCAGGTTCAGAAGCCGAGTCGGCGAATCACTGACTACGGTCAAGAAGTACGACGTTCCGCTCGCCGAAGCCACGACGCCATCACTCGAAGCCTTGAAAGCCTACAGCGCCGGCTGGCAGGTTGTCTCTTCCACTGGTTCGGCGGCCGCAATACCCTTTTTCAGTCGCGCCATCGAGATTGACCCCAACTTTGCCAGCGCTTACGCGGCGCTCGGGCGCATGTACGGTGACATCGGGGAATCCGTCCTTTCCGCTCAGAATACCAACCAGGCCTATCAACTGAGGGATCACGCCAGCGAACAGGAGAGGTTCTTTATTTCTCTTACCTACGAATTGCAGGTTACTGGGGACCTGGAGAAGGCGCAACAGATCTGCGACTTGTGGGTGCGAGCCTATCCTCGTGCGTCATTGCCCCACGGGCTGTTGGCGGGTGGAATCTATCCTTCGATCGGCAAACGTCAAGAGTCCGTCGAGGAAGCAAAAATTGCTCTGGGTATCGACCCGGACTTTTCCATAGGATACAGCCTTCTTGCCACCGGCTACCTGGCGCTGGAACGCACTGCTGAAGCGGAGAAGACTCTCCAGCGAGCGTCCAGCCGCAAACTTGATATCCCGGATTTCTATGTCCAGCGCTACATCATTGCCTTCTTGAAAGACGACAAAACAGGAATGGAGCGGCAAGCCGCTCTGCCTCGGGAAAAACCCGGCGTGGACGACTGGATGTCCAACGCCGAAGCTTTTGTATCGGCCTATTCCGGTCACTTGGAAGAGGCTAGGAAGATGTCACGGCGAGCAGCGGATTTGGCCCGGAAGGCGGAGCGACGGGATACTGAGGCACTTTACGAAGCGGATGCTGCGATGCGGGAGGCCCTGTTGGGAAATGCGTTGACCGCAAGGCAAAGAGCTAGGGACGCAGTAGAGCTTTCAAAGAGCAGGGATGTGGAATATGGAGCTGCCTTTGCGCTTGCTCTCTCGGGAGATTCTACTCGATCTCAAGGATTGACGGAGGACCTCTCTAGGCGCTTTTCCGAGGACACCATAGTCCGATTCACGTATGTGCCGACGATCCGCGCACTCGTGGCGTTGAACCACAACCAGCCCTCAAAGGCTGTCGACTTGCTCCAAACCGCCATTTCTTATGAAGGGGGAACCCCGATTGAGGGCGGCTCTGAGTTTCTTTTGGGAACGGGTAGTCTCTACCCAACCTATGTCCGTGGCCTGGCATATGTGGCCGCACATCAAGGCGCCGAGGCCGCCGCGGAATTCCAGAAAATTCTCAATCACCGCGGGATTGTGATCAGCGATCCCATCGGCGCACTGGCGCACCTGCAATTGGGCAGGGCGTACGCACTGGCGCGCGATAACACCGAGGCAAGATCGGCGTACCAGGATTTCCTTACGCTCTGGAAAGATGCGGACCCGGACATCCCTATCTTCAAGCAGGCCAAAGCTGAGTATGCACAGCTGCAATAGCTGCGTTGCCCTCTGAGGAAGCTCAGAGTAGGGCGAACTCCCAACGGGCCAAGTCGGCTTCGAGGAGATCGGCGCGGCCCTGCTCCGACTGGATGGCTTTGCTCCGGCCTCGCGTGGGCACGGTGCGTGGGTCGTTAGGGCCTTCCTATTTGATAGTGGTCGAATTTTACGGGGATGCTGACGTCAGCACCAGGATCTTGGCTTTTGGAACCGAACGCTGCCGGCAAATGCACACCTTCCTGATCGAGATACTCAAAAGTCATCTGTATCTACTGGGCAGGTTCATCCACATTCCGTTCATCGAGACTGGACAACAACAGCCCGTCGGGATTCTTGGCATAATGCGGTTGCATCGATATTGTGACGTTCACAGGCTCCAGCGTCCTGATCTCGACCACTCCGCAATCTTCGATTGAAACATCGTTCCCTCCTGATGAGTCGCGTGGGGGCACGATGGGCCGCGTTCTTCCTCCACACGGCTGCGAGCGTGCCCCATGGTATGGGAATGTCCGAGAGAGGGTCGAACGTACCGGAGTTATGAAATTGGTATAGCCAAGGCCTTCTTCGTCGGCGATGCGTTTGTGGCCTGCCGTCGGCTCTACGCGCTGGCAGGAGGAGAACGCTTCTACTAGCTTCCTCTGCCTTCATGTCCGGTCTGGCATTGCGCAGATCATTCAGCACGGCTCAAATGGCTTCTCGTAGGACCGGGTAACGAGAGAGAACTGATTCTGGCCATTGCTATGCTCTCTCCGCGACGAACCGCCTCCGCGCAGATTGGGGACAGCGGCGCGTGGCACAATTTTGGGTGGGCTCACTGTGGAGCATCAAGCAGAAAGTTTGGGTAGGATTTATAGGGAATCTGTTGCGTAAGCCGCACTTTGTAAGTTCCTGCCAAAATCGGGTACCGCGAGGCACAAGAGTGCGATTGCGATGGTGGCTGCAAACACGGCCGAGACTTTGGCCTATGCGTAGGCGCCAATTTCGGGGTACTTGCTCGGTCGCTGGTTCACTTCGGGGCAGGCGGAGTTGGTTTCCTCCAAACGGAGATCACGCTTTTGGGGTGAGAACCGCACGAATGCGTTGGCCAACGATCGCATCTTCACCGGGCTGCAACATCCATACCCCAAACCACGAGCGTGTTTGCATCCACTGGAATACCCTGGTTGGGTTTTTGTCCCGTGTTCGGGTTCAGCTCGATCGAAGGCTTCCCGC
>DATMOO010000217.1:0-5862 GCA_035568275.1 Candidatus Sulfotelmatobacter sp.
TGAGTTCGGATTTACGAATGGCGGGCCGGTCGTGTTGCCGCATCTGTATGACGGCCGAGACCGCACGTTCTATTTTGTGCAGTATCAGGGATTCAGGCAGGTGCTGGGAACGACCCAGGTTTTGGCTGTACCAACCGCAGCTGAGCGTGCGGGTCAGGACGTCGTGAAGTACCCGGACGGCAGCACGGACACGCTGCAGGTACCGGTGAATCCGGCAATTGCTGCGGTGCTGGCCCGCTATCCACTCCCCAACCACCCAACCGGCGCGTATGGTGCGCGAACCTATGCTGCGCCTTCAAATGTGAACACGGACACGGATCAGTTTTCTACCCGCATCGATCAGAAAGTTGGCGCAAAAGGACAATTGTTTGGCCGATTCAATTACGACAATCTGACGGGACCGACAACAAATCCGGATCAAACGCTGCTCGATCCTAGCTTTGGCGTGCAGTACGTGGATCGGCAGCGGAACGGGGTCATCACTTACACGCGCACCGCGTCTCCGCGCTTTCTCTGGTCGACATCGTTGAGTTTTACGCGGACGACGCCTTCGTTTGTGACCCCGAACCACACCGATCCGGCCCTCAAGTTCAACGATGGTCTGTATGAGGCGTACAACAGCGCGGCGGGCTCGGTGATGGCAGCGTTCGGGAATTTGTTCCAGGGACAACTGAATTTTGCCTGGACGAGCCCGCGGCACGCGGTGAAGTGGGGTGCGGAAGCACGCCTTAACCGGGACACGACATACTTCGGGACAAGTCCCAATGGTGAGTACGATTTTGGTGGTGGAACAGTTTATTCCCCCGTGTTCATTCCTTCTGCGAGTGGACAGCATGACGTTCAGCCCGGCCAGCCTCTGCCGGACACTTTGAGCAGTTTGTTGCTAGGTTTTCCGTACGCATACACGATCGCGGTGGCGCCGCCCTACGCATCGGATGGCGCGCACATTGGGCCGGCGGCCATCAACCGGAATGATGTGAACGCCTACGTCGAGGACACATGGAAAATCAATCCGCACTGGACGCTCAATTATGGGCTGCGATATGAGCTCTACACGCCGATTTCGGAGCGGGCGCACCGAACATCGAGCTTTCTGAATTCGTTCCCACCCGCGGGCGTTGGGCAGGAATACTTGATCAATCCGCAGCCTACTTATCAGACCAATTGGAACGGCTGGGGGCCCCGTGTGCAAGTGGACTGGAATGCGCCTCGGGAACTGCATGTGCACATGGGCGGAGCGATCACGGTGATTCCGCCGAACATCTGGCAAGACAACCTTCTGACAGGGTCAACGCCTTACGTTGTTTATCCGCGCGTCAACGCGGCGCAAAACGGGGAGATTTCCTACGGATTCCAAATCACACCGGGCGAGTTGCCACAGGTCTACAACACAGCGGGCGTGAACGTGTTGGCCAGCGGCAATCCGAAAAAAGTGCCGGCGAACACGGTGATGGACGTAAATCGATACCAGCAAGATTTGGCAGCGCTGGCGCCGAGTCACCAGCTCTCGCTTCTGAGTCTGGCCGGGATCGACCGGCGCTTCGGCAATGGCTACATGCAGACTTGGACACTGGGGCTGGAACGGGCTTTCGGCGGCCTCACGGCCGATGTCGCGTACGTTGGAACATCGGCATTTCGACTTCCGAGAATGTCATATCCAAACGCCTATCCCGGAGCGGATTCGGAATTTGCGCGGTTTACAAACTTCGACGGTAGCGGAGCGGCGACGGGGGGTTTCGGATTCGAGTCTGTGCTGACAGGGACGTCGCACTCGTCGTACAACGCCTTGCAGACCTCTTTGTCGGGAAATGTCGGACACGGCGGCCCGTCATTGCAGGCAGGGTATACCTGGGGTAAATCTCTGGATGATGTCAGCGGCATCCTGGGAGGAACAGGGTCCACCGGAGCTGTGACGCTGTTTAGTCCGCAGGACCCGTTCGATACACAAGCGGAAAGAGGGCCGTCAAGCTTTGACGTGACGCACGCCTTCACGTTGAGCGCAGCCCAGGGCTTGCATTTCGAGCATTTGGGACTTCAGTCGGATCGAACCAAGCTGTTGACGAAGGGCTGGGAGTTGCTGAGCATCTCGACGATTACTAGTGGTTCGCCGTTTACGGTGTATTCGGGAATCCAGCAGACGGGCGCGGGAACAAATGGCGCGGACCGGCCGGACCAGGCCGGAACACCGGACCTTTCGAGCGCCGGCAGTTCCACGCGACCGCGCGACGACTATTTTGGGAGGGGCGCGAACAATGGAAGCTTCTTTTCGATTCCCATCGGGCTCGCGGGCGGGACTGGACCGAACTCCGGGCGCTTTGGAACACTCGGCCGTAATACTCTTCGAGGCCCGGCATATTATGACTTCGATTTTGCGCTCATCAAGACAACTCCGATTGGCCGCCGGGAAAGCGGTTTGGAGCGAGCGGACCTGCAATTCCGCGCAGAGTTATTTAACCTGTTCAACATCGTCAACATGGGGCTACCCGCGAACATCATCGAGGGTACAGGGTTCGGCATGATCAGCAAGACCGCTGGAACTTCCCGGCAAATTCAGTTTTCGCTAAAGCTCATTTATTGATGCGCGCCCTACCGCAACACAGGGTTGGGGGTAGGACAGAAACATGCGTTTCAAGAAGATTCTGCGTCGCCAAGTCGACGAATCACAGCTTGCACGCACGATCTCCTCTGATACAACCATACCTGGAGTCGCTCACCTGAAGAAACGCGTTGCATCTGTCCGCGTCCGTCCGGCAGCGGTTGTTGAATCTGGCAACGGAACGTAAGGAAGATTTTGGTCTTGTCGTGACCCGTTACGGACTGGAACGATTCCTTTATCGCCTCAGCGTTTCTCCCCCATCGCGATTCGTTTGTCCTCAAGGGCGCGCCGGCGCCGATGGTTCGCTTATGTGTCGCTCGTGTCGTCAAAAAACTGCCAGATTATGCGGCCTTTGACAAAAACGTCGATCGAAAATCCCCTACGTTTACTGCGCCTCAATTCGAGGCGCGTAAACCATTGCTTTTCATTGATTTGTGCTGGTGCCGGGAGGGGGAGTCGAACCCCCAAGGTACTAAGTACCGGCGGATTTTGAGTCCGCTGCGTCTGCCAGTTCCGCCATCCCGGCACTTCGTGGGAGTGATTGATTTTACAGCCTGTTCTCTGTTTCTATTCTTTCTTCTCCCAAACAACAAATGCGAGACCCGTGTAACAAAGTGTGGCGCTTTTCGAGGATTTGCCCAGCCCAACCTCATTTTGCCGATGAAATGCTGCGACTCGTTCTCGGGCTTAGATGCCGACGACCCACTCCTAAAAGGGGCACCCGCACAGGATTCTACCACTATTGTCAGCGAATCCGATTTGGCTCGACAGTTAAACCGCTCCGTTCGCACCCCTCTACGGTTCGCGGCGCGTGGGCAGGCTCGCCACGCATCAAAATCTGGCCGCCTTTAGGATCAACTCTGTCCATGCATGGTTAGCCCAGAAGGAGAGGAAACCAGCCGCTAATGTTCCGTTCTTCTGGCCGACGGCTCAGACGCGCTTCCTAGAAACGGTAACGTCCAGTTCGAAACAAACCTGCCGAGCCGTGCCAACTTCTGGTTGCCCGTCATCCTAGAAGAACTCAAGAAATCCTTGCTGTCAGGGGGCTTTTCAACGAATCGTCGACTTATCGGTCAGTAGCCGACGGAAGCTCCATCGGGCTCAGCCCTTGCTGCAGCAACTCGTTTTCTTTGAGAAGCGCGTGACACAATCTTTTGCATTCCGATGCTATAAGCTGCCGTTCGGGAAAACTCCGAATGCTACTGCGCGATGAGTTTTTAACCCCGCTCCGGTATTACAAGTAAGAATCGATGCTGATCTATCGGCAGCGCTGGAACGGAGGCACATAGTGAACGAGTTCGCTAGCAACGTCGAGCGTCATCGCCGCGAGTTGCTGGTCCACTGTTACCGCATGCTCGGCTCCTTGCCGGACGCCGAGGACGCGGTGCAGGAGACGTTGCTTCGCGCCTGGCGGTATCGCGACAGCGTGAAGGAAGGCGCGCCGCTGCGCCCGTGGCTCTACCGCGTGGCCACAAACGCCTGCCTCGATGCGATTGCCCGCGATGAGCGGCGCGCGGTCCTCGCGGCTAGGACCGCGGAGCAGGATGACTGGACCGGGCAGTCGGAGGATGTCGTCTGGCTGGGGCCGATTCCGAACTCAGTACTCGAACCAACCACCCCGCCAGCGACGACGCCAGAGGCGATGACACTGACGCGCGAAACCATCGAGATCGCCTTTCTGACGGTAATCCAGCTCCTCACACCGCAGCAGCGGGCTGCCTTGATACTGTGCGACGTGCTGGACTGGTCCGCCAAGGACGCCGCGGACCTGCTCGACCTCAGCGTCCCAGCCGTAAATAGTGCATTGCAGCGCGCGCGGGTCAGGCTCCGCGAGCGTCTGCCGTCTCGCAAGCCACCGTGGCCCGCCAACGTGGATGCCAGCGCAGCCGAGCGCGACCTGCTAAAGAAATATGTCGAGGCGAGCGAAGCGGCGGACTTTCGGGCTTTCGAATCGATCATCCGTGCGGACGCGACCTTCCGCATACCGCCCGACTTCGGCGCGGCCGAAAGCCGTGACGAGATGTTCAAGCTATGGGTCGAAGGGGGATTCGGCTCCGAACGATTTGGTCGCGTCCGTTGCGTTGTGACCCACGCCAACCTGCAGCCAGCGGTCGCTTGTTATCAGTGCCGGCCCGGCGACTCCATCTTTCGGGCTATGGCGCTGGAGATTCTTCGAATCGAGGACGGCTTGATCACGGAGATCGTGGTGTTCCCGCCGGATCGTTTCCCGATGTTCGGGCTGCCGATGATGATGACGATGCAAGCCGCGCAGGAGATGAACCAATTTCAAAAAAGTGAGCTGTTTTGAGGAAAATCAAAACTTTAAAAAGGAAATCAAATGAGAAATGTAATCTACGCAATCAACATCACCCTGGATGGCTGCTGCGACCACACCAAAGTGATTGCCGATGAAGAATTGCTCGAACATTATGCGCACCTGCTGCGAGGCGCCGACCTGGCCGTCTATGGGCGTAAAACCTATCAATTGATGGTTCCTTATTGGCCTGAGGTCGCAAAAGACCAGTCAACGACAAAAGCAGAGAAAGAATTTGCCCGGACATTTGACTCCCTCCAAAAAATTGTTTTCTCCCGATCATTAGGCAGCACTGAAGATGGAAATACGCGAATCATCCGCACGAATCTTCACGACGAAATAACTAAATTGAAACAAGAACAAGGCAAAAATATTTTGGTTGGCGGCGTAGATATTCCTTCACAACTGATAGAGCTTGGTCTGGTAGATGAATATCGTTTTGTCGTTCAGCCAATCCTTGCCGGAGAAGGAAGACGGTTGTTGGAGGGCGTCAGCCTGCCCGAGAAATTGCGATTGAAACTGGTTGAGTCAAAGCCTTTTAAATCAGGATGTGTTGCACTTCGTTACTTGAAACAGTGAGAGACAACTCTGCAAGGCTCTGCCGCTGGCTCCCGGCAACAAAAGATCCACTCTCAGGGCTATTTTCTTTACTACCCAAGCCGTCGAAATCAACCCGCTGCTCTGTCAGCCCTGATTGACATACTCCGACTGTCCGATTGAACGTCCGTCCCCCAGTCGGTTTGCGTTGGCCGGCAATTTTCTGGCCGGGCTACACTGGAACTGGCACCGTGCCGCGAGTTGCTCCTTCAAAATGATCTCTTTCTCAAACATCAATAAGCAGTATGGCAAGCAGTTGCTCTTCGTGGATGCTTCGTTTCAGTTGAATCCCGGCGAAAAAGTCGGACTGGTCGGTCCCAATGGGGCGGGCAAGACAACGCTATTCCGTATGGTG
>DATMOO010000218.1:0-22379 GCA_035568275.1 Candidatus Sulfotelmatobacter sp.
TCTATGAGAAGGTCATAAAAGTCAAGGCCGACGTGGCGGCCCTCCTTGGCTAACCGCGCCGCTGCGAGAGCTCCCGCGATAAGGACGATTCCGGTTGCGAGGCACCAGACCCGACGCCCTCTGTGCTTTCGCGGTAGTCGCCCGGCGAGCTCCAGAGTCGAATAGGCGGAGAACACCGCAAGGACGAGAGAGGGCAAGCACACGGTGCTCTTCGGTTGACTGAAACATGATCGAGCCCGGCGTAAGGCCTCCTGCAGAAGAAATAGGTGCAGTGTTTTCTTGACACGAATTGCTGAAGGAATCATCGGCAGAGTGGAGGCCACTCTTCGTTAGAAATTCGTAATAGGGCTCTGGCCGGGGCGCTGTGAAAGAGAGGAACTGTTACGAGACTCGTGCCGTCCGCTTAAGCCGGACTCGGTCTGGACCCCGAACGGACCCGGCACTGACGTGCCGGGCTTTCACATCCCGCCGCTACGCGGCTGGCACTCGGTTTGAGCGTGTCGTTCGATGCGGAGTTTGATCCAGACTTAGAGAAGTGGCAGGAAGCAAAAGAGACGCAGATGAACTGCGTCTCTGTTCAGGAGCGACTGAAGTTTACGGGATGGTGCTGACGGTGTTCACCGTGGCCGTATCGGATGGCGTACCGTGGCCGGCAACGAAGAAATTGTGGTCGTACATGTTGCGGTACATGCGTCCGGCAATCTCGGCGGCCTTGGGGCCGAAAGTCGGGCGTCCGCCTTGTAGGAAGATCACCACGACGACGCGGCCCACGCTGGTGTTAGCGTAGGAAGCGAACCAGCCATAGCGGGTTCCCTCGTGGGAACAGGTTCCGGTCTTGCCCAGGATTTCTTCTTCGTTGAAATTCACGCGCAGGCTGCGCGCCGTGCCGTAATGGACAGCACCCAACATTCCGTCGGAAAGCTCGGGGATGATGGGAGCAATATCAAGCTGGCGTTTGACGCGCGGCTGGAAACTGGCGACTTCTTGCGGAGTCGTAGGATGCTGCAGGTAGTAGAGGGTTCCACCATTAGCAATGGCAGAGACCATGGCCCCTAGCTGCAGCGGGGTCATGGAAACGCCTTCGCCGTAGGAGCACATCTTGCCCACGCCGCCAAGCTTTTCAGGAATCGCAGCGTCAGGATATTCGCCGATCTGTTCACCGGGAATGTCATAGCCGGCAAGTTCGCCGAGTCCGTATTCGTGCGCGTAGTAGGCGACCTTTTCGAAACCGAGCTTGCGGCCGAGAGTCTCGAAGTACGCATTGTTGGAGTGAGCCAGCGCCTCGGTCAAATTCATGTGATAGCGGCTGCCGAGAGAGACTTCGGTTTCTTTGGAGACCAGGCCTTCGCTTAAGGCTGCCAGCGCGACCGAGAGCTTGATGGTGGAACAGGGTTGAGCTCCGCTGGCGAGAGCCAGCTTCTGGTTGACCATGGCGAGCACGCGACCGCTGGTCGGCTCGATGGCAACGATGGTGCCGTTCATGTTGCCGAGCGCGTCAATAGCAGCCTGACGCACAACGGCATCTTCACCAGCCGTGATGTCGCCGGCAGCGATATCTTCGGCGAACGAGCTCATGTGGAAGCGCTCGTAGTAACGATGACGGCGGTGAGGCGCGGTCGTAGAGACTCGCGTCAGGTTCGTAGCGCGGCTTTTGGCCAGATGATGGATGCGGCGGCGCGTGCGAGGGGTTTCGCTGACCTTTTTGGAATTGGATTTCGTGGGGGTATGGGTATTGATATGAGCGGCCCAGCTCATGCCGGCGAAGGGCAAACATGCGCCGAGGGTCAAAACGAGACGAAGTAGGCTTCCCTTAAACATCTGGTCTAATTCACTCCCCAGGAATCTAGGAACTTTGATGCACGCAGCGTACCAGCGCGAGGTAACCTCACGGCTTTGGCCAGCTGCGCTGATATTACGAAACTTACCACTTTTCCACAATGCTAAAGTTTTAATCGGCAAAAACTGTGTTTCTGATCTAACTTACTCCGGACCAGCCACATAGCGCAGATTACTTCGGTTCCCACCCTTTCGGTAATGGGTTACCGGATTACTAGAAAGGTACTGCTTATGTGCAAACTTTTACTCACTGCATAAACGCTGGGGCTAAGAGCGCCGACCGTCCCACGCAAACGTGACGCGGCCCTAAAGGGCCGCTCTTCCACCGGTACCGCAAGGTGATGATGCGGATTAAAGGGCGCTCTTCACTCCCAAAGTACGGCACGCAAGTACATCCGAACGTCGCACCGAACTACATCACGTCGTTGCGCTTGCGCAGGAACGCGGGTACGTCGAGATCGTCTTGCTCGAAGTTCGCGGCCAGGTTCGTTAGGACACCGGACCGCATGGCATCGAGCGAAACTACGTCGGCCGCGACCTGCCCGGACGCTGGCGACTGCGCTGGTTCTTCAATGAACGAGCGATCGTCACTCATCCGCTCGTGCGACATGTCTGGCTGCATCATGATGTGTTTCGGAGGATCGGGTGTGGGATCTCGGGGGCCGAGCGCATCGGGAAAATCCATGGCCTCGTCGTGAGCTGCCGCAAACGAGACGCGCGTTTCCTGAGGGCGGTGGCGCGTGGTTGGGGCTTCGCGGAATCCGGTGGCGATGACGGTGATCTTCACCCCGTCTTTCATCTTTTCGTCGAGCACAGCGCCGAAGATGATGTTGGCATCTTCGTGGGCGGCCTCCTGGATGATCGAGCAGGCCTGCTGCACTTCGGCGAGTTTCAGCGACGACGAACCGGTGATGTTGATGAGAATGCCGCGAGCTCCGTCGATGGCTCCGGCTTCGAGCAGGGGCGAAGCGATAGCTCGCTGTGCGGCGTCGCTGGTGCGCTTGGCTCCGCACGCTGAGGCGGTTCCCATCACGGCGTATCCCATGCGGGCCATGATCGTCTTCACGTCGGCGAAGTCGCGGTTGATGATGCCGGGAATGGTGATGATGTCGGAGATTCCCTGCACGCCTTGACGGAGAATGTCGTCGGCGATGCGGAAGGATTCGAAGAAACCGGCATCTTCGGCAACTGCGAGCAGCTTTTCATTGGGAATGACGATCGTGGTGTCGACCGATTCCATCAGTTCGGAGATGCCGCGTTCGGCTTGCTGCATGCGGCGTTTGCCCTCGAACGAGAAAGGCTTGGTGACGACCGCGACAGTGAGTGCGCCCATTTCGCTGGCCAGCGAGGCGATGATGGGAGCAGCTCCGGTGCCGGTACCGCCACCGAGGCCGGTGGTGACAAACACCATGTCAGCGCCTTCGAGGGCTTCGATGATTTTATCGGAGTCTTCGAGGGCGGCTTTGCGTCCAACTTCAGGATTCGCGCCGGCGCCTAGACCGTTGGTGAGTTTTACGCCGAGCTGCAACTTCACGGGAGCGTGCGACATGCGCAGTGCCTGCAGGTCGGTGTTGGCAACGATGAATTCGATGCCCTCCACGCCGGCGTCAATCATGCGGTTGACGGCATTGCCTCCGCCTCCGCCTACACCGATGACCTTGATCTTGGCGTCGTTCCGGGCGTCTTCATTAAAGCTGATGCGAATGTCGTTGTTCATAATTCACTGCTCCTTGGAATTCAAAATCCCTAGCCCCATGTCTTCAACTCTTGTCATTCCGAACCGGTGAACGCCGGTGAGGAATCTGATTTCGCCGGCGGGTGTCGATGCTGCCAGCAACAGCAGATTCCTCCCTCCGGCCGGAATGACAAGAATCAAAAATATTGTTCTTACGCTCCCTTTCCTACCAACAGCGCTTTCAATCTTGTGCCCCAGCGGTCTTCTTGCTGGCCGCGGGCGATGCGGGCGCGGTGGCCGTAGTTCGCCATGCCGAGCACCGTCGCGAATTCGGGCTCAGAAAGAGTTGCCGGCATCTTGGCTAGCGGTGCGGGCCACGACAGCCGCACCGAGCGGCGCAGCACCGATTCGGCGACATCGAAGATCCCCGGCAGGCGTGACGCGCCGCCCGTCAATACCATGCCGGCGAGGCACATATCAAACATGCCGGACTGGCGCAGGGTGTCGCGCATCATTTCGAAAAGTTCGCGGGCGCGCGGTTCGAGAATTTCGGCGATGAGGCGCTGCGGCATGAGGCGCGACGGGCGATCTCCGACCGAGGGAACTTCGACTTCATTGCCCTCCGGGATCAAGGTGACGATCGCGTTACCGAAAATCTTCTTGATCTTCTCGGCCTCCGAGAGCGGAGTACAAAGGCCGACAGAAAGATCGCTGGTGAAGTGGTCGCCCCCCACGGGGATCACGCCGGTCCAGGCGACAGCTCCCTGCTGAAACACGATGATTTCGGAGGAGCCCGCGCCGATGTCGGCGAGACATACGCCGAGTTCGCGCTCGTCGGATCGCAGGACCGAATCGGCAGCGGCAAGAGGTTCGAAGACGGTATCGTCGACGTGCACGCCGGCTTTGTTTACGGCCGTGATGACGTTTTGAGTCGCGCTGGTCGCGGCCGTGACCATGTGGACGCGTACTTCGAGGCGTGCGGCCATCATGCCGAGCGGATCGTGGATGCCAGCCTGCTCGTCGAGGATGAATTCCTGCGGAAGAAGATGGAGTATTTCGCGGTCGGCGGGCAGCGGGATGGCGCGGGCGCGTTCGACGGCCTGCTTGATCTCGTCACGGCCGATTTCGTGCGGTCGCGTGCCCAGGCTGATGCCTCCATGCGTATTGACGCCGCGGATGTGCGCTCCGCCGATGCCGATAATGGCGTGCTCGACCGGCGCACCGGCGACATCTTCGGCGGCCTCGACTGCCTTTTGAATCGACGCTACGGCTTTGTCGAGTTCCACGATCACGCCCTTGCGCGAGCCGCGGGATTCGGCGACGCCATGTCCGCGATAGCGCAGGCCGGCGTCGGTGAACTCGGCCATGAGCGCGCAGGTCTTGGCGCTGCCTACATCAATTGCTGTTAGAAAGCTTCCCTGCTGGTTTCCCATGTTTATAAATTCGTTCGCCCTACAGCCTTACCTCATTCGCGCGTGTTTCCCTCAGCGGCTAAAGCCGCGCCAGGTTTTGGATACTTGACGGCACGGCCTTAAGCCGCCCCCTTTCAAATCGCCCCTTTGAAACATGCCTCACCTAATTCGATCCCGGTGAAGGTCTTGCGACCGCCGGGCTTGGCTTCGGAATCGTCGCGTTCGCGGCGACCGCTGCCGATGGCTTCTTCCCGTAGGTCTTCGGCGTATGTTTGGCCGGCTCTTTCCGAGCAGGTTTGCTCGCCCTCGCCACTACTCTCTTCGCTCTCGGCCGGGCCGCTGGCTTCTTTGCCGCCGTTTTCGGATCAAGCTTCTTGTCGGTCAACTCAAATGCCGGCTTCGGAACCGAACGATCATGCGGATTGAGGTGCGTTATCAGCGCTGCCGGTTTCACGCCTGCGGCAACTGCCGCCTTCGCTGCGGCTACCGTGAGCGCTGCCTGCTTCGGCTTTCCCTCCATATCAGGATTGACGATCACCTGGTTGTCGTAGCGTAGATTCACCGACTCGAGTTTCTGGAACTGCTGCCGCCACTCCTGCACGTGGCTGACATAGGTCTTGTAGCGCTTCAGATAATCGGATGAGCCGAGTTCGACCAGCACATCTCCCTGCGGATCGTTCACGCGGACTTTCAGATTGTCGAGGTCGGACAGATCCACCTCGCTCAGATCCTGCGAATAGCGCGCACCGCCCGAGTCCAACTGCTGGACCAGTTCGTTGTAGCCCTTCATGCGCGGAAGGCGCGTGGAAAGGGGCTCGCCGGGATTCATCCCGAGAATGACCGGGAACGAATATTTGTGCTTCTGCGGCAGTTCCATCAGTGTGCCGACAGCATCGATCAGGAAAATCCGCGGGCCCACGCGCGCGAAGGCTATGGGCGTGCGCTCGTGGATTTCGACTTTCAAACGATTGGGCACGAAGCGCATGACGCTGGCCGACTCGACCCAAGGGATCTGCTCGAGTTGCGCCTTCTGCTGCGTGAGCGGCACGAAGAAGGTGTTGCGGCCAATATCGGCGCCCATGACTTCCATGATCTGCGCCTTGGTCACGTTCTCGATGCCGGTGACTTCAATGTTGTCGCTCGACTCGATGCGGAAACGCCAAGAGCGCTCGCCGTAGTTGTAGAGCACGATTGTGGCGAGCGAGGCCAGCCCGAATAGACCCAAGGCCATGCAGGCCCAGATCAGGCGATTGGCGGTCTTTTTGGGAAGCGAACCGCGGCGGGCGGAGACGCGCTTCTGTCCCCGCAGGAAAGGCGATTCCTCAGCGACATCCAGATCAACCAGGCGCGCGTCATCGAGTTCCTCGCGCGCGGACGTGGAATTCCCGGCGTAGGGCGGGTACAACTCTTCCTGCAAGATGGTGGGACTCGGTTTCCGCGCCATCAGTTCAGGTCAGTTGTCGCCAGGAATCGCTGAGCCTCTTCAATATAGCTGCAAATCTCGAAATGAGATACGGGAAAAATTTCAGGATTTGCACGGATGGGAACCGGGTTGGGTACGGGAGCAGTTCTCGGTTGTCGGTTCTCAGTACTCGGTACTCAGTACTCAGTGCTCAGACTTGGATCCTTTTTCATTCCGACGATGCGCTTTCAGCGCAGAGGAGGAATCTGCTGTTTGCTTGGAGGGAGACGAGCAGATTCCTCGTCGCTTCGCTCCTGGGAATGACAAATGCTTTGGGAGATTGGGCAAGAGCAAGGGCAAAACAAAACGGGCGCGGCATATTTTCCGCGGCGCCCGTGCTTCCAGGAGGCTTCAAGACTCTGGCTGTGTTAAACCGGGCCCGGTCCGGAATATTCGACGTGAACCATCGGAGCGGGGACTCTAATCCTCGGCATGCGAGGGATGTTCACCCGCACTCGTGGGCAAGTGATTTTAGGTACTTGAACCACGACGGGGTTGAAATTGGTTTCCACCAAGCGGACACGGGCCAGCTTGGCTTGCACCTGGGCTTCGATCCTGGCGCGGTTGGCCTCTAACCGGTCCAGTTGGGCTTGCTCGCGGTCGGACATTGCCTGAAAACCGTCGAATGCAGCCTGCGACTGGTCGACCGAATTCTGAACCTGCGCCAAGGCCGCGGCCAGTGGGCACTGCGATTCGTGGCGTTCAACATTCAGCATCCGGGCTTCGGCCATGAATTGATCGGCGCGTCCCGTGGCCAGGGCCAACACGGCACCGGTGTTATGTCCGACCCGGTCCACGATCTCGTGGGCCCACTGCATGCCACCCTCGTGGTAGCTAGAATTCAATCCGGCTGCCAGAACCGCCGCCGCCAGCCATCCCCATGCTTGTGTTTTCATAGCCTTAACCCCTCATGCCTGATAGACGAAGGGCATGTGAATCGGTTAGCAAAAGATACGGAAGAGGCGGGCGGGAAGTTCCCCGGGACAGAAGAAGATTAGGTTGGGCGGCCTCCTGTCGCACCATTTTGAAATTAACGATTGGTATTCCCGTCCGCAAAAAACCCCTCTTATCAGAAGTTCTACAATTTTGGGAAGGCTAAGAAGGCTTTCGTAGTATGGGGAGGCAGGATGATACAGCGAACAATCGCATCTTCCGTGGTAGCCTGCGTTCTTTTCTGCTTATCGTCGGGCTTTGCTGATGCCCAAGCATCAAGTCAAAAATCCAGCATCAATCAATCCGACGTAATGCTGTTCGAGCAGGCCCAAAAAGCTTTGAGTAAATCGAACTTTGCGGAGGCGCGAACCTTCTTGAACACTCTCATCGATACTGATCCGGATTCGGATTACGTGCCTCGCGCAAAGCTTTCGACCGCCGATTCGTGGTATTCGGAACCAGCGTTCAAGCAAGCCGAGGCGGAGTATAGGGACTTCGTTACGTTCTTTCCAAATCGACCAGAGATTGCAGACGTACAACGCAGAATCAGTTCAATCCCGAAAGACGCAAGCTTCTGAATACTCACTGCTCGCGCAATCGCTGACGCTATCAAGGCATCAGCAGTCATCTCTGGTTCTGATCATAGCAACTTTCAGTTCTCGCTCTTCTCCGCCAGCAACTCCTTCAAATACTGTTGCCAGATGGCCGCCCAGGTGTGCGTGCCGTGGCCGTGCGTCTGCTCTGATGCCGGGATCAGCACGAACTTGCCGTGCTTCACACGCTTGATTTCGCGTTCGGCGATGCCCAACTCCGGCGGGTTGATGAAATCGTCGGCGGAGTTCACGAACATGACGGGCGCCTTGATCGTTTCCAGCCTCTCCGACGGATCGTAGTTGCGGGAAGCGCTCACGGCGTAGAGGAAGTCGTTGGCGTCCAGGGTCGCGGTGATGCGCTTCGTAGAGTCGTCGAGATACTTGTCGGCGGCGTCGCGGGTGGGGAGACTTTTCTGCATCGGGAGCGGAGCGCTGCCGGCGACCAGCAGAAAGTCGGCGGAGATTTGCAGGGCGGCGTGCGGTTCCACGGTGTAGTCGCCATTTTTCCAGTCGGGATCCTGGCGGATGCCCTCGATGACCATCTTGCGCCAGAGGCGATTGCGTCCAGCGATCTGGACCGGGAGGCAGGCGAGCGGCATGAGGGCGTCCATGAAGTCGGGATAGGTCTCGCTCCAGACCCAGGAGTGCATGCATCCCATGGACGTGCCCAGTACCAAGCGGAGATGGTTCACGCCCAGGCCTTTCTCTAGCAACTGGTGCTGCGCCGCGACCATGTCGTCGTAATCGTATTGCGGAAAGTGCGCGCGCATTCCGTCGCTCGGCTTGCTGGATTTTCCGTGGCCGATGTTGTCGGGAAGAATGATGAAGTAGCGGGTGGCGTCGAGCAGTTGGCCGGGGCCGTAGAGGACGTCGGCAAACTGCGGGGCCAGGAATTGGCGTCCGGAGCCGCCGGTGCCGTGGAGGATCAGAACGGCGTTGGTGACTTTGCCGCTGGCATCACGCTCAGGCTTGCCGAACGTTGTGTAGTGCAGGCGAAGCTCGGGGAGACTCTCGCGGGATTTGAAGTGGAAGTCATGGGCAACGTAGTCGCCTTCGGTAGGCGTGGGCCTTGCGGCTGATGAGGACGTCTGGCCGAACAGGCTGGCGGACGCTATGCACACGAGGACAAGTTGACGGACCGTGGATAGTGCGCTCATGGGAGAAATAGTCTACTGCAGAACGAGTCTCGGTCGCCTTCGGCGAGGGCGGACGAGGCGTCCGCCCCGACACAGGCAGAGCGGCGTGCCGCGGAATCCGTCGCGCTACTCACCGCGGTTAAGCTTCTCGAGAATCATGGGGCCTAACTGCGAGATGCTGCCTGCGCCTAATGTCAAGATCATGTCGCCGGCCTGCGCAGCCTTGGTTGCTGCGCCGATGGCATCAGCGACGGAACGGACATACTCGACGGGCTTCCCGCTCTTTTCGCGGATGCGTTGCGCCAGTATTTCACCGGTGATGCCTTCGATGGGCTTCTCGCTGGCGGCGTAAATGTCGAGCAGGAAGAGCGAGTCGGCGTCGACGAAGGCGGTGGTGAATTCCTCCATCAGGTCGCGGGTGCGGGTGTAGCGGTGCGGCTGGAAGATGACGTGAATCTTGCGGAATCCGCATTGGCGGGCGGCGGCAAGCGTGGCTCTGATTTCGGTGGGATGGTGGCCGTAGTCGTCGATCACGCTGACGCCGGCGGCGGTGCCGCGCAGTTGGAAACGGCGATCGACGCCTCGGAATTGATCGAGCGCGGCGCGGATGGCGTCGACTGGAATGTCGAGACCTACACCTACAGCAATTGCCGCGGTGGCGTTCAGCACGTTGTGGACGCCGGGGACGTGCAGCGTGAACTCACCGAGATCGTGATCGTGGTATCGCACTGAGAAATTGCTGAGCGGGTGAGGGTCAAAATCCGCACCCTGTCCGGCCAAAGAACTGCGGGACAAGGATGGGGCACCCATTTTCTGAGCCTCTTTCTGATGATCGGATGCGGGAATTCTGATCAGGAAGTCGGAGCCGCGCTTCGTCCCGTAGGTTACGGTGCGCCGTTGAACCTCAGGCAGCAACTTGCGCAGCAGGGGATCGTCGTTGCAGGCCACGATCATGCCGTAGAAGGGCACGCGGTCCATGAAATCGAGAAACGTCTTCTTGACGTCGCGCATGTTGCGGTAACAATCCATGTGCTCGCGGTCGATGTTGGTCACGACCGAGAGGATAGGCGAGAGTTTGAGGAACGAGCGATCGCTTTCGTCTGCTTCGGCGACGAGGTACTGCGATTTGCCGAGGCGGGCGTTCGATCCCATGGCGTCGACGCGGCCCCCGACGACCACTGTCGGATCGAGGCCGCCCGCCGCAAGGACCGTGGCGACCATGGAAGTGGTCGTTGTCTTGCCATGCATGCCGGCAATGGCGATGCCATATTTCAGACGCATGAGCTCGGCGAGCATTTCGGCCCGCTGAATGACGGGGATATGAAGCTTGTGCGCCTCGGTGACTTCCGGGTTGTCGGCGGAAATAGCAGAACTCGTCACCACAACTTCCGCACCCATGATGTTCTCGGCTCGATGGCCCTCAAACGTCGTCGCTCCGAGGCCGGCCAGCCGCTGCGTAACCGCCGAGAACTTCAGATCTGAGCCGGAAACTTTGTAGCCGAGGTTAAGCAGCACTTCGGCGATCCCGCTCATGCCGATACCACCGATGCCTACGAAATGAATGCGCTGAATTTTGGCGAACATAAGTCAAATTCTTTGCCGCGGATTTCGCGGATCAACGCGGATAAATCAAAAAGGAAAAGAAGTATCTGTGAAGATCCGTGTAATCCGTGGCTAGTGTTTTTCTATTCCTGCCACGCGTGCTGCCATCGCTGCAATATCGCGCGCCGCGTTCGGGTGCGACAACTGCCGGGCTGCCTGGCTCATGCTCTGCAGCCGGTGCGAATCTTGGAGCAACGTCGCGATGGTTTCTGCCAGCCAGACTCCTTCCAGCTTTGACTCTTCGACTACAACGGCGGCGCCGTGCTTGACTAAGGCTTCCGCATTCACACGCTGATGATCGTCGGCCGCACGCGGGAACGGAACGAACACGGCCGGCTTCCCTGCTGCCGCGATCTCAGCCACCGTGCTTGCTCCCGATCGGCACACCACCAAGTCGGCGCGTGCGAACGCGGCCGGCATGTCTTCGATGAACTTGAAGACCTCCGCCAATTCGCCGAGCGGCTGGTAAGCGGCCAGCGCGTCATTATAGTCACGCTCGCCGGTCTGATGGATGATGTGAATTCCTGGCGCTTCGCGCTGCAGGACGGGCAGGCAACGGATCATGGCGTCGTTGATTGCGTGCGCGCCCTGGCTACCGCCGAAAACCAGGACGGTGGGCGTTCCGCCGCGCTTTTGGGGAATCTCAAAAAATGCTTGCCGCACTGGGACCCCGGTGACCTCAACCTGACGAAAATATTTCGATGTCTCCTCGAAATGCACCGCGGCCTCCGAGACGAAACGCGCGACCAGCCGATTGGCGAATCCGGGTACGACGTTGGGTTCGAAGGCCAGCGTGGGAATGTGTTTCACTAACGCGGCCAGCATGGCCGGACCGGATGCGTATCCGCCAACTCCGATGACCACGTCGGGCGCGAACTCGTTCAGCATGCGGCTTGCATCCCAGATGGCGCGGGGCAAATCGAAGGCGGTCTTCAGACGGGTGGTCAGGCTGACGTTTTTTAACGCGCCGACGCGGACGAGTTGGAGGGGATATCCAGCGGCTGGAACCAGACGGTTCTCGATTCCCCGGGCGGTTCCGATGAACAAGATTTCCGCGGAACAGTCCTTCTTGAGTTGGTTGGCGATGGCCAAGGCTGGGATGACGTGCCCGCCCGTGCCTCCTCCCGCCAAGATTGCGCGCATGTCGTGACTATAAACTACGATTTTAGATTGAGGATTGCAGATTTCAGATTGCAGAAGTCATTCGTAACAATCAATCTGCAATCTGACATCAAAAATCTAAAATCGTTTTCATTCTGCCTGTTTCGTGATGTTCAGCAGCACCCCTACGCAGGCGAGGGTCACGAACAGGGACGACCCGCCATAAGAAATGAGTGGCAGGGGAATGCCTTTGGTCGGCATCATGCCTAGGACGACGCTGATGTTGATCAGGGCCTGCAGCACGACCATGCTGGTGATGCCTATGGCGAGGTAGCGGCCGAACGGGTCTTCGGTGCGCCACGAGGCACGCATGCCGCGCCAGAGGAAGATGGCGAAGAGCGTGACCACGAACATTGCGCCCACCAAGCCTAACTCTTCGGCGGTGACGGCGAAGATGAAATCCGTGTGGGGCTCGGGCAGGTAGAAGAGTTTTTGCTTGCCTTCCATCAGGCCGGTGCCCGTTAGGCCTCCAGTACCGACGGCGATGAGCGACTGGATGATGTGGAATCCGGCCCGCTGGCGGTCGGCGTAGGGGTTGAGGAAGGCGAAGATGCGGTCGCGGCGAAAGCTAACGTGGAAGATGAGGAAGTACAGTGGAACGAGCGAAGCGGCGAAAGCGTATCCGAAGTAGCGCATCCGCATACCCGCGACATAAAACACACAGGCGGCGATTCCGGCGCAAGCGATGGCGGTGCCGAGATCGGGTTCCAGGACGATGAGTCCCAGGAGAACGAGTACTGGCGCAGCGGCTGGCAACAATGTGTTGCGCACGTCATCGATGGCCTTGGCACGGCCTTCGAGAAAGTAAGCGAGGAACAGGATCAACACCGGCTTGGCGAGTTCGGAAGGCTGGAGGGAAAATCCCCCGGCGTGAATCCATCGGTGCGTATTGTGCGAGCGATCAAGAAAGAAGACCGAGATCAGGAGCAGGGTGGTCAGGCCCATCAGCGAGAAAACCAGCGCGGGATGCTTGTAGCGGCGGTAGTCCAGACGCATGGTGATGACCATCGCGGCGAGTCCGGCGACAGCCCAGATCAACTGCTTCGACAGGAACGCGTATGGCGATCCGAAACGCTCGCGCGCCATGACCGCGGAGGCCGAGAACACCATCACGAGGCCCAGGAATACCAACAGCATTGTGACCGTAAACAGCCACCGATCGACACTGACGCGCTTCGCCATGGGACACTTATTTCACCACGGAGCGGAGATGAGATTGTTGATTGTTGAAGTTTGATTGTTGATTGTTTTGGTTCGCGCACTGGTTTTGGCAGGATTGCCACCACCCTCTAGAATTGGTGGCCAATGGCGCCACCGAAATCGGATTTGGTTAGTACTCTCCGCAGGCTGCCGCTCTTCACAGACCTGTCCGATCCGGAACTCGCTGTGGTCGCAGAAAACGTGAGCCGTCTGCGATATGAACGAGGAGCCACGATTTTTTCTGAGGGCGACCCTTGCCATGAACTTCTGATCGTCGAGGCAGGGTCCGTAAAGATCATCCAGTCGGCCGCGAACGGAAGACAACAGCTGATCGGCATAGAACGGAGAGGAAATTCTCTCGCTGAAGTACCGGTCTTTGACGGTGGTCGGTATCCGGCGAGCGCGGAGGCCGCCAGCGATGTCGTCGTTCTCCGACTTCCGGCTGATGATTTCAAAAGAATTTGCCTGCAGAATCCAGAACTCTCTCTCAAAGTCTTTAAGGTCCTGGGACATCGACTGCGCCGCCTCGTGAGTCTGGTTGAGGACCTGTCTTTTTCTACCGTTCGCGCGCGTCTGATCGCACACCTTTTGCGGCTCGCAGCTGAGAGCGGGCGCCAGACTTCGAAGGGAGTTCAGTTCGACCTTCTTGAGAACAATGAAGAACTGGCAGCCCGACTAGGTACAGTCCGCGAACTCGTCTCTAGGAATCTCGGACGCTTGCATGGGGCTGGTCTCATTGAGATGAAGCGGCGGATGATCAACATTCCCTCCTTAGCCGCTCTCCGAGAAGAAATCACCAGAAACGAATGACGAGTCAACTTTTTGGAGTTTCCGTGACTTAAGTCATGGAAGCGCGCCGCTACCACTCAGTATTCTTCACACCTCGGCGGATGGCTCACGTAGCACTTCGGATAATTGTCGCCGACGGTAAGGTTCGTTCGTTTGAATCCGGGAGGGTGGCATGGCTTACGTCATTGCAGAACCGTGTAGCGGTACAAAAGACACAGCTTGTGTGGATGTGTGTCCATGTGACTGCATCCATCCGCGGAAGGATGAAGCAGGATTTTCCGAGGCGGCACAACTCTACATTGATCCGGATGAGTGTATCGACTGCGGCGCATGCGTCCCTGCTTGCCCCGTCTCGGCCATCTACCCGGTCGAGGATCTTCCCGAGAGATGGAAGAAATTCGCTGGAATCAACGCCGATTGGTACGCCGCGAGGGAAAAATGATGAGTGTGCGCCTGCCTTGGCTCGGGACAAATCTAGGTGTCACGCTCTTGCGGCATCCGACAGTCCCCTCACGATGTCTTTGAACCCCTTCCCGCGGTGCTCGTAATTCTTGAACTGGTCGAAGCTGGCGCAGGCGGGTGCGAGCAGAACTACGTCGCCCGGCTGGGCTGTGGCATGGGCTTTGCGGATTGCGTTCTCCAGGGTTTCGGCGTGCACGATCTCTGCTCCCTTCAGTTGCGATTCGATCTTGGCAGCCGCGGCACCGATTGTGTAGATTCGCTTCACGCGCTGGCGGATCAGGTCGTTGAGCACGGTGTAGTCGCTGCCCTTGTCCTTGCCGCCGAGGATGAGGTGGATATTCGCCGGGAACGACTCCAGTGCCTTGATGGTGGCATCGACATTCGTGGCCTTGGAATCGTTGTAATAGTCGACACCACCGATTGTGGCCACGAACTCCAACCGGTGTTCGACTGCCTTGAAATCCCGCACGGCCCCGCGGACTTTCTCGGGCGAGCATCCCATCAGGACACAGGTACAGACGGCGGCCAGAACGTTTTCCAGGTTGTGCGCGCCCTTGAGCGGAATCTCGGAAACCTGAAGGATCTCGCGTTGACCTTGGGAGTCGCGGAAGACGACGTTCCCGTCGCGCACCCAGGCACCCTGCTGAACTTCTTTCTGCCGGCTGAACCAGAAAACCTGCGCGCGGGTGCGAGCGCCCATCGCAACACAGGTCGGGTCGTCGGCGTTCAGCACGGCGAAATCTTTTCCCTGCTGGTTTTCAAAAATTCTCGCCTTGGCATCGGTGTAAATCTCGAAGGTGCGGTGGCGATCCAGATGGTCGGGCGTGACGTTCAGCACGACGGCAATCTTCGGGCGAAAGGTTTGAATGGTCTCCAGTTGGAAGCTCGAAATCTCGAGGACGATGACTGTTTCAGGTTTGGCGCGCTCGGCCAGCGAAATAGCGGGAGTACCGATATTGCCTCCGACGAGCGTCGGAAGACCGGCAGCCGTCATGATCTCGCCCGTGAGTGTAGTCGTGGTTGTCTTGCCGTTTGATCCGGTGATCGCGACGATTGGACCGGGCAGAAACTGAGCCGCGAGTTCGATCTCGCCGATTACCGTTTCACCGAGTGATCGGGCTTGTATTAGGGGTGGTGCATCGACGGGGACTCCAGGGCTGACCACGATCAGGTCCTGGCCGCGAAAGGTGCGGTCGCCATGGCCTCCGGTTTCGACGGTGATGCCGTGATCGAGTAATACCGGAATTTCGTTGCGGAGTTCGTCGCCGCTCTTGGTGTCGGAGACGGTGACTCGGGCACCGTGCGCTTTCATGAACAGGGCAGACGCCACCCCGGACTTCCCGAGACCAACCACTAATGCGCGCTTTCCGTTCAGTTCCATCTAACCCTATTTCACCACAGAGTTCCAGAGACACGGAGAAAACAAAAATCTTTGGCCACGGATCCCACGGATTTCCACGGATAACCAAGAAAAGAGTCAAGAGCTCTTATCCGTGAAAATCCGTGGCTTCTATCTCAGTTTCAGCGTCGTCAGAGCGAACAATGCGAAGATCAGGGATGCGATCCAGAAGCGCACAATGATTTTCGACTCTGACCATCCCATCAGTTCGAAATGATGATGCAGGGGGGCCATTTTGAAGATGCGTTTCTTGCGTAGTTTGTAGGAACCGACTTGCAGAATCACCGATAAAGCCTCGATCACGAAGACTCCGCCGATGAATGGCAGCAGGAGTTCCTGCTTGATCATGACAGCCACCGTGCCGATCGCCCCGCCCAGCGCGAGCGAGCCGACGTCGCCCATGAAAACTTCTGCGGGATGCGCGTTGTACCAGAGAAAGCCGATCGACGATCCGACCATGGCTCCGCAGAAGATCGTTAGCTCTGCCACCTGGGGCATGCGCTGCAACTCCAGATACGTCGCAAAGGTTGCATGACCGCTCACGTAGGTCAGCACCGTTAGAGCTCCGGCCGCAATTACGGTGCATCCGATCGCCAAGCCATCGAGGCCATCGGTCAGATTTACCGCATTACTCGAGAAGGTAATCACCAACGTGACGAACACCATAAAGGGCAGGAACGCGAGAGGCCAAAGATGGGGAAAGCGCTCGAGATTCGACAGCACAAGATCGGGATGAAATTGCTTAAAGAAAGGCACGATCAGCTTCGTCGAATACATGTTGTAGGTCTGCATGGCGATCAACATGGACGCGATCACAAGACCGGTGGCGAGTTGCAGTCCAAGCTTCGCGCGCGCGGTCAGACCGAGGTTGCGGCGATGCGTCACCTTGGTGTAGTCGTCGGTGAATCCGATGGCCGCGTAGGCGACGGTGGAGAATACGGCGATCCAGATGAAGCGATTACTCAAATCGGCCCAGAGCAATGTGGGGACGATAATGGCAATAACGATCAGCAGGCCTCCCATGGTGGGCGTGCCGGCTTTCTTCTGATGAGCTTTTGGGCCTTCTTCGCGAATGTACTGGCCGATCTGGAAATCACGCAGGCGGCCGATGACGAGCGGTCCGACAATCAGCGCGGTGAAAAGCGCGGTGAGGCTGGCGAAAGCCGTGCGGAAGGTGACATAACGGAAAATGCGGAAGGGCGCAACGTAGTGTTGCAGCTTCAGGAACAACAGCCAGTAGAGCAATCAGCCTCCGAATGCAGCCGTCAGCTTTGCGCCGTCAGCCTTCAGCTATTACGTTGACTAAACGGATATTTTTCAGCGTCCGCGCTTTGCCTGCCAAGTCTCCAACGCTCTTTCGAGTTTTACGCCGCGAGAAGCTTTCAGCAAAACCACGTCTCCATCGCGTGTCTCTCGCGCCAGCCACTCTCCTGCCTCTTCTGGCGTAGCGACAAACTCGGCGCGCATGCCTGCTTGCTGCGCGCCATCGACCAAGGCGTGTGCCAGACCGCGAACACCGATGAGCACATCGATCTTCTTCTCGCCCATGTGACTTCCAGACTCGCGATGCAGTGCTTCTGCTGCCGGACCAAGCTCGAGCATCTCACCGGCGACGACGATGCGCCGCGCCGCCTTCATCGCACAGAGAGCGTCGACCATGGCCTTGAGCGCCTTTGGATTGGAATTGTAGCAATCGTTGATGACGGTGATGTTACCCAACTGGAGAACCTGCCCGCGCTTGTCGGCCGGCTTGAGCGTCGCAAGAGCAGCGATGGCGTCGGAAGCCTTTATGCCGCAGGCGATCGAGACCGCGACGGCGGCGAGCGCGTTCAGAACGTTGTGCTCTCCAACGAGCGGTAAATGCGTATAGTGGCGAGTTCCCGCAACGACGACGTCGAACTCGGAACCTTCCGCGCCCTTCGATTGCACGTTCTCGGCGGAGACGTCTGCGGCAAAGGTGGTTCCGTACTTGATGACCCTGCCCTTATAATCGCGGCCGAAGTGAGAGACGTATTCGTCATCTGCGTTAAGCACGGCCGTTCCGTTCGAGGGGAGAGATTCGATCAGCTCATATTTCGCGCGAGCGATTCCGGCCAGCGAATCGAAAAATTCCAGATGCACCGGAGCAACGTTGGTGACGACGCCAATTTCAGGATGAGCGATCTTGGCGAGGGCGCGGATTTCTCCCGCGTGCGACATGCCCATTTCGATAACCGCCAAATCGTGCTCAGGTTCGAGTTTCAGCAGCATCAACGGCAGGCCGAAATGATTGTTGAAGTTTCCTTCCGACTTCAACACGCGGAACTTCGAGGCGAGCACGTGTGCGATGGCTTCCTTGGTTGTGGTCTTGCCCGCGGAACCAGTGACGCCGATCAGGGGCTTTCCCCAGAGCTTTCGGACGGCCGTGGCGAGAGTTTGCAGAGCGATCAAGGTGTCGTCGACGGGCAGCAACTTCATGTTGCCGGGAAAGCGATGCAGTTGATCTTTGCGTACCACGGCTGCCACAGCGCCGCGTGCCAGGGCGGCGCCGACAAAGTCGTGACCGTCTAGGCGCTCACCTTTCACGGCGAAGAAGAGTTCTCCTGGTCCGACGGTGCGGGAGTCGATGGAATATCCGAGCGCGATTTCTTCGTGCGGAAAATCGCCGTGGGCCGAGATAAAGTCGGCGATTTTTGAGAGCGGCAGTTTCATTCAATTTCCTTTATTGCTGCATGGTGAACGCTCCCCGGTGCGAGGGCGAGACGCCCTCGCGACAGCCGGCAGAGCCTGCCCTGAGCGAAGCCGAAAGGATGCCGGCGCTACACATTATCGAATCCGGAGGCGCGCAGAACTGCTTTTGCCACTTCTACATCGTCGAATGGATTAGAACCTTCGCGCGTGACTTGCACCTTCTCATGGCCTTTACCCGCCAGCAGGACGATGTCTCCGGGACGTGCTTCACCGATGGCGAGGCCAATCGCCTTGCGCCGGTCGGCTTCGACAACGTATTTCGTCCCGGTCTTTTGCAGACCGACTAGGGCGTCGTTAATGATGGCGCGGGGATCTTCGCTGCGCGGATTATCGGAGGTGAGCACGACGAAATCACTGCCGCGTCCAGCGGCCTCTCCCATCAGGGGGCGCTTGGCGCGATCGCGATCACCGCCGCAACCGAACAACGTGATGACCCTCGCTCCTGCACCGGCGCGGGAAACAAATTCCCGAGCGAGAGTCGTCAGATTGCGGAGTGCGTCGTCGGTGTGGGCGTAATCCACGACTACGGTGAAGGGCTGGCCATTGTCGACGCGTTGAAATCGGCCGGGGACATGGGTCAGGGCGGCAATGCCGAGAGAAATCGCCTCGGTCGAACAACCGCGAGCAAAGGCGGCGCCGGCTGCCGCCAAGATGTTGTACACGTTCACGCGCCCGATGAGGGGGGAGAAGATCGCAAGCTTCTCATTGAGAGTGATCATGTCGAAGCGCGTGCCGCGCGGCGTGACCTCTGGCTTATCGGCGTGGAAGTCGCCGCGGTCCCAGCCGTAGGTCAGTACAGTGCGACTGCGCTTGCGGCTGAAGCCGGCTAATTGCGCTCCGTATTCATCATCGAGATTGGTGACGACGGCGCGAGGGGGATCGGTGCCGCAGCCTTCGAAAAGTACACGCTTGGCGTGGAAGTACTGTTCCATTGTCTGGTGATAGTCGAGATGGTCGCGCGTCAAGTTCGTGAATACGGCAACATCGAAGGGCACGCCAAACACCCGCTGCTGAGCGAGCGCGTGGGAGGAAACTTCCATGACTGCGTCGGTGGCGCCTTGGCCTAAGGCCTCGTGGAAAAGGCGTGCCAGTTCCAGCGCTTCCGGGGTGGTGTGAGGAGCGGGATAGACTTTGCCCGCAACGTGATATTCGATGGTGCCGATGAGCGCGCTCTTGCGGCCGGCGGCGGAGAGAATCGACTCGACTAGAAAGGCTGTGGTGCTCTTGCCGTTGGTTCCAGTGATTCCGGTGACGGCGATGCGCTCGGCGGGACGTTTGTAAAAATTCTCGCTGATGCGCGCCAGCGCTCGACGCCCATGAGGAACCAAGGCCCACGCGACTCCCTCGCGCGGTTTTTCTGCCGGAGAGTCGGTGACGATGGCGACGGCTCCTGCCTGAATCGCCTGATCGATGAAACGATTCCCATCGGAACTCTCGCCATGCATCGCCACAAAAACCGATCCTGGCTTCACATGCCGCGAGTCGTACTCCACACCGGTGACGTCCGGGTTCCCGCTTTGGCTGAGGAACTCGGCGCCATCCAGAAGATGTTGGAAAGTCATTGGTTGGAATTATAGGGTACGGAGAACAGGGGTCAGGGATCAGGGATCAGTGGGCTGAGGAGACAGCGGTGCCAGATGTTGCTTCTACGAAATGTCTGCGGCTTGCGATCGCTCGCGAACTCGGCACTTCGTCTTCCCTGATCTCTGACCTCTGACCCCTTCTTTTGTTACCGATGTCACGTTTCCGCCCCTCATGAACGAGCGATACAGTAGAGTCATGAGCACCGGAACCGGGACCGCCAAATATCGCTGCGCGCAGTGCGAGCAATGCGAAAGGGATTGCCAGTGTGAGAAGTATTGCTGTTTGTGCCAGTCCGTGATTGACGTGCGCCTTTGCAATGACGGACTCTTCTATTGCGAGCCTTGCCGCACGGCATGCGGCTACAAAACTTCCGAATAGTTCTAGCGCCCGCACTCCTCGGAGGGCGCCGGCAAAGACGTAGCAAGCTACGTCTCTACGACAACCGCAATCGGGCTTGATGGCATCTGTTCTAAGTGATTCTTTCAATCAACAGCAATATCGTTTTGCTTAAGGAAAAGAGCGGAAGTGTGACCCGGTTCCTTGGCAAGGCCAATGTTTTTGAGGCAGAATAGAACGTTTTTGGCTTCGTGTCCCATTTTGCCTCTTCCCAGGAGATTTCCCCCATGGCTACCACCATGCACGTCAGCGACGTAGCCGAGTTGCTGAGCGAAGGTCGAACGCACTTCAACCTGTCCCCGGCACTCCTGGTGGAGCACTCCATCCGGCGCAACGAGGCGAAGCTGGCCTCCAATGGCGCAATTGTCGGATATACGAACCGAACGGGCCGGTCTCCGAGAGACAAGTTTGTCGTCAAAGACGAGATGACGGAGCACACCGTCGCCTGGGGTGCGGTGAACGCGCCGTTCGAACCGGAAAAATTCGATGCACTTTACGCGCGGGTGATGGAGCACCTGCGCGGGCGCGAACTATACGTGCAGGACCTCTATTGCGGCGCGGATCCGGCTTACCGGCTTCCGGTGCGCATCGTGAACGAATACGCGTGGCACAACCTGTTTGTGCGGCAGCTATTCCTGCGTCCGACGATGGAAGAGCTAAGGAGCCATCATCCTGAGTTCACAGTTATTTCTGCGCCGGAGTTCAAAGCTGATCCGAAGCGCGACGGAGTTAATTCCGAAGTTTTTATTCTGCTGAATTTCATGCGGCGCACGGTGTTGATCGGCGGGACTTCGTATGCCGGCGAGATGAAGAAATCGATTTTCAGCGTGATGAATTTTCTGTTGCCGCCGCGTAATGTGTTTCCCATGCACTGCTCGGCCAACGTGGGGCACAACGGAGTGAGCGCGCTTTTCTTCGGGCTGTCGGGAACGGGCAAGACAACGCTGTCGGCGGATCCGTCGCGCGATCTGATAGGCGACGACGAGCACGGATGGAGTGCCGATGGTGTGTTCAACTTCGAGGGCGGGTGCTACGCAAAGTGCATCAAGCTGTCGAAGCAGAACGAGCCGCAGATCTGGAATGCGTTACGATTCGGCTGCGTTCTGGAGAACGTCACGCTCGATTCACACACGCGCGTTCCGGACTACGATGACGATAGCAAGACGGAGAACACGCGGGCGGCGTATCCGGTGGAGTTTATTGACAATGCTGTGATTCCTGGGATCGGCGGGCATCCGAAGAATGTTGTGTTCTTGACCGCGGATGCGTTTGGGGTGCTGCCTCCGATTTCGAAGCTGACGCCGGAACAGGCGATGTATCACTTCATGTCGGGTTATACCGCGAAAGTTGCGGGAACCGAAGCAGGCGTCAAGGAACCGACTGCGACTTTCTCCACGTGCTTTGGGTCGCCGTTTCTACCACTGCCACCTAAGACGTACGCAGAGATGCTGGGGCGCCGACTGCGTGAGCACAACGCGCAGTGTTGGCTGGTGAACACCGGCTGGCAGGGCGGGCCGTATGGTGTAGGCAGGCGCATGAGCATTCCCTACACGCGGGCGATGGTGGATGCGGCAGTCGAAGGAGAACTGATCCGCCAGGAATTCGAAATCGAGCCCACGTTTGGATTCAGCATTCCGAAGTTCTGCCACGGAGTTCCGACGCAGGTGTTGAATCCGCGCAATGCCTGGCATGACAAAGCGGCTTATGACACAGCCGCTGAGGATTTGCGCAACCGTTTTGCGAAGAACTTCGAACACTTCGATGCGCCGCCAGAGGTCAGGGCGGCGGGGCCGAAGGCGGGAAGATAGATTTCAGATTTCAGATTTCAGATTTAGATTTCAGCTAGGCTGCCGGGCTTTTCAATCCGTAATCTATAGGGTCGCCTCCATTTGCAGGTTTTCGATCATCATGGTCAGGGCGCTCTGCGCTGCATCGCGCTTTTGCTGCATTTCGGTGATTTCTTTCCGCAGCGATTGGACGCGGTCTTCCTGCTCGTTGAGTTCGCGGAC
>DATMOO010000219.1:0-2147 GCA_035568275.1 Candidatus Sulfotelmatobacter sp.
GGCAAGAGCGACGGAGTAAGCAGTCCGATAAGAACCTTCACTACACAATAGCTGAGAACTTATACATCCGGGCGGCTATTGGAGATTGATTTCAGCCGGGGAAGTGTACTCTTCAAAGTGGGGGGAACGTCAATGGCATTAGCCAATGAGATGAGAAGATCAGGTATCAGCGTAGTGGGAGACCGGCCTTGGGGAACGGATTTTTGCAACTTTTACGAGAGCAGAAAGGACTTGCTCGACATGCTGTTGTCGTATTTCAAAATGTTCTTTGCGAGTTCCATCGATAGTGGTTTCGGCGAGTTCATCGAGCAAGATGTGAGTCTCGCGGTATAACACACGATAGCCCTGCGGAATGGCAGCATGTCGGATCGCTTGCGCGAGATGACTCTTACCGGTTCCAGGCGAACCAGAAACATGATGCACATCGTTCGGAGACAGTAACCGTCCACTACCGTTGGCATCCGCTATTTGGCTCATCCTTGCGCGTACGCCGGCGTGTGAAGAATCGCAATGGAGAGCAAATATTCTGCGAACTGCCGAATGACACGATCTGCGCTTTGCCGACGTGGATGTTCAGCGCCGAGGCCACAGTCACACGCCTCGGTGGGGTCTAACCAGAACGGCTCCTGTCCGTAATGTGTCGAACCCTGGTCGGGATTTCGGCCAGCCCCGCCGGAGTCGAAATTAGGTCCTGAGCGCTAGACCGCCCGCCTGATGCCGATTTGCGACCTACGCGGTCGGAGTTCCGACCAGCCTTATCAAGAATGTGGTTGCCGAACCTGAATTGAGTTAAAGTCGGCGGCAGGCAAGGGAAAGGAAGGTCCATTTAGAAGGCGGGTCGCGGATCTGTCTCGCAACTTTACCGGAAAGCGTGGGGTGAGAAGTGTTTCCCAACGTTGAAGGCCGTTACCTGCAGGCGGTCGTTGTCCTGGCGGCAGAGCTGAACTTCACACGGGCCGCCCACATACTGCACATCAGCCAACCAGCGCTCAGCAAGCAAATCACAGAACTCGAAGAGCAGTATCAACTGCGCCTCTTCGTTCGCGAAAAGGGCCGGATTGTGGACATCACCGATGCCGGGCGCGCCTTTGTGGAAGAGGCGCGCTCTGCCCTGTTTCACACCGAACGGGCAATTCACCTCGCTCGTGCTGCTCACGAAGGAAGTGAGAGCGTCTTGATGGTGGGCCATTCGCATCACGCCAATCAGGATTGGATTTCCACCATTCTTGCGATACGTCTTCCTCTATACCCCAAGCTTAGAGTGCGTCTTGCTACACGCTTCGCGATGGAACTGGTCCGAAGCGTCTTGGCCGGCGAACTCAGTCTGGCCCTCGTGACGGCACCGCCTGAAGACGGTCAGATCACTGCGGTACCATTTGCGCGGGCGCCCCTTTACGCCGCCCTTTCAGAGGATCATCCTGCCGCTGGCAAGGAACGTTTGACCCTCCGAGATCTAGCCCAGGACGATTGGATTGTCTTCGCAAGACAGGTTCACCCCGTGATCTATGACGCGATCCTCGAAACAGCGCACCTTGAAGCGATTGCTCCGAGAGATGCTCACGACACGTTCACTGCGCAACAAGCGGTCTACTTAGTGTCCCAACACGCCGGTATTGCCATCTTTGCGGAGCCGCCGTGCTTGGGCTGTCACGACGGCGTCTTAATAAAGCCCCTCTCCGACAAGTCACTGTCGTTTGAGACCTCCTTGATCATGAGGACGGATCAGGATTCGCGAGCTGTGAACGAATTTGGGAGAGCGTTTCTCAAGAAATATTCGCCTCAGCGCTTGGCTGAGAAGCAAATGGACCTGCCCCTGCCCGCTTGACCTCGCCAAGCGGCCCTCCCCTACAGACTGAGCAACTGATTCAGAATCAGTTGTTCGATCACAGATTCCTCCGCGAGTTAGGACGGGCTTATGGTTCGCCAGAATTAGATCAGGTGGGCCAGCCGTCCGTGCTTAAAGCTACTTCCGCCTTTGCCATCGTATTGCTGACGAAGATTCCGCGCGAATAGAATGATTCGCCTATGCTGTCGCGCCGTGGATTTCTGACCGGAATGGTCGTGACTGGAATGGCTGGATCGCTAAGGCTTAGCAGTTCTGCCGAAACCCCACCTTCGATTACGCCAGTTCGCTTTGATGTTCCTGA
>DATMOO010000220.1:0-33587 GCA_035568275.1 Candidatus Sulfotelmatobacter sp.
GGGGTTGGTGGAGAACAGCTTGGTCATTTCTGGATCGAGATCAACCAGGGTTACGCTCTCGATTTGCGGGTACTTTAGAATTTCGCGGACGGCCAATCCGTCTCCTCCGCCGAGCACCAGAACGTGACGGGGAACTGGAATCGCCGACAGCCCGGGATGGATCAGCGCCTCGTGATAGCGATACTCATCGCGTGAACTGAACTGCAGATGGCTGCTGAGAAAAAGCCGGATGTCATCCTTGAACCGAGTGAGAACGATGTGCTGATAACGAGTGTCCCGGGAGAAGATGATCTCGTCGGCGTAGATGTTGTCTTCGGCTGCGGCGGTGATGCGCTTCGCTTCTGCCAGACCCACAACGAGTCCGCAAAGAACTACTACGCAGAGCGAGCGCAGCGTTCGCACCGTGGCGATCTGGCTGGCGAACAGAAAAGTGCTCCACAAGGCTACGAGAACGTTGATCACTCCGAAGACCATCGCAGAGCGAACCAGTCCGAGATAGGGCACCAGCAGGATGGGGAACAGAAGGGATGCGCCGAGAGCGCCGAGATAGTCGAAGGTGAGCACGTGCGCTACAACATCCCGAAAGTGGTAGCGGCCGCGCACCAGCCGCATCAGAAGCGGAATCTCAAGGCCCACGAGGATTCCAATCACGACCACAAGCGAATACATCAGAAGCTCGAAACCCTGGGTGTAGGCGAACGCCAGGAACAGCAGGGCAGACGAACAACCGCCAATCACTCCAAGCAGCAACTCGATCCATACGAAACGGTAGGCGAGTCCACGATCGATGTAGCGCGAGAGCGCGCTGCCGATCCCCATGGCAAACAGGTAACAGCCGATGATGGTAGAGAATTGAAGAACGCTGTCGCCCAGAAGATAGCTGGCCAATGTGCCCGCGATGAGCTCGTAGATGAGCCCACAGGCCGCGATCAGCAAGACCGTGATGAAAAGCAGGATCCCCAAGTTAGTGGACTGCCGCGGCAATGATAATGCAGATTCCGAGAGACATCGCTCCGAGCAGCAGCGCCAGAGCGGTGTTGTGCTCCTGTACGATTTCCTTCCACAAGTTGTACGGGGTCACTTTGTCGAGGACCAGGAACGCGCCCGCAAAGATCACGATTCCGATCGTCGCGTAGATGATGGCATTTACGACGTTAGTAGCCTGGATGCCCATTTACTTGCCTCCTGTGTAATGGTGATAGACGGCATAAACGGAGCGGTACGAGCCGGGGTTGTCGCGCACGGAGCGAGGAACGTTCTTGACTTCGTTGACGGAGGCGAGGCTCCAGCCGCGGTATTCAGACATGCCGAGGAGTCCAAGAACAATCACCCCGTAAATCATGTAAAGGTTTCTCATCAGTCGTCATCTCCGCCAGTGTTGCTTTCCATGGGCGCATGGTCGCTTTCCGCCCAACGCAAATGTTCGAAATTGATTGAGCGCCAGGTGATCAGCGCGGCTGGCACTAGCAGCGCCAGCAGAGCGATTCCGAAAAAACTGAACTGCGGAACATCTCGCTTGGCCGTGATTTCGTAATGAATCGTTCCATGGCCGGAGTCGGATTCGGGCTCAACCCGGAGAAAGTATGTTCCCGGGGGTACGCTGGGAATCGCGACGCTGTCGCTGCGGCTGCCTTCCGTCCATGAGCCATCTGAATCATGGCCATGGTAGTAGCTGACTTCCCGGCCAAAATCGTAAGCCTGCCCCGTGTCCTGATTGATCAGGGCATAGTTTAGATATATCCAGTTGTTGTCGACATTCGTGGTAGTGGACAGCTCAAGAGTCGATGTACGTCCCTTCAACTCAAACGGGTCGGTGACGAATGAGGCCTCGCCGCGAGCGCTCGTGTCGAAGATGTAGGCCCCTTGAAAGGCCTCCTCGTCGCGCGCGGATGAGGCGAATCCGACCATCATGATTAACAAAAAGATGGCGAATGCGCCAAAGATCGTCCATATCGCTTTCGTGTTGGTGCTGAAAGGAGAAGGTTGATTTTCATAGACGCCTATGGGCGCCGGCGGATCGCCGGGCAGTGCAAAAGTCTTCCAGATATCGCGTCCCGAAATATACTCACCCATCGACCAGGTAACTTCGTTGCCCGATCGCTCGCTCGAGAGCACGCGGGGCGGAGAAATGTAGTCTGTTACCTCGTTGGCTTCACCTACCCGAACTTGCCAGGGGAATTCACCGAGGACAAAAGTGGTCGATGCTTGCGCCGTTTGAAAGTGTCGGTAGGTTTCGCCCAGATAGGCCACCGACACCTGGCCAACGTAGGGGTTCAGCGTGGGCAGAGCTCTCAGAGTCGCGGTGTCGTTCCAGTGGCCGTTGTACTCGGTGAGATAGCGAAATCCTTTATAAGGATTGAAGAGTACATACTCATGCCAACTGTAGGGAATGCCCTCCACGTGAATCGTACGCCGCTGGAAACCGACGGCTTCGTACGCGGTTCCGCGAATCTTGCCACGACTTCCCAGCGGGATGAGCGGTGGATCTTCACCCGTCGCCTTCTTGAATTGTTGAAGAACTTTCAGTTGTGGATCTTGCGCATCGAGGATCGAGTGGCAGGAATCGCAAACCACCGTGACCGCCTGCGTAAACGAACGGAGGTTAAGGGCGGCACCGCAGCCCGGGCAGTTCATCGCCTTCACATGCGGCGTGGACGGCGGGTTGGGGCCTCCGGTGCTCACTACCATCCCTCGAAAGTGCGCAGGTTTTTGAGCTTCAAGTCTTCAAACTCGACGGACTCACCAAGATATAGAACCGGGGCTTCGTCGCTGTAGTCGAGCGTTGCGAATTTCCCATGCTCCGACATCAGGTCGATGAACACTACGTCTGCTTTGTCCCAGTATTGAAAAGGCAGCTCTCCTTCGACGCCGCGGTAGTGAGCCTGGGTGATGGTGCTGACCGTGTAGACTTCGTTGTCCCACACATATGGTTCGCTAACCTTGGCCGATGGCGGCAGCTTGCGGCCAGGCGCGGCGAAGGTGACGACGTAGTTGTCCTGCGCATCCGAGAGCCAGGCGCTGCCATTATTCATTACCAGGTGCCACTCGTTCCATGTGCCTTGGTCGTACTCGTAAATAATTCGTCCGACAGCCAGAAAAGGATGATGGTTGTACACGCCCTCAGTGCCGATCTGAATGGGAGAACTATTTGGTGGAAGGTCAGCGACCTGGCCGACTTTTTTCAAGTCCACATCGGTGCGGATTAGGATGGATTTGCAGTATTCGCAGACGGTCTGAACGCTGCTTGACCAACGAAAGACGATCTTGGCTCCGCAGTCGGGGCAATTCGCGGCCGGGTGAGTCATCTTCGACTCTCCGCCGGCGAGATTTCTCTGGAGCCCTCGAGGTTCGCGCCATTCTCTTCGCCATAAGATCTCATCACCGTGCGCACGCTGACCGAGGTGGCGCCGAACATTGTCTTTAGAGCAGGAGCGAACTCCCAGGCTTCGCGCGGCACGCAGCAAAAGACGTTGAGGCACAGAGAACCAAACTCCGGGAAGGTATGACACGCGAGATGAGACTCGGCGAGCAAACAGAGGCCGGTAATGCCGCCGGTATTCGGAAACTGATGCCACTGAGTCGGACCGACGGGGCGCAGGTGCATCGCGGAAATAATCCCCTGGAACAACTCGTCGAGAAGCGCGGAACTGCTCAGCGACTCAGCCGAGCAGCCGTGCGCGTCGATGACCCATTCGATTCCGCTCATGGCGTCTGGGACTATGGCTGAGCCTGTCCGCACGCAGGACAGAATTTCGCAACCTTGGGAATCGGCTTGCCGCAGTTGAGGCAGAACTTCGTTTCCGTGCCCGCGGCTGCCGTTCCGGCGGCGCTCCCCCCGGAAGAAGGTGCCGATTCTCCGCTCGGCGCAGAGGCCTTTTTTACCGCATCCATCATGGCCTGACCCATAGCGACGCCTGCTCCCAGGCCCGCGCCGATCCCGGCGGCGCCTCCACCTTCATTGGCGGCGGCAATCGGAATGGATTGGGCGACCTGGTACTGCGTGTACCGTCCCATATCGCCAACCATGTTCATGCTGATGCGCTGATCCAGTACCTTCTGCAACTCATCGGGAAGGGAAAGGTTCTCCACGACGAAGCTGTCGAGGGAGAGGCCGAGATCGGTGAACGCAGGCTTCAATTGAGCGGCCATTTTCTCCGAGAGCGCGACCTGGTTCGCGGCCATATCCAGGAAAGGGACATTGCTGCTTGCGAATGTGTCGGTGATTCGGCCCACGATGGTATTGCGCAGTTGTCCCTCAAGATCCTCGACACGGTAGACGTCGCGCGTGCCGCTCACCTTCGTGTAGAACTCTTTCGGGTTCATCAGGTGGTAGCTGTAGATGCCGAATGCCCGTAAACGCACCGCTCCGAATTCCTTGTCGCGAATGGTAATCGGGTTCTGCGTTCCCCAGTGTTGGTTGGTCTGCAGCCGCGTGGAGAAGAAGTAGACGTCCGACTTGAAAGGAGACTTGAAAGCTTTATCCCAGTTTTGCAGGTAGGTCAGAATGGGCAGCGTTTGCGTGGTGAGGGTATACAACCCCGGCATGAAAGCGTCGGCGACTTTGCCCTCGTTCACAAAAACCGCGGCCTGCGATTCGCGCACGGTGAGCTTACCGCCGTTCTGAATCTCACGGTCCTGCATCGGGTACTGATAGGCGAGGATCCCGTCCTCGGGCTCAACCCACTCAATGACATCGATGAACTGCTTCGACAGGAAATCTCGTAGACTCATTGGTTGACTCGCTTCTCCAGCTTTCCGGAACCTGCGGCAAACTGCCGAGAAAGGGATGCTAAGGTCTCCATCCGCGTGTGTCAACACAGCCGGTTTGCAGCCCGCGTTGGCAATATTGCAGATCGCAAGTTGATTTGAAATCCTTGGAATTTGTTGCATCTTGTGACGGCAGTCATAGGAATCTTGTACTGGCGCCGGCAAGTTGTCGGTCGAAGCCGATGACTGCTCCATGCTTTTGAGGTACCTTACTTGACTGCCACAAAGTTCGATCAAGGAGAACGCATGCCTGAACTCGCGCTGTTCGGCGGTAGCAAGACGAAACAGAAGCCGTTTCCCCTGTGGCCGCAGTACGACGACAACGAGCGCCGAGCCCTCAACGAAGTTCTCGAGAGCCGCGTTTGGTGGCGCACGCCCGGCACTAAGACTCTGGAGTTTGAAAAGGCGTTTGCCGAATACCACGGCGCGCGTCACGGAATCGCCGTCACGAATGGGACAGCCGCGCTGGAAGTGACCATTGCTGCACTGGACATAGGGCCGGGTGATGAGGTGATCGTGGCCGATTTCACGTTTATCGCGACCGCCAGCGCCGTTCTCTTTGCGAATGCTTTGCCGGTTTTGGTGGATGTCGATCCCGGAACCTACTGCCTCGATCCAGAATTGACGGAGGCGGCTATCACTCCGCGCACGAAAGCCATCATTGCCGTACACATGGGTGGACATCCTGCGGATCTGGATCGCTTAGGCCAGCTTGCGCAGAAATGCGGTCTTCACCTCATCGAAGATTCGGCGCACGCGCATGGAAGCGAGTGGCGCGGAAAAAAGATCGGCACATTTGGCAAGGCAGGCACGTTCAGTTTCCAGTCGAGCAAGCTGATGACAGCGGGCGAAGGCGGAATCATTATTTCGAATGACGATACCTTCGAGTGCCAGGCCCGCTCCGTACACGACTGCGGACGCATGCCCGGCGAATGGTTCTACAGCCATTTCATCTATGGATCGAATTACCGGCTGAGCGAATGGCAGGGGGCGGTTTTGAACGTGCAACTCGGCCGACTGGAGGAGCAGACTCTGCACCGCCACCGCAACGGCCGTCTGCTCGACAAACTGTTCGCGGAGATCCCGGGGATTACGGCGCAGAGGTGCGATCCGCGCTGCACGCGCAATTCCCAGTATGCATACATCTTTCATGTCGATGCCAGGCAATTTGCGGGTATCTCGACTGAGAATTTCATCGCCACGCTGAATGCCGAAGGGATTCCGACACAGGCGAGCTACCCGCCGCTGCATGAACTTGATTGCTTCCGCAGCGGAGAATATCGCAAGTGCCTCAGCGGTTCGCAGGCAACCGAGAAGCACGAATTCCTGCAGCAACGCTTTCCGCACACACAACGGGCGGCGTGGGAGACAGTCTGGATTCCGCAGTTTGCGCTGCTGGGTGACGAACAGGACATGCACGAGATCGCGGAGGCAATCCGGAAGATCCAGCGTCACGCGCTTGCCATCGCCGCGAATGCCACACAGGCCGCCCCTGAGCGGGTGGCTCGTTGACGGAGATGCGAACGGCGATCTTCGGTTAGTCGAGGAGAGTCCATGATAGGTAATCACCAAGGCCGTAGCGTGTGTTTCGCCGTCCTTCTGTTTATCGTCTTCCTCGAAACTCCTTCCTTTCCCCAAGTCGCGCGAAAGCTTCCAGAGAAAGTCCCACCAAAGCGAACCTCGCAGATTCAGGATGGGTTCGGCATCAACTCCGACTTGCCCCGTGATCCCTATCTGCCCTGGAACCGGTGGTGGTGGACGCGCATGTTCGATGCAGGGTTCAAATGGGTTCGCATCGGCCAGTACGAGAACAGTTCCGACTACACGAGTTGGGATTGGATTGAGCAGAAGCATGGTGTGTATGCGACATCGCCGCTGCTGGAAGATGCCGTTGATTCTTTGATCGACAACGGGATGGATGTGCAGGTGCAGTTGCTCTACGGCAACCAGATGTACACGGCCCATAGCGGCAAGCTGCCGGACATCAGCGTTCCCGAGCCGGGTTCGTTTCACAACGACGATCGCAGCCTGTACTCGGTTTATTGGCCGCCGCTCACGCCGGAACAGACAGTCGCATTCAACAAGTACGTCGGCTGGATGGTCGACCACTTTAAGGATCGAATCCATTACTGGGCGCTGTGGAATGAACAGGACATCGGGTACTGGAATCCATGGGGCAATCCCGAGCAGTACGGTCATCTGCTCACATCGTTCGTCGACACTGTGCACAAGACGCCGGGAGCCAGGGTGATCTACGGCGGGCAGGCGGATCCGTCACGCGACTTCACGCAACATGCTTTGGATACCTGTAAGTGCGCCGAGGGGATTGACGTCTACGCCTACCACACCTATCCGGGATACGGCCAGAATATGAATCCGGAGACGATGGATTACGGTGCCTATCTCAACGAGTCGCCGCGTGCGCTGCGGGATCTGGTGAACCGTTACCCGGGGATCAAGGACGGCATTCCCTTCTTCGACGATGAGTTCAACTCGATCCCTTCGTGGACAGGCTCAGACGAATCCGTGCAGGCGAAGTATGTACCGCGCGGACTGATTTACAACCATGCAGCGGGAGTAAAAACATTTGTATGGCTTCTGGCTGCGGGTACGGACGGGAATGAATTTGACGACTTCGGGATTGTCCACGGGCTGACCAACCACGACTATGACTTCACGCCGCGACCGGTCTACTATGCGTTGCAGAACACGAACGCGCTGTTTTCCGATACGAAGCTAGACACCACGATTCAGATTTCCAGCAATGACCTGCCGGCGATCCGCCGGCAGAGCGGATTTCCTTTCCTAAGCAACGGCTTTCGAGCGAAGAGCGGGAAAGCGATCGTTGCCTATTGGATCGCGGCTCACAGCGTGGCCGGGAATTCTTTTCCTCCTTACTACGCGACTCTCTCGCTGAAGAACTCCGGCATTCAGCGCCCCGTGCTCATCGACGTGGTCTCTGGAGATATTCGTCCGCTCAATTGGAAGAAGGGAACAACCGACACATTGGAGATGCTTCCGATCACCGACAGCATCCTGGCAATCGCCGATGCCGATTACTTTGACTGGCCAGTTCTTCCTGAAGCGCCGAGTTCGCTGACTGTGGCTTCAACTGACAGCGGGGTGACGGTTGAATGGGAAGTCCATGGAGGAAATCCGGAGCACGTTGTAGTTGAGCGGCGTCAGGATTCGACCGCGCGAGGCTCGTGGCAGCGGATCGCGGAATTACCGGCCTCCGCGACACAATACTCGGACTCGCAAATAAGGCAAGGCCAGAAAGTGTCCTACCGGGTGCGGGCCACAAATGCCAACGGTGACTCCGCCACTTCGAACATTGTGCGCGTGCCAAGTTCTTAGAACTTGCGTTGGCTAAGGCCTCGTATTTCAGGCTGACGGAATTTTGTTTAACTCGCCAGAAGCGGCAGCACATTCACCCACCCGCGCTTGCTATGGCTTTCTAGGACCGCGTCAAGAATCACCATCTGGCGCAATCCGTCAACGAACTGGGGATAATCGGGAGCGGCTGATTCGCCGATGGAACGATAGAAGCGGCGGAACACCTGCTTGAAGGTGTCGTCGTAGCCCTCGCTGTGACCGCCGGGAAGATCGGCGTAACTGCGGGCGCCAGGTTCGAGCAACGAAGGATCCTTTACCGAAATCGAGTTCGGCGTATCGCGGTACCCTTGCCAGAGTTCGTCCGGACGTTCCTGGTTCCACGCGACCGAAGATTTCGTGCCGTAAACCTCAATTTGCAATCCGTTCTTTCGGCCTGCTGACACCTGGCTGGCGGTCATGCTGCCGCGGGTACGCGCTCCCATACGAAACAGGACGGCGCCGAAATCTTCCGTTGTCACTGGGGTCTCAATGAAATCTTCGGGCCCCATCAGCTTGTTGGCAAAAGTTTCGACAGAGTGCTTCGGCTGTTTCCGCTTGGCATGAAATGTCTGCAGATCAGCGCAGAGCGATGTGAGACGCAGTCCTGTAACGTGCTCCCCCATATCGAAGAAATGGGATCCGATGTCGGCCATGCAGCGGGATGCCCCGGCAGCGCTGGCATCAACCCGCCAGTTCCAATCCGTGTCATGCAGCAGCCAGTCTTGAGAGTACGTGCCTTGCACAACCAGAATTTCCCCAAGTTCACCGGCTTCGCGCAGTCGGCGCATCTGCTGCACCATGGGGTAATAGCGCAGGTTGTGGCACACGCAATTGCGCAAGCCCTGCTTGGCGGCAAGGGAACTCAGTTCCTCGGCTTCCGCGACCGTTGTGGTCAACGGCTTTTCGCAGAGTACGTGCTTGCCCGCTTGCAGGGCCTCTTTCGCCATCGAGAAGTGCTGCGCGTTGGGAGTGCAAATGTGAACCGCGTCAATAGACCCGTCGCGCAGAACTTCACGAAAATCTGTTGTTGTTTTCGGAATGGCGAAGCCGGCGGCTAGTCGTTCTGCCGTCTGCGCGTTTCGGCCAACTACGGCAGCCGCTTCCACCGACTCCACTCGCCGTACCGCTTCCAGGTGCACGCGGCCCATAAAGCCGGTACCGAAAATTGCTGTCTTGATCGCTTTCATTCGAGTTCCTTCAGGACCACCACGCAGCTGCCGGCTGTTCGCGCACCACGATTTTGTTGAGGAAGTCTGCTGCCTTCGTAAGACCTTCACCGGGCGAGAGCAGGCTGTCTTCATGCTCGATCGATACAACGTAATCGTAGCCGAACATGCGGAGTGTGGAAATGAGCTCGCTCCAAAACTCAATTCCATGGCCATAGCCGCAGGTGCGGAAGATCCACGCGCGGTTGCGTTCGTCGGTGTAAGGTTTGGTGTCAAGGACGCCGGAGCGTACCATGTTTGTTGGGTACAACTGAGTATCCTTTGCATGCACGTGAAAGATCGCGTCACCTAACACACGGACCGCAACAATCGGATCGATACTTTGCCAGAAGAGATGGCTTGGATCGAAGTTGCATCCCACGTTCTTCCCCGCGATTGTGCGCAGCCGGAGCATTGTCTCCGGACTGTAGACCACGAAGCCGGGATGCATTTCGACCGCAATCTTCACTCCGTGATCAGCGGCAAACTTCGCATGCTCGATCCAGTAGGGTGCAACCACCTCGTTCCATTGCCAATCAAGGACCGTGCGGAAGTCCGGAGGCCACGGGCAGGTGATCCAGTTAGGCGCAATCGCGTTGGGAGAATCCCCGGGGCAACCAGAGAAGTCCACCATCAATGGAACCCCAAGCTTTTCGGCCAGCAGGATCGTCTTGCGGCTGGTGTCACGATGCACTTGCCCGAGGGACTTGTCCGGGTGCAGCGCATTGCCGTGACAGCTCAAGGCACTGATGCTGACGCCGTGATCGCTAAGAGTCTTTTTGAAGTCCGACAGCAACGAGGGGGTCTCCAGCAGGGAGAGCTTGCAGTGCGCGTCACCCACGTAGTTTCCGGTCGCAAGTTCGACGGTGTGAATGTTGAGCTCGGCGAGTTTCTTGAGAACCGCCTCAAGCGGAAGTTTCGATAGCAACGGAGTGAAGACCCCAACACGCATAGCGCGTCCATCTCCTCGAAAGAACCCCGCCATTCTATCCCAGGTCGCTTATGTTACCTTAAGGTCCTGCGGCATTCCGGACTGTGTGGAGTCCTGGGGTCCGCGGATCGCCTTTTGGGGAGAATGCTCTTGCGCCAACCTCGACGGTTGTTGTTTCTCTTGCTGCTTTTCTGGATTACACCCGCTCTCGTTTCAGCCCAAACGGATCCTTCCATGCCCCCGCCGCCACGGGAAAAGAAGGTCCACCTCAAGCATGTCCTGGTCATCGGCCAGACCAAGGGATTCGAGCACGATTCGGTCTCGGCCGGCATGGCCGCAATCTACGAAATGGGGCGTGAAAGCGGCTTGTGGGAAGCTATCCTGCGCACAGACGTCGAGCTGATCACGAAAAAGGATCTGAGCAGGAATGCGAAGAGTCTCGACTACTTCGATGCTCTGATTTTTGTGAGTACCACGGGCGAACTCGACCTGGACGACAATCAGAAGAAAGACATGATGTCGTTCATCAAGGATGACGGGAAAGGTTTTGTGGGGGTTCACGCCGCCCTCGATACAAATTACAAGTGGCCGGAATACGGTGAGATGATCGGTGGCTGGTTCGATCAGCATCCCTGGTCCACGTTTAACGCTCCGATCATCAACGAAGATTCGAACTTTCCGGCGGTACGCCATTTTCCGCACGCGTTCGTGAAGTGGGACGAAATTTATCAGCCAAAGGAATGGTCGCGCGACAAGGTGCACGTTCTGCTCAGTCTCGATCCGGCCAAGCTTAATTACGAGAACAACCCGCGCATTCACCGCGCCGATCACGATTTCGCCGTGGCCTGGGACAAAATGTACGGCAAGGGCCGCGTCTTCTACTCGACTTTGGGCCATACCGAGGAATCCTGGAGCGACCCCGACATCCGCAAGATGTACTTTGAAGCCATCAAGTGGGTTCTGGGGATGACCGAGGGCAGCACGGCCCCTCATGCGCGAGAGCAGCAGGCGGGCGATCACTGAGAAGCTGTCTCACAATGGACAAAGGACTAAACCGTGCATTTCCTCAGGGGCTAAAGCCCGCGTGCCTTGCGGGCCTGAACGGCACGGCTGAAGCCGTGCCCTCCCCAAAACCCATTTACGAGATGGCTTTGAACATGATATTTCCCCGACGATCCTTCGGCATAACTGTTCTCTCGTTGCTGATGAGCGTGTTTGCCGCGGCGCAAACGACCAGCCACAACACGCCGAGTTCACCTGGCACCAAACCACGCAGCAGTGGCGAGAGCAAAAGTTATCCAGCAACCCTTGTCGAGCAAGGCGCGTCGCTGTTCCGCCAAGACTGCTCCTTTTGTCACGGCCGCGATGCGACCGGAGGAGAGAGCGGGCCTGACTTAACGCGATCGAAGTTGGTTGCCGCGGATGTTAATGGGAACAAGATTGCTCCGGTCATCCGCAACGGCCGCCCGGACAACAAAATGCCGGCATTCGATCGCACAGACCAACAGATTGCCAGTCTAGTTGCTTTTATCCACACACAACAAAAAGCCGCGCAGGCTCAGAGCGGACGGAGAGGAAACGGCGGACGTAAAGGAGTGGCCCCGGAGGACCTGCAAACCGGAAACGCCGACGCCGGCAAGAAATATTTCGAAGGAACTGGCGGATGCGCTGGTTGTCACTCGCCAACCGGCGATCTTGCAGGCATAGCTTCGCGCTTCAAGGGCCTGGAATTGGAGGAGCAGATGCTCTATCCGCGGCGCGCCAAGTCGAAGGTCACCGTGACGCTCGCGTCAGGTCAAGAGATCTCCGGAACGTTGGCATATCTCGATGAGTTCACCGTTGGACTCACGAACTCCGAGGGAGTGTATCAATCCTGGCGGACTCGGGATGTGCGTTACAAGTTGGACGCACCGGTCGAGGCCCACGTTGATCTCTTCAGCAAGTACACCGATGGCGACGTCCACAACCTGATGGCGTATCTGCAAACATTAAAGTGAGCGGCGAAAAAGTGAGCCGCGAACACATTCTCCGGAGAGATCGTTGTCAAAGATCCGATCGCTAATGAACTTTCTAAGGAAAGCATTACTAACTCTCGTTTGCGCTCTGGCATTTTCCCTGTGGACAGTTGCGCAGGGAGCCGACGAACAAACTCTCTTGCATCCGCCAGCCGACAGCTGGCCGGGATATCACGGCGATTATTCCGGAAGGCGACACAGCGCGTTGACTCAGATTACACCGGCCAACGTGAAAAATCTGAGCTTGGCTTGGGCCTTCCAGACCAACCAGACATCGCTGATCAAGTCATCGCCTCTGCTGGTGGACGGCATTCTCTACTTCACCGTCCCGGAAAATATATGGGCCGTCGATGCCCGGTCCGGCCATCAGGTATGGCATTACATCCATCCGCGCAGTGCGGGCGAACACATCGGGCATCGCGGTGTCGCGATGTATAAGGGCTATCTCTACTTCTTGTCCCCGGATGCTCATCTGATCTCGCTCAACGCGAAAGATGGGAGCGTTCGCTGGAACATGCAAGTGGCCGACGTGACGAAGGGATACTGGACGAGCATGGCTCCTCTCGTCGTGGGCCAACATGTGCTAGTTGGTGTTTCCGGAGATTTCGACAACCTGACCGGCTACATTCGCTCGATAGATCCTGAGACCGGTGCCACGCAGTGGCAATGGAATTCGACTCCACCAGCAGGAACACCGAATCAAACCACCGGCGGAATGACGTGGATGACCGGAACGTACGATCCCGATCTGAACCTGGTCTACTGGGGGACAGGCAACCCCACGCCGGTGCTGAACGGTACGACACGGCCGGGAGACAATCTCTACACCTGCTCAATCGTCGCGCTGAATCCGGACACGGGAAAGCTGGCGTGGGCTTTCCAAGTCTCTCCGCATGACACACACGATTGGGATGCAGTTGAAACTCCTGTGCTCGTTGATGGAGACTTCCATGGCGAACCAAAGAAGATGCTGATGCAGAGTTCTCGCAACGGCTACTTTTTTGTGCTCGATCGCACAAATGGGAAGAGTCTTTTAACAGTTCCATATGGTCCGGTGAATTGGACACTCGGAGTCGACAAGGAAGGCCGTCCGATTCCGAATGCCGCAAAGGAGCCTGCTCCCGACGGACGCCTCATCGCTCCTGACGAAGGCGGGATGACCAACTATCGTTCCCCGAGTTTTGACACCAAGAACGGCTTGTTCATCGTGGATGCCCACCCTAGCTGGAGCGTCTACTTCGCGAAGCCTGCAGATGGGGTGTACGGTTGGGCCGGCGCCGACTACGATGTCTGGGGCAAGGGCGTCATCGAAGCGATCGACTATCAGACAGGCAAAATCCGATGGAGTCATGAAGTCGGACCGGGCGGTTCAGGGGCAGGAGTATTGACGACCGACTCCGGTCTTACGTTCACTGGCGACGCATCTGGAAATTTCCTGGCGCTTGATTCAAGTGACGGCAAGACGCTCTGGCATGCGGGTTCCGGGGGGGCTATTGTCAGTTCTCCCACAAGCTACGAACTTGACGGGCGTCAGTACGTGTTGATGAGCAGCGGCGGGTTATTGTTCGCCTGGGCCCTGCCGGAGTGATTAATTGGTCACGAACCCTTACTGGTTGTTCGTCCGAACAACGAAGAGGGAATCGCTTCGAATCGCGATCCTGCCGTTTGAAAAATCCTGACCTGGAGCCGCGAACTCGTCAAGAACAGTTCCCCTATCGTTGGTAATCCGCACCTGTCCAGCGTCAACGCGGATGTGTAAAGAGAGTGAATCCTTCTGTCCCGCAGACTGGGCATCGACCTTGGCTTCTTTCTGATATGAGGTGTCCTGTCCAACCACCAGCCTCCGTGTCAACTTGCCGCCTTCGAGGGAATACTGGACTCTGGAGTGATGCGCCGGATCCTCGATCATCCACTCGACTTTCTTATCCCAGAAAAGCGTCTTGCCAGGCCGGGAAAAAACAATATTTTCGCGCAGAAGGCCCGGTTTAAGATTGATGAACTTCCCCGGCACCTTCGACTTCAGCCAAGCGCCTTCATGAGAGACCTGGTGAGCGTCCTCGAATTCGTAGTCGGGAACTGCTCCCAAATTCACAGGAACGGTGACCTCTTCCTTCCCGAGGTTCACTGTCGTAGTGAATCGTTGATACCCGGCGGCCTCCGCCACAATCTCGTACTGTCCGGGCGGCAACTGAATCTTTTCCGAAGGATTGACGTCCCGGAATTGTGCGTCGCCGACGCGGCGGAATTTTACGGTGGCTCCCTTGGTCGTTACGTCGAACGCCAGTCCCGCCGTGGATGACGAAAGCACCGGCTTGGAGATTTGAGCGTCGGCCAAAGGCTTGCCCGGAGCGCTGGGACTGATCGTGATTTCGAACTCCCGCGCTTCGTAGCCGGGCTTCGTCAGACCTACCTTATGTTTGCCGGGAGCCACGGCATTCGGAAGGTTGAGACTGCCCGCTAAATCCAGTTCCCCAACGTTCTTGCCATCGAGGGTGACGTCTGCTCCGGGAGTGCCTCCGACGATGCTCAGGCCAGCCGTCAAGGGCTGGACGGCTGCTGCCTTGGCGTGTAGGTTTACGTTCTTGTTCACAACTCCACGACGCTGTATGGCCATGGTCCACGATTGAGGTTCGAAACCCTCTGCGGATAACGTGAATTTGTGAGGACCGGGTGCCTTACTCACGGTCCATCCGCGGTTCTGCCGGGGCATGGGCGATCCGTCCACGCTGAGTATGGCCTTATCCGCATTCGTCGTGATGAAGATGCGTCCTGCACCGCTCAGCGATTGCACCATGAGGGCAGGAGCGTTGGAAATGTCGATCGATGCGCTTCCTTGATCGTCACCCTTTCCGAATACCACATCGTGGTTCTGATCAGTTAGCGTGATCGGCGCTCCCGTAGGATTGATCGCAGCGCTCTGGTCGCCGACCTGAGCCGACCCCAGATTGCTTGCTCCATACAGTGTCGCCTGGTTACCCAAGCTGGTAATGGCTAGAAGGTTATTCGCATCGAAGCCTGTGACTCGAGGCTGTTGGCCCGGCGAAGCTTGCACGTAAACCGTGAGCAGTTGTTTGTTATCCGCGGTGACCGTCAGCTTGTGCAGAGTGCCGTCGGGGCTTAGGGCGTATTCCAAAGAGCCGTCCGTCAGATCGGCGACCTTTTGCCCATCGATTTCAGCACTTCCTGCGGTTCCCGACGCGTGAACCGACAAGTGCAACGGCTCCGGCTCAAGCGATACCTTCCCATCGCTATCCTGCTGAATCTGTACTTGCCTGGTCTTGTAGCCGATGTGACTGACTTCGATTGTTGTGCCGATTGCAACTCCGCCATTAGCGACCGCCTTGCCTTCGCTCGTAACTAAGGAATCGGGAGGATCGGTGGCAATCGTGACAGTTGCTGTGGTCGGAGTTCCCGCACTCTTTTTTGAGTTGCTCGGCAAGTGAAATGCGAAATAAGCGAGTAGCGGGAGCAGGATGACGACCGCGCCAGCGGTTCCCAGCCTTACCCCAGACCACTGGCCCCCAGGACGCGCCAGCGCAAGTAGCCTTCCCTGCACGCGTTGCGCAAGGGCTTCCAACTCAAGTGTGAAAGTGTGGAAGCCGGATTTCGGTCGCGCACCCGGTCTTGCTGTATTCGTTGCAGTGGCAGTTTTGTCGACCAGTTGCGGACCCTTCTTGTCCGCGCTGCGTGGCGCCTGCTGCCCAGGAGCTTGCTGGACCATCGTTGCTCGCCACCCATTCGTGCCGGTAAGAGACGGCTCAACGCTCAGGACCTGTTTCACATCCTCTACCCGCGCCACGTTCTTGACGGCTAGCTCTATCTCCGATACGGTCCGCGCGATCTCTGGATCGTCGGGATGATGGGCGCGGATCGCATACGATTTCTCCAAAACAGATCGCAGGTTCGCGCGATCGGGATTCTGTTCCGCCAGTCGCCGGTTCTCGCTAAGCGCAGTCTGGTCTTTACGTCTTTGTTCCTGGCGCAGAAGTTCGTTCATCTCCCTTTCGAGACTCGCTGCGTACTGCTCCAGGCGACCATCGTTCGGGTACATTTGCCGCGCCGCGCGAACTCGCTGTGTCGCCTCATTCACTTTTCCGGCAGCCACCAACGAGCGGCATTCCGTCAGACATTGAACGACGAACGCTTTTCGCTTGGCGTCTGTCAGGCTTGAACGCAGGGCCCGAACCGCGGGGTTATTCGCGTCCAGTTCACTGGCTTCCTGACACAGAGGCTCCGCATCTTGCCAGTTGTCTTCCCCGCAGGCCCGTGCCCGCTCGATCAAAACATTGACCACCGCATCCCGGAGTCCCGGTGCCCGCGGGTCAAGGTTCAGACTGCTGCGCAACAACTCCGTGCCCCTGAGCAGATCCCCCTGCGTGACGCATCGTTGACCTTCCTCGAACAGACGGCGCGACTCTTTGGTCCGCTCCATCCCCTGCTGCGCCAGCGTTCGCAGCCCCGAGATCTCGGTGTCAGCGGGGAATTCCTGGAGCGCAGAAGAAGCGTATTCAATGGCTTTCGCGTATGCCCGGCTCTTCATCAACCCATCAATTTCGTTGACTAGTCGTGAACGTTCCTCGTCTCGCCCCTGCTGGTCTCGCTTCTTCTTGCACTGCTTTATCTCAAATGTAATGCCGGGATAGTCGGGATGAATGTTGCGCAAGATGTCCCACTGGCTGATGGCTTCGGCAAACTGCCCCCGCTCGTCATACTGCCGTGCCTTGACGACGATGGAATTCACCAGATCGCGCCGCTCACGTACCAACTTGAGTTGCTGTGCAAACTGCGCTTCATTGGGGTAGCGCTCGCAGGCATCCCGCGCGATATTGACTCGCGTGTCAAGATCGCGCTCCGCCTCGAGTCTCTGGGAAACGTCGGCCATGTACGACGACAACTCCTGCCGTTCCGCATCCTCAATTTGGATCTTCAAGGCGTGAAAGGTGCCGTCGTTGGGATACTTCGCCAGAAGTTCCCTGCACACTGCCATGGCGCCGGCAAAATTCTTTTCCCGGAACTGGCGCTGCGCGTCTTCAAGCGCGCCGTGGATGGTGTCGCGCTCGGACCGCACTTCCTTGTAAAAGCTCTGGTAGACAGCTTCGCGTTCCGGAATCGCTGCGTTCGGATTGGACTGGGCCACCGAGAACAGACGCTCGAGCTTGCTTAGAGCCGTGGAGATCTCGCCGTTCTGGTATGCCTTCAAAGCTAAGGTGTAGAGCTGCTCTTTCTGCTCACGAATTCTCTTGGCATCAGTTTCCGTCGACTCGATCTTCTCCAAGAGGTCCATGGCCCGCCCGTCAGCACGATTGATGGCCAGAACTTCTTTGGCCGCATTCCGGGCTGCCCCAAAGTCGCGATTGCTCAAATGCGTTTGCGCAAGTTCCAGCCACCTGGCGATCTGGCCCTCATTGCGCTGCTTTTCCATGGCATGCCGCATGGCCAGCGCATCGGGATTATCAGGGTCCAACTCCAGCACTTCACGGATCTTGTCCAGCGCCAGAGGAATTTCGTCCTGCTCCATTCGCGCGCGAGCACTCTCCAGCAGTTGACGGGTTTTCTTCGCCTTTGCGGCCATCTCAATCTGCATCCGCAGCACGGTAATGCGCGGATCAAGATGACCTTCCGCCTCAAGTTCTGCCAGAATCTCAGAGGCAAACCCTTCATCGCCAGATTTGTAGGCAGCCTTCGCGCGTTCGATGCGCTGCTCGATTTTGGCCGTGTCAAACACGGGTTCATTGCGCACTGCTTTTTGCAGGACATCTGCAAGATCGCGAGCGCTCGCAAAGCGGTGAATCGGTTGCTTGGCCAGGCACTTGTGAACCACCCGGCTCAACGACATATTGACGTTCGGATTGAGCTCTGACACGGCCGGTGGCACGAACTTGAGCAGCGCATCCATGGTGTCCTGGACAGTGTTGCGTGCGAATGGTTTCCGCCGCGTCAGTGCCTCATAGAGGATGATCCCCATCGAGAACAAGTCCGATGCCGGGGTAATCTCCCTCATCATGGCCTGCTCTGGCGACATGTACTGGAACGTCCCCTTCTGTCCGGTCACCGACTTTGATCCCGCCAGATGCACCACACCGAAGTCGATGATCTTGGCGCTGTCATCCTCCATCACGAGAATGTTGCTTGGCTTCAGGTCCCGGTGGATCAGTCCTCTCTGGTGCGCGGCCTGCAATCCCCGGCACACATGCACCGCGATCTCCACGACGCGCTCCACGGTCAAGCGCGCGCTGGCGTCAGCGATCAGGTCAGCCAGCGTGGTGCCGCGCAGCAGCGGCATCACGAAGAATGGTTTTTTCTGACCGTTTTCCTCGATGACATCGACGTCCCGAACTTCCACGATATTCGGGTGGGAGATCTCAGCCAGGGCTCTCCATTCCTTGGTGAACAGATCGACCGCCACCGGATCGGACATATCCTTCATGAGCTTGATGGCGACGGAACCGCCGGTCTTGACATCGAGGGCGCGCCAGACCACACCCATGCCGCCCTCACCGAGTTGTCCTTGGAGTTCGTACCGCCCCGCGATAAGAGAAGAAGGCATAAGTTATTCACCGGAACACACTTTGTGTCCGGGACCTCTCTACAACTTTGGGGGGAAAAAACGGCGATCCGTTTCAGGGATCCTGGGACGGTTCAGCCGATGAATCACTGCTTCCTCGGAGCCTGCCTGAAAGGCTTGGGGGAATACTCCGAGCAGGAACAATATACACCTAGGGACTCGAGAGCACCATAGGAAAGCGAGCGGCGCGGAAGTTGCTTGCGGGGACGGAGTTGAGCCGTCCTAGTTTTGGATGGTTGGTAACATTAGTAGCTTTGAATCAATGGTTTACAGGGAGGTCGGTCGTAGTTTGCGCCTGGGAAAAGCGGACATGGAATTCGACTTTTTGGGTCGGGATTTGAACTTGAGTTGGGTTCAACGGCGAATTGCGAATGCGGATAAGTTTGGGTTTCCGAGTGTGGGTTTTGCGTTCTTTCGACCACTGCGACCGCTCGGCTTGTGATCCCGGCCAATCCTTTAGGAATGAGGGCAGGATTGCACCCGCTTTCCTTCACACCCCGTGGTGCACTGAGATCGAGATGGCGCGGTCTCAGTGTGGGTTGCCAGCGTCTTACGGAAGCGACTCAGAAAGGTGAGATCGCAGTCGGCGCTTGTTGTGAAGGGCAGACCATTCGTCACGAAGTTCATGGGCGCGGCATATGACACGTTCGGTCAATTCGCTGAGGTTCGAAGATTCGCCAGCCCGGTCGGAAGCAGGGCCTTGGTTCACGCTGGAAATCTCCAGCGATTGCAGCTTGTCGAACAGAGGCGCCATAGCGCGGTTCGGTTCGCGGAAGAAGATACTGCCTCGCACGCGTGCGAATGTCCATCCCAGGCGTTCGAGCATAGACTGGCGCTCAATGTCGTCGCGGAGCTCTTCGAGTGGGAGGTCACGATCTCCATCGCACTCGATGGCCAGACGCTTTCCATTTCCTTCCACAACCAGATCAATGCTCATGGAGCCGACTCTCCACCGCGGAATTACATGGTAACCCGCTTGAACCAGTCGCTTCATGACATCGCGTTCGAGGGCTGACTGAACATTCGTCTCTTGGTTGTCGAAGGTTCGAGTGAGGAGTTCGGGTGCCTGGGCGTGCTCAATGAGACGCCGCCGCAGGTCGCCGGGTTGAAGGTCCGTTTGCGGGTCCAACGAGTGAACGACCCACATCTGGTCTCGCGCGCGGCTGGCCGCCACGTTATATCGTTGCTTGAACATCTGTTGGTCACGAAGATAGAGCGCTCCATTCGCCGGGGCGTCCACAACGGAAAGGAAAACCACGTCTCGTTCATCTCCCTGAAATTGCGCCGAGGTTCCACAGAGCAAGCGATGCCGTTCATACGCGTCGGGAGCGAGGTGGGTTCGCAGGAGGCGGTCGATCTCCAGAGCTTGCTCCTCGCCTACAAGGGAAACGACGCCAATGCTGGATGGAGATCCGAACTCGTTGGTTTGGTACTCTGCCTGTTCAAGTGCTGCTGCGATGAGAGACGCAACGACTCTGGCTTCCTGGCGGTTGATCTTTCCGTCCCGGGTCGAGCCGATGACGGGGTAGGCAAGAACGTGAGGCCGCAGTCGAACGTGGCTCGCATCGCGCAGCGTTTTGATGTCACCATCGTAAGAAAGTTGATTGCTGAACTGGATGATTTCGCGAACGCAGCGAAAGTGCTCGACCAACCTAACCGTTTCACCAAAGGATTGACGGGCTAAGTCGTAGACTGAGGTTTGGCCATCATACAAATGTGCGTTCGGGATGCCCTTGAGGAACTGGTCAATTAGATTCTGAATGACAGCGACTTCTTGTCCGACGGCGGACGGGCTGACTTGTTCGTGGTCTCCGACAACAATCACGTTGTGACCCAGGTAAAGTGCAACGAGAGCCATGACGTCGCTTTGACTGGCTTCATCGATAATGACGACATCAAAACGCGATTTTCCTGGATCAAAGTTCTCGACCACTCTGGAGAGGGGCATGACCCAGACCGGCACGGCGCCCCAACACTCCGTCATCTTATGGGCCGCCTCCACGCGCAAACGCGGCGCACGAAGACCTGTGCCCTTGCCGATCTTCCTGATGGTGTCGAGCCAGCCGATGAGCGCTTGCCTTTGGGGAAGAGAAGTTCTCCGCGACTGAAACATCCAGGCGAGGTTGTCAATGAGATCGATCGTAGTACCCTGCACCTGGGCAGCGGCTCGTTCGATGGAGGTTTGAAGCTCATCGATCGACACGCTGGCGCGACGGTCCAGTTCGCTTTGAATCTGGCGCCAGATCCAGGCTTGCGAGGGGTCTCCCGGCACGTTGGCGTTTGCGTGCGCACCGGCGCGGGCCCGAATCGCCGCGGCCCAAGCCGGCGCAGCCGTCTCAAGCCGTGCCAGCAAAACATTCCGGCGTTGAAGGTTCCAGCGGAGCTCGTGCAGTTCGAGTAGCCGTGTGTGGCCGCGGCGGTACGCCTTGGAATCCAACGATTCGACTGCTTCCAGCAGGTTCCCGATAGTGCGGGATCCCGGGAACGACCGAACCGCCACCGTGAGTCGCTCGCGCAACTCAGCCAGCTTCAGGTTCATCTCGCACCACTTCAAGTGGTCGATTCGCGCCGCAAGAATTGGCGGGAGGGAGTCCGCGACGGCACTTCGCAGTCTTCTTAACTCACCATCGTCACCCACGACCACGGGCTGCTCCGCTAGGAATTTGTCCCACAGGAATCCGGCTTCCCTCAGTTCTTTCTCCACCGGGCTCCAGATCTGTGAGTGCCACGCCAGACAATCTCGAATGGGGCCAGAAAACTGAATTGCGGCTTTTTCGATCTCAGTTCCCATTTCAGCTGACGCACTTGCGCCCAACGGGGCCATTTGCCGGTCCCAGCGGACGGCGAGGTTCTTGCGAAAAAGTTTGACCCGTGAAAACTTACTGGCTGCCAGGAAATGATCGGCGAGTTTGGGCTCGTCACCGTCGACCCGGGTCGCGCGAATGAACTGCTTCCAGCGCTTATGCGTGAGGAGGCTAAAGAAGCCCAATCCGCCACCCGTCCGTAAATGTCCGTGGATCTCGGTGGCCGTTTGCTCTTGCTGCTCAAGGCGTAACTCGTCTGCCAGCGTGGTTGCGTGCTGGATTAGGATCTCCTGCGAGCCTGCCGCCTCAAGCTGTACTTGCTCGATGAGGGAGAGTAATTTCTCCCAAGTCTCCCGATGTGGACCACCATTTTTCCCCGCGTAGAGAGCCGATAGTTTCCATCTCTCGCTGGCGGCAAGGACAACGCCAGCCCGCTGAAGCTTGATTCCGATTTCCTTCAGAGAGTCCGCGGAAACATGCTCTTTGTCGCGCCTCCAAAGGTCAGAACGAAATTCCCGGTTTGCATGTTCGAGCCGCGCCCTTTCGCGCAACAGTTCCTCGAAATCGTTCGGTGATGGGAGTTCGCCGGGACCCGGTAGTTGGCCCGATAATTCGCTCTCGACGTCCGGTGATATGGACCGATTGGTGGCATAGAGTTCCGCAAGTTCACCACCCGAAAGCGGTAACTCGATATCGGCTTGCACGGGGCCGGGTATCCACCCATTGACCTCTGCCTCTCTTGCGATTTTTCGTGCCGCCTCAGAGGGTTGCCAAGCCTTAGCACCAACCACCACGTCCCGGTACTCGTCGGAGCGCGCTTTGGCGAGTTGTTGGCGCAAATCCGTCAATCGGCCGAGTAGTTTTCCTCTTTCTTGGGTGAGCCCGTCGGCATTGGATTCGAGCGACTTCGCGTCCGTCTTGGACAGCCGGTCAGCAATGGTACTGACCGCACTCTCCAGCTGCATGCGGCTGTCAAGATCGTTTTCAAGCAGACTCACAGCCAGGGAACGTAGCTCTGGGACGATCTGGCTGCGTACCATTCGGAGCGCCTTCGTCGTGTGACTGGTGACGAGCACGCTCTTTCCTTCCGCGAGCAAGTGACCAACAAGATTCCCGATGGTGTACGTCTTTCCCGTACCGGGAGGTCCCTGAACGAGGACTCCGCCCGAATGCTCGAGCTGGCGCGCGATCCGGATCTGCTCCGGATTGGCCGGCTTGCTGAGGAGGATCTCCGCCTCAGGGAGCCGAGGGGCCAGGCATTCTGGACCTTCGACGTCCGAAGGAGGTGGTTCAAGCCCCACGATATTCAGAAGCGACCACGGCAAGTCATTGCGGTTGCGGAGATCTTCCAACACGGCCTCGATGGCGGCGGCAAAACCGAGCGTCCGAGAGCGAAGAAACAGTACGGGCTCTCGTCCAATCCGGGGATCGTCGTTTTCCCCGTCTGGCGTACCTGACTCAACGAATTCACCCCGGGGCGAGAGTTGCACAACCAGGCGCTGGAGAAACGCCGAAGTGGGACCGTCGTCGAGCGGGGAGTATCCTTGCTCTTCTAATTCATCGCGGCATCGCCCGATGGCTCGGCCATCCACGTCTGGCATCGATTGAAATAGCGCGGAATAGAGTTCTACCGGATGTTCGGTTTCCGTCAGAGTAAACTCCGGAACCGAGGGGCTGAAGCTGAGTTGGAGCCGCTGCAGCAAGATGGGATGGCGTACCGTGCCCTCCGGCCGGCGCCAACTGAGTATCCCGTCGCCCAGGACGATCTCCACACGTTCGGCTTCGCGTTCCATGCGTCCGTATAGCTCGTAGAAATCCTCAAAGATCCTCATCGCAGCCCGAGCCGGCTGCTCAGCACGCGCCCACTGGTTTCGTTGCATCTTCCACTGGTCGAATGCCGCCACCCGTTTCGGGTCACTTCCCAAATGAACGCGCGCACCGCTGCTTGCGGACGTCTCGTTTCTGCGCGGAGATACTTCCTTGAACGGATCTTCCCAACCGGGTTCCAGCCACGGCTCGATCAGCGCTGGAGGAGTTGGCGGACTGGTGAGCCTCGGGCGAGCAATTTTGAGAATGAAATCGGAATCCTGTCGCTCGGCCGACACTCCATTGCCGTTTGCCACAAGGGCGGGCGACTCATCGGTCGGAGAAGCTCCCTTCCTGATCGAAGGGTGATCTGGCAGGTTCTTCAGCCGCTGGGTCCACAGTTGTTCGCCAATGTGGCGCTTGACGGGGTTCCGATGCTCATTGAGTGCTTCTAGGTAGCGAAAGACTCTCAGAAGCCGGTCCCGCCCAATACGGATTGTTTCACTGTCCACGAGCGCTCCAGTTGAGGGTTACTTTATCCTCTCGATTACAGAAGGTGCCCACGCACAAAGTGAGGACAGGACAAATAAAAATCGTGGCAAACGCAGTCACGTCCAGACGCCTCGTTAAAAAGGAGTAGCAAGAAACCATTTTCTGAGAGAAGCCCCCGCGCGGACAATGACGACGCACTCAGGTTTCCGGCGCAAGGCAGGTTCCAAAATGTAAGCGATTGATATCAATGGAGATGCATCGAGGCTCAAGGGGTTGTTTGACTTCGGAGGAAGCCCAAAACTACAGGTCACACGCAGGATTTACCGGCTGTTTTCGCTGGCAAGAGATCCGGAAGTTGCCGGCGACTCCGAGACTGGCAAGAAGTCTTTTGACCCGCCGATTCGAAGCCTATTGAATCGTCAAGATCATTTGGGCGGAATGGACAAGACTTCCGCTCTTTCCTCGAATCGCGAGCTTGTAGGTCCCAGTCGGCGCCGACTGCCCGATTTTCAGGGTCAGGACAGAGGTGCCGGCACCCGTAATCGAAGACGGACTAAAGGCGCCGGACGTTTGCGCAGGCAAACCGTTCACACTCAGATTTACAGTGCTTGTGAAACCCTGCAATGCGGTGACCGTGACCGTTATTTTTTCTCCGGCACCGCGGTGAATGGTCGCGCTCGAAGGAGCGACAGAGATAGAAAAGTCGCCTCTCGCGGCGGACAGTGCACGCACCAAATCCAACCGGCCGTTACCCATGTCCGGGCCGACATACACCGCATGAGCCACATCAGTGGCGGCATGTGGTTCGTTGGTGCCGGGTTTCAGATTCAGCAAAAGTGCAGCCCCTCCGGAAACGAAAGGCGCGCTGAATGAGGTTCCCCAGCCGGCGGCGTAAGTGCTGAACGGGTAGGTTGTGACGATCGCTTCTCCTGGCGCAGCGACCCAAACGACTTGGTCCCCATAGTTGGAGAAGGAAGAACGCGTGTTCAGATCGCTGGTTGAGGCGACACCCATGACATCGGTTCGGATTGCGGCAGGATAGACAACCTCCTCCTTGCCGTCATTCCCCGCGGACGCTGCGCAAATGACGCCGGACTTGTTGGCCTGATTCAGCGCGGTCGACAACTCTGTGGAACTGGTCATAAGATTGAAACTCATGTTGATGACGTTCGCTCCGTTCTGATTTGCGTAATTGATCGCGCGCAAGATATCAGAGAGATAACCCGTGCCGGCGGAACTAAAGGCTTTGAGTGGCAACAAGCGTGCTTTTGGAGCCACCAAGTGGATGACACCCATCACCATCGTGCCGTGGCCAAATGCGGCATAGTTTGGATTGGTGTCGAGGATAGTTGCGGCCCATCCTTCAAGGATGGCCGCGCTTTCTTGATTGACGTTGGCAGGCGGACAGTTTGCAGGCGCGCAAGGGGGCGGTAGATAGGGAAAGTCGGTTGGAGACAAGTCGTTGAGCTCCGAGGCACCCGACTGATTGCGGGTGAAATCGTAGCCTTGGAGCAACACACCCGCGAACGCTGGATGATTGGGGTCAACGCCCGTGTCGATGTCGGCAACGATTCCGGTGCCGGCAACATTAAACTGGTGTTGAGCAGTCGCAACGCGAACTATCTGTGCGGCCGGTTGAGTTACATAGCCATTCCAAACCTTTGAATTGTAATAACTGACAAGCGTCGACTCGGAAAGGGCAGCCGGCGGTGTGGTCACGCTGTTCAGTCCGCCAAGTAGACTGACGAGCTGGTCGAGCTCCGCATCGACAATACCCGGAAGCGAGCGCAAGATACTGAGGATGATGCTTGCATTCAGCGGTGAGTTGACGAGGAAGAGTTGGTTCAGGGGATCTCCCAAGCTGCCCACTACAGAACAGATCGGGAGCGGGAGAGTATTGCAGAGCTGCTGAAGCCCCTGGAGACCGAGGGTCGTCCGAACGATGATTCGGCTGTCGGCCTTGGCTGGCGCGGTCCACAGCATTACGAACAGAACAGCAACAAGCCATGTTCGGTTCCTCAGCACGCCTTTGCACCTTGTGCAGTAATTCCGCATGTTGTTTGCTCCTGTCGCACGCACAGCAATTTCTCGCTGAGGAATGCCCACCCCTTCGGTCCTGACTTGCGTCATTTACATAAAAATCGCACAACGCCCACGCTCAACTTGCACCCTGTTTCCGCGGGAAATCCGAACCTAGCCCGCCGTTGATTCCACGCCTTTGGAGCCGCGGGTTTAACTGCGGGAAGGGTTAGTTCCGGCTCCCCCAGGATTTCCTTTTGTGATTCAGAAAATCCAGTCCCTCCTCCAAGTCCAGAGCTGTCGCCACGCCCTCGAGATTCAGCCCCAACTGGACCATGGCGAAAGCTACCTCAGGTTGAATACCGACAATCACGGTCTCGGCTCCGCGCAACCGGATCATGTACGCAAGATCTCGAAGCGTCCGGGATGCGAAGGAATCCATCACATCCAAGGCGGTTACATCGACAATGACTGCGTGAGAACGAAATTTCCCGACTCGTTCGACCAACGCATCCCGCAGGTGTGTCAAATCCGCATCCGTCAGCGCGGCTTGGACCGTGGCGATAAGGTAATGCTGCTGTTTGAGAATGGGAACTTCCATGGGCTAGCTTTTCCTATGCCTGCGGAGCCTCTTCCACGATTGAAATTACCTTGTAGCCCAAAAGCCGCTCTGCTTCTTCGATGCCACCTTGCAGGTCGCCTACCGTGTGCATCTTCCCCAAATCCACGCCGATTGTGACCAGGGTTTGCGCAATTTCCGGCGACAGACCGGTTACGATGACCATCGCGCCGAGAAGCCTCGAGGCTTCTACGGTCTGGACGAGATGGCTGGCAACTACGGAGTTCAAGGCGGCGACGCCGGTAATGTCAATCACGACAACCTTGGCACGATTGGTACGGATGGCGCGCAGAAGTTGCTCCGTCAATTGACGAGCGCGCTGGGGATCAATCGCTCCGATGATGGGAAGAATGAGCAGGCGTTCGCGCACCTGCAAAACAGGAGTTGAGAGTTCACGAATAGCCTCCTGCTGCTCGCGAATGATACGTTCACGTTCCTGCACAAAGCCCACCGCCACCGTGTTCGCGATCCGGTTGGCGGCCGGCTCGTAAGCGTCCAAAATGCTGTTCAATTTGTCGAAGTCATCCTGATACTTGGCAAACAAGGAGCGTGCGAGGACATCGCGCAGGAGCAAAACGATCCCGACAACTTCATCAGTCTCTACGCCTCGTGGAATCACGCGCTCCGATAGATTGCGGGCGTAAGCTTGCAAGGCCTCAAAGGTCCCAGTCTCCACCGCCTCGACGTAATTGTCATAGACGGAGGTGGCCTCGGCGAAAATCTCTTCCTCGCTCATCGCCGTCAGCAATTGCGCTTCCTGGATGCGGCGAGCCCATTCCTGACGAAGTTGGGTACGGTTTTGCCGAAGGTGGGCGACCAATTCACGCAACAACGCCGCCGTGAACTCAGTGGCTTGCTGACTCTTGAAACGGGGAGAAACATTGGTCTTCACAACAACCACCATGACAACCACCTCCTAACTAAACCGGGCAATCGTGTAAAGTTCCAGCCGCTGGACGTCAGCGATCAAAGGCAGCGTGGCGTGCAAAGTTGCTTCCAACCATGCCACTCCACGCACACGGAGTGCGTTGAGCGGAGTTGAGACTGTCCGAGAAACTACCGTGGTTATCGACCGAGATCAATTGGGTAGCTACAGGTAGGTGCAAAGGAAAAACTACCGAGTGGTGCGTAGGGAAGAAACCCTACTGCGCCAAGCACCCATACGGTAAAAACTGTATTGTGCCGACAAAGCGCAAATGGCATCAATGCTGGACGAGCATCGCTTGTTAAGCAGGGTGAAGCCTGTTGCTGCTTCGCGGGTTTCGCTCAGAGTAATACCCTCGCCCCTCTTTTTTCTTAGGTCACGTGCCGGTGCGAATATTGATTGCAGACGATGTCTCTACGGCACGTGTATCGCTGCGAAAGCTTCTGGAGAGTCACTCAGGATGGCGGGTATGTGGCGAGGCAGTCAACGGAGTCGACGCAATCGAGCAGACTGAACGTCTTGCGCCTGATCTTGTGATATTGGACCTACGCATGCCGCTCATGAATGGCTTCCAGGCAGCGCGCGAGATTTCCAGAATCAACCCGCACCCTCCGATGCTCCTCATTACCTTTCAGCAATTGTCCCGAAGTCATCTCGAAGCGGCTCGCAGTGCCGGCTTCAGTGGAGCAGTTAACAAAGGCTGCGGCCACGAGATTTTTAAAGCTGTCGAAGCGGTGCTCAATAATCAGGTCTTCTTTCACTTGGAACGATCCGTGCGCATTGCATAAGGTCAGGGGTGTCTTCGTTTCCGAGGTCCGGGACATGGCGTGCATTCTGGAAGTTCGGAATCTTCATGTCGCGTACGTCTCGCGCGCGGACGAGGCCTGTTCTGTCATCGTAAATGTTGGTTTCGACATGGGGCCGGGGGAAATTCTGGGCGTGCTCGGAGAGTCGGGATCGGGGAAGAGCACTCTTGCCGCATCGATTCTGCGTCTGCTCCCGGCCAATGGAAGAGTCCAACTGGGGACTATTCGATTCGAGGGGCGCGATGTGTTGCAGTTGGACCGTCAAGAGCTTGAGAGCATTCGTGGCAGGCGCATCGCCATGATCGATCAGGAGCCCTCGACCGTGCTTCACCCGACCATGCGGATCCGCGATCAGGTAGGCGAGATTCTGCGCCGGCACGAACCTCTGCCGAGACGGTTCCAGCGCGAAAGGACGGCGCAGATCCTTGCGGAGCTGTTTCCCACAGAAAGCGAAAGAATCGCGGACTCGTATCCCCATGAGTTGAGCGGGGGACAGCGCCAGCGCGTGCTGATCGCACAAGCGATTGCTTGTCGGCCAGCGCTGATCGTTGCCGATGAGCCCACGGCATCTCTCGACGCCTCGACAGAGCGTGAGATTCTTGCCGTCCTTTTGAGCCTCAGGCAGAAGTTCGGGGTAGCGATCATTTTGATCACTCACAGCCCCCTGTTGCTTGCAGGCGTTGCGGATCGAGTGCTCGTCCTTTATGCGGGGCGGGTCGTAGAAATCGGTCCTACGGCGAGCGTACTCGCGTCGCCTCTGCACCCATACACCGGCGCTCTGCTGCAGTGTTTACCGCAGCCCGTCGAACGTACGGACGGAGGCAAGCGAAAGACTAAGTTGCCCGTGATCACAGGAAACTCACCCGGCCTTATCTCATCGAATGGATGCCAATTCGAGCCACGGTGCCCGGATCGATTTGAGACATGCAGACAACGCGAACCGCCGGCCGTGTCCGTGGGCAATGGACGGGGAGTTGCTTGTTTCTGCTTTGGCGGCTGATACATGGACAGGCGAGCGCACACGCAGCCACTCATACTGGTGGAAAATCTCGTGAAGTGTTACCGGAGCGCAAGAGTCATGGGCTCGGGAGCGCTGGTGTCGGCACTCAACGGCGCCTCATTCTCGATCGCTTCGGGCACTACGCTCGCGCTGGTCGGCGATTCGGGCTCTGGCAAGAGCACTCTGGCGCTGTGTCTTGCATGTCTAGAGCGGCCCACATCGGGAAGAATCTGGTTTGAAGGGCGCAATCTTGCAGCCCTCGGCGAGAAGGAACTACGCAGGGTGCGTCCGCAAATTCAACTTATTTTTCAAGACCCCGCGCGCTCCATCAATCCACGGTATACGGCCCTGGAGATCGTGATGGAACCACTACTGGTGCAGCGGAAATGGGGACAACATGAGGTGCGCGATCGGGCCGTCCAGTCGTTGGAACGGGTAGGTCTCCATCGAGAGATGGCCACCCGGCGAGCTCACGAATTCAGCGGTGGGCAGAGACAAAGGTTGGCGATCGCTCGGGCCTTGATGCTTGAACCGAGACTTTTGATTCTCGATGAGGCCTTGTCTGCATTGGACTGTTCCGTGCAAGCGCAGATCGCCAATTTGTTATTGGATCTCCAATCCTCGCTCGGTTTGACGTACCTATTTATCACACATGATCCTGCAATGGCTGCGCACCTGAGCGATGAAGCGGCGCTGATGGACCGCGGCCGGATTGTGAAACAAGACGTTCCCCAGAAGGTATTGTCCGGGGTCCGACCCGGAAACCAAACGGAGCTTCCCCCGGCCGGCAATGAGATCAAGGACCGGTCCTCGCATAGGTTCACGTTTGCAATGCACTTTTTATTTCGCCGACTGGCTCACGCCTTTGTTCTGCTGTGTGGAGTATCGATCTTGTCTTTTCTTTTCACTTCACTTGCACCGGGGAATTACTTCGACGAGATGCGCTTGAATCCCCAGGTCAGCCTCGAAACCGTCGCAGCCATGCGCGCGGAATATCAAATCGATCGACCTCTGCCAGTGCGCTATGCGCGTTGGGCAAGATCTGTCCTGCACGGGAACCTTGGCTATTCCTTTTCGTATAACAGCTCCGTCGGGCCGCTCGTTTGGGTTCGGGCCAGAAACACGCTCTTCCTGACGGTAACTGCAACCCTTTTCGCGTGGGCCCTTGCCTTGCCTCTCGGAGTCTGGAGTGCGCGGCACGTTCGACGTCTCCCGGACTTCTTGATCTCCACCACAACAGCAGGGTTGCTTGTAATTCCCGATCTTGCCCTCGCGCTAGGCTTGCTCTTATTCGCGGTGCGTAGCGGATGGTTTCCGACCGGTGGCCTCGTCTCGATCGATTTTGAGGGCCTATCGCCGATAAATCGATTGCACGATCTTGCCTGGCACATGTTCTTGCCGGTTTTCGTGTTGGTTTTGTCATTTTTGCCGATGCTGGTGAGGCATGTGCGAGCCGCCATGGTTGGCGTGCTGGCTGCGCCGTTTCTGCGCGCGGCTCGAGGTCACGGCATTTCTCGTCGCCGGCTTCTGTATCGATATGCTCTTCCCGCGGCGGCCAATCCGCTGATCAGCTTGTTTGGGTTCAGCATCGGCGTGCTGTTAAGTGGCTCATTGCTGGTGGAAGTCGTTATGAGCTGGCCCGGCCTCGGTCCGTTTCTCCTAGAAGCAATTCTCTCGCGTGACTTGTACGTAGTGTTCGGCGGCATTCTTCTTTCAGCACTCTTCCTGGTTGTGGGGAACTTCATCGCTGACCTCTTTCTCTACCGAGCCGACCCGAGGATCCGTCCGGAGGCCGTCACACCATGACCGGCTATCGCAAGCCTGACAAATGGCTCGTCGTGCTCGTGGCACTGCACGCCGTGATTGCCTGCGGCGGTTTTTTTGCACCCTACGGTCCGGTGGAGCAGGATCGCGAACACGCTTACGCAAGTCCGATGAGACTCCACCTTGTGGACCGTCAAGGCAAAATTCACCTGCGTCCGTTCTTTTATCCGCTTCGCCCCAGCGAAAACTCGGTCGGTCAATATGACGAAGACATGGGACGTCCGATCTCCCTGAGGTTCTTCGCTTCTGGCGCCAGCTACAAGTTGTTGGGCTTTTTGCCTTCCCGCCTACACCTGTTTCGAGCCGATGGAGCTCGCATTTATTTGTTAGGTAGCGACGGCTATGGTCGCGATCAACTTTCCCGAATCCTCTACGGTGGGCAAGTCTCGCTGCTCGCAGGTTTGCTGGGGGCTGGCATCACACTTTTCATTGGCCTGGGCGTTGGTGCGGTAGCTGGCTATTACGGTGGCTGGAGAGACGACGTACTGATGCGCCTTGCCGAGCTGTTCCTCGCGTTGCCATGGCTCTACCTGCTATTTGCGCTGCGCGCGTTCCTTCCCCTCGCAGTCAACCCGCTTGAAGCTTTTCTTCTGATCGTTGTTGTCATTGCGACGGTCGGCTGGGCGCGTCCGGCACGACTCGTTAGAGGCGTGGTGTTGTCTGCGAAGGAGCGGGACTTCGTGCGCGCAGCGCGTGGCTTCGGAGCCTCAGATAGCTACCTGTTTCGCCGGCACGTTTTGCCGGAGACTTCAAGCGTATTGCTGACGCAAGCGGCGATTCTGATCCCGCAATACGTGCTGGCTGAGATGACCTTGTCATTCCTGGGGCTTGGCGTGCCTGAACCCGTGGCGAGCTGGGGAAACCTATTGACCAATCTGCAGCAGTACAGTGTGCTGATGTCGTATTGGTGGATGTATTTGCCGGCTTTGGCGGTGGCGCCATTCTTTGTGGGATACCTCGGCCTCGCCGCTGCCCTAGAGGAGCGGGCGGATTCGCGCAAAATGGGTAGTTGGGGTCAAGAGGGTATCGGGTGAGAAATCTCAGGACAAATTCACGTCGAGGTCTAAGGTTGCTACGCATAGTTCTCGTACTCGCGAGCGCTGTCAGCGTAACTGCGGCTGCGCACTCCCAACAATCGGCTCCAAGAGAAGACTTGCTCGCCCTATCCGGCGAGCCTGGGCGCGCCGGGGGGCGTCTTGTGGTTTCACTGCGGGCGGAACCGAAGACGCTGAACCCAGTACTCGCGCTGGACGCGCCTTCGCGGGAAGTGATCAGCGCCATGCAGGCGGACCTTGTTCATATCAACCGCGCGACGCAACTTACGGAGCCGGCGCTGGCAAAGTCCTGGGATGTCTCTTCCGACGGCCTTGAATATAAGTTGAGACTGCGGCGAGGGTTGCGTTTCTCTGACGGTCAACCTGTGGACGCAGACGACGTGCTGTTCACTTTCCGCGTCTATCTGGACGAAAGCATGCACTCGCCCCAACGAGATCTTTTGATCGTTGGCGGCAAACCCATCGCGGTTCGTAAGGTAGATGCGTACACGCTGGTGTTTCGGTTCGCACAACCCTACAGCGTGGGCGAGAGAGTCTTTGATTCATTGGCGATCCTGCCGCGCCATTTGCTGGAAAAACCATACCAGGAGGGGAAACTCGGACAAATGGGATCGCTGTCTGCGCCGGCCGGCCAGTGGGCGGGGCTTGGCCCGTTTCGCGTGAAGGAATACGTCGAGGGGCAGCGATTAATTCTCGAACGCAACCCCTTCTATTGGAAGAAGGATACGAATGGGTACCGCCTGCCGTATCTGGACGAGCTTGTCTTTCTATTTGTGCCGAGCGCCGATGCCCAGGTGCTGCGTTTTGAGTCTGGCGAGACGGACATGATTAGCCGACTCAGTGCTGAGAATTTCTCGGTGCTATCCCACCAGCAGATGTCTTACACGGTGCTCGATGCCGGTCCCGGCCTCGAATACAACTTTCTATTCTTCAATTTGAACGACCTGGGCGAGAAAAGCGGACCTGAAATGGCAACGAAACAGAAATGGTTCCGCGAAGTAAAGTTTCGACAGGCCGTATCGGCCGCGGTTGACCGTGAGGCGATCATACGACTGGTGTACCAGAAGCGCGGCATGCCGCTTTGGGGGCCGGTGACTCCCGGAAATCTCCGCTGGGCAGACACAACAATTGCACATCCCGAGCGTTCGCTCGAACAGGCGCGGCAACTCCTGCGCGAACTCGGTTTCAGATGGACCAACCAGGCAGGCGGCGAGCCGGTCCTGGTTGACCCCGATGGAAAGACGGTGGAATTTTCAATCCTGACCAGTTCCTCGAATGCGGACCGCACGAAGATGGCGACGTTGATCCAAGATGACTTGAAACAGCTTGGCATGCGCGTTCAGGTCGTGCCCCTCGAATTCAGGTCGTTGATTGATCGG
>DATMOO010000221.1:0-6029 GCA_035568275.1 Candidatus Sulfotelmatobacter sp.
GGGATGAAGAGGATCGCCATGATGGGCAGCGTGCGCATGGCAGCACCCAAGATGCGGCGGATGACCGTGCCCCATCCCCCGCCGGTTAGGTGACGAATCATGACGATCGCCATGGAGCCAAGCGCGATGCCGAGCCAATCCATGTAGCCGAGCAGGTAGCCGCGATAGAACTGTTCGGGGCGCGTGAATGCGAGCACAAGGGCGCCGAGGCTGAAGACTACGCCGACGATGAGTGCTCGCTGGCCGATCCTTTTGACGATCGGGGGCGCCGAGAGATCGAGTTGTTTCGGCGCGGCGCTCATTTCTGACCTTCTTTATTCATTTCAGATTCTTGTTTCGGCGCGAGGATCGGCGGGGTTGCCCCGGATCCGGGTTCGCGGAATGTCGGAGGCTCGGAAGGAATCTTCTGATCCGGAGGCACGTCGGCCATGATTGCATTCTGGCTGAGTTGCAGGGCACGGATGTAGGCGACGATGTCCCAACGGTCTTGTGTAGGAATCTGCGAAGCGTAATCGGGCATGATGCCGAAGCCGTTGCTCATGACGTCGAAGAAGTATCCGAGTGGGGCCTTCTGCAAACGGACGATGTGGAATGACGGAGGCTTGCGGGCGAATCCGCGGGACGGGACGAAGCCGTTGCCATCTCCTACGCGGGAGTGGCATGGAGCGCAATAGATGTTGTAACGCTCCTGGCCGCGCTCGAGAACTTCTTTGGTAACAGCGAAGGGCATCACGTTGCCGGGATTGTCGCCGATCTTGCCGGTGTAGAAGTAGGTATCTTCGTGCAACTGGCCGCGAGCGACTGTGCCTTCGACCAAGGGACGGGCGGAACGGTGGTCGGAGTAGAAGTCGCTGTAGGAGAGGGGATTCTGGCGCGGCTGGACGTGCATGTCGAGGCGGCAGGCGGAGGTGAGGGCTATGACTATTAGTAGTCCGGCAGGTGTCAAATTCTTTAACCACAAAGGAAACGAAGGGACCCGAAGGAAAGGCCCACGGCTTCGGCTGCGCAGACTCCACCAAGCTAGGAGCGTCGCAAAGGAAACCGCTCTCGAGCTTTGCTCGACCGGACGGGCGAAGACGCCCGCCCCCACACAGGTATTGCCACTAGCTCGATCTATTTGACGGAAGTGCTGCATTAGCTTGGCACCTCCGAGATGGAGCGCGGGGCCAGGGTTTCGAGGAAGCTGCGGGTTTCGAGCGAGTTGTACTTCTTGTCGGACGAGAACACGATCAGGAAGAAGCGGTCTTTCGATGCCAAAGCGAAGCGCGGAACGTTGAACACCGGGTGATACGGCATGGGAAGGCCATTGAAGGCCAGCATGCCTAGCACGGCGGAGATTCCGGCGAACAGAATCGTCATTTCAAACGTGATCACGATGAACGCGGGCCAGGAGTGCGGAGGTTTGCCGCCGATATTGAGGGGATAATCGACGGCGGACATCCAGTACTGCATCAGGTAGCCGGTGCAGCCGCCGATGATGCCGCCGATGAGAACCGTCAACGGGATTTCGTCGAAGTGCATTCCGATTTCTTCGGCGAGGCCTTCGATCGGAAACGGGCTGTAGGCGTCGATCTTCTTGTAACCGGCCTCACGCGTTTTCCTGCCAGCATCGACGAGGGCTTGCGCCGAATCGAATTCGGCCATGAGGCCGTAAATGGGATCGCGCTTCGCCATTATTCTTTCACCTCCGCTTCGGGCAGGAGGGTGCGCATTTCAAAGATCGAGATGGCTGGCAGCAGACGCAGGAAGAGGAACATGGCGGCCAGGAACATTCCGATGGTGCCGAAGTACGTCATCCAGTCCCAGCGCGTGGGATAGTACATACCCCAGGACGATGTCAGGAAATCCCGGTGCAAGCTGACGACGACGATGATGAAACGCTCGAGCCACATGCCGACAAGAATCACGCCAGAGATGAAGAAAAGCGCGACGGGACTGGTGCGCAGCTTGCGAATCCAAAGCACCTGGGGAACAAAAATGTTGCAGAGGAGCAAAGCATAATAGTCGGGAGCGTAGGGTCCATGCAGGCGGTTCCACAGGGTAAAGGCGTCGTAGCGATCGCCGCCATACCATCCCATGAACGCCTCGATGCCGTATCCGTAGGCGACGATGAGGCCGGTAGCGAGCATGACCTTCGCGGAATTCTGCAGGTGCCGTTCGGTAATGAAATCTTCGAGGCCGTAAATCTTGCGGATGGGGATGGCCAGCATCAGCACCATGGCGAAGCCGGAGTAGATGGCGCCGGCAACGAAGTAGGGCGGGAAGATGGTGGTGTGCCATCCGGGGACGATGCCGACGGCGAAATCGAAACTGACGACCGTGTGGACGGAGAGCACGAGCGGCGTGGCGAGCCCGGCGAGCAGCAGGTACATCGTTTCGTAACGGTGCCAGTGGCGGGCGGAACCGCGCCATCCGAACGAGAGCATGCCGTAGATCATCTTGATCCAGCGCTTCTCGGAGCGGTCGCGGAGCGTCGCGAAATCAGGGATTAGGCCGGTAAACCAGAAGAGAGCCGAGATGGTGGCGTAGGTAGAGACGGCGAAGACGTCCCACATGAGCGGGCTGCGGAACTGCGGCCATACGCGCATGGTGTTGGGATAGGGAAAGAGCCAGTAAGCGAGCCAGGGGCGGCCGACGTGGACTGCGGGAAAAATTCCGGCGGAGGCCACCGCGAACAGCGTCATGGCTTCGGCGAAGCGGTTGATCGAGTTGCGCCAGGATTGACGCAGCAATAATAGGATGGCGGAGATCAGAGTGCCGGCGTGACCGATGCCGATCCACCAGACGAAGTTAACGATGGCGAAGCCCCATCCGATGGGGATGGTGACGCCCCAGATGCCCACGCCTTTGAGGAAGAGATATCCGAGGGCGAAGAGCAGCATCATCGTCATCATGAAGGCGATGCCGAAGCCGATGAACCATCCGTTGGTCGCCGGGCGCGTGAGAACAATGGCGCTGATTTTTTCGGTGACCGTGCCGAAAGTGTGGCCGGGCTCAATGACCGGGGCGCGATCGAGATCGGTCGACGATTTGTATTGCTCGTTCATGCTTGCACAATCAATGTCCTCGTGATGCTTTCAAAATCATGTCGACCTTACGATGGCCGCGAGGCGCGATGCGGTCGACGGGAAGCTCCACAGCGCATGCAGCTTGGGATTTCCCATCCACTGCATAATCGGCGTCCCTCTGACGTAAGGTCCTTCGCGCCGGCTTCGCCGGCTCTCAGGATGACAAGCTGACATCATTAACGCTCCAACTCAGGAACTCTCCAGCTCCGGGTTCGGATTTCTAACTTCTGCTAAGTACGTTGTGCGTGGCCTGGTATTCAGTTCGCCTAACAGGCTGTAGTTTCTGGCCTGCGCTTTCCACTTGGAAACATTGCTGTTGGGATCGTTGATGTTGCCGAAGACGATGGCGTCGGCCGGGCAGGATTGCTGGCAGGCCGTCTGCAATTCGTCTCCGATGAGTTTTTCTTTGCCATCTCGTACCGACTGCGTCTCGCAGTCGATGCGGCGCTCGTTGATGCGCTGGATGCAGTAGGTGCACTTTTCCATGACGCCGCGGCTGCGCACGCTGACGTCGGGATTCCGCATCATCTTATACTGCGGCGTGTCCCAGTCCTGGAAGAGCAGGAAGTTGAAGCGGCGAACTTTATACGGACAGTTGTTCGAGCAGTAGCGCGTTCCCACGCAGCGGTTGTAGATCATGTCGTTGAGTCCTTCGCTGGAGTGGTTGGTCGCGCCCACCGGGCAAACAACTTCGCAGGGAGCGTTCTCGCAGTGCATGCAGGGGACGGGCTGGAAGAACGCCTTGGGATTTTCGCGGTCGCCCTGATAGTAGGCGTCGATGCGGATCCAATGCATGTGGCGGCCGAGGAGAGTCTGCTCCTTGCCGACTACCGCGATATTGTTTTCCGACTGGCAGGCCACGATGCAGTTGTTGCAGCCTACGCACTTGTTGAGATCGATAGACATGCCCCACGCGTAGGTTTCTTTTTCGTATTCGTAGTTGGGGTAGAGCGTGACGTCTTTCGCAACTTCCTCTTCCTGCGCGAACTTCGGCTCCTTCTTGTATTCCTCGAGCTTCGTTTCGCGGACTAGCGGGCGGTAGCCGCCGTCGGGGGTCTCCATGGACTGCATGCCTTGGGTGGAGGCGAGTTCGTACTTGGCGCCGGTCTTGGTGATCTTGACACCCGAGGCGATCCACGGGGCGGCCGTGGTGCGGAGTTCGTAGGCGTTGAAGCCCTGCTCGGAGCCGACGCGTCCGGCGCGCTTGCGGCCGTAGCCTAGCGTGATGGTCACAGAGTTGTCGGGATGTCCGGCTTGAATCCAGACGGCGCCTTGGACTTTCTTGCCGTTCAGCTCGAGTTCGACAACGTCTTTCGCGGCGAGTTGCAAGCGCTCGGCCATCTTGGGGCCGATCTGGATGGCGTTGTCCCAGGTGAGCTTCGACATCGGCTTGGGGAGTTCCTGGAGCCAGCCATTGTTGGAGAATTGGCCGTCGTAGATGGTGGGGTCGCGGCGGATGTTGAGCTCGATAGACGAACCGACCACATCAATATTCTCGAAACCGGTTGGCTCGTTTATGACTTTCGCCAACATTTGCTTTGAAGGTAGAGCGGACCCTTCAATCCAGCCGTTGTGCAGCGACTTGCGCCAGAACTCCTCGAAGTCCGCGCCGGTGTGCTCTTTCTGCCAGTAGGCGCGAACCAGTTCATATCCGGTCGCATCGGCCTGCCCGGACAGCAGCGCAAGGAATTCGACCGCGCTTTTGCCGTTATAAAGAGGAGCAATCAGCGGTTGAATGATGCTGACGGTGCCGTCGTAAGAGCGGGCATCGCCCCAAGATTCCAGTTCGTGCGTTGCCGGGACATGCCACTGACACAGTTCCGCGGTTTCGTCCTGATAGAGGCCGTGATGCACGCGCAGCGGAACTTTGTTGTTCTTCAGCAGCTCGGCGAAGCTCAGATCGGCGGGAGCGTCATACGCCGGATTGCCGCCGAGGATGATCAGCAGATCGACTTTGCCTGCCTGCACGTCGGCGACGAGTTCTTTGAGCGATTCGGTTTGATTGACGGGATTCGCGTCAACAGGGTCCGCATGAAGAACTGCCTTACCTGCATTCCCTAGCACTTGATTAATCGAGTGCACGACGTTGTGAACTGTCGCAGGCAAGTGATCACCAGCGATCAGCGCCGAGGATCCCCGATGAGCCTCTAAGTCCTTAGCCAAGGTATTGATAAACTCCTTGTGCTCGGTTCTGTTGTGATTCGGCGCGCCAGCGGTGATCCCTAGTGCCCAACCCAGCGACCGTGCGATGGCTTCGATGTGGCCAACCCTCGAAGGATCACTGGCTCTCGCGGAGAACCGATGATCCGCCTTCGCTCCCGTTGAACTCGGCGTGCTCTCGATGACGTACAGCCGATTCATGTTGCCGCTGTCGGGATTGCGGCGTTTGGCGAAATCGCGGATGTAGCGCGTGTTGCCAGGGAATCCGGCGAAGAGGAAGTCGGCGTCGAGCGAGACGATGACGTCCGCTTTCGAGAAGTCGTAGCGCGTCTCGACGGGCTGTCCGAAGGCCATCTTCGCGCCTTCGAGGACGTTGTCGCGATTGACCGGCTCGTAGACGTGCCACTTGGCTTGCGGATAAATCTTGAGGAAACTGTGCAGCTGATCAGCAAGCGTGGGTGAACTGGTCGTCGTCGTGAGAAGGCGGATGCCTGCGCCTTGCAGGGATTTTTGCGCGCTCAACGGGCCGCGGATCGCCCCGAGGAACGCCTGCCACGAGCGGACGTCGCCCATGGATGTGACGGTCTGCGAGCGGTCGGGATCGTAGAGGCCGAGGATTGAGGCCTGCGTGAAGATGTCGGTGCCGCCCATCGACGCGGCATGCAGGTCGTTGCCCTCGATCTTGGTCGGACGTCCGAGATGGCTTTCGACGAGGACCGGGTTGGCGTATCCGCCGAGCGTTACTGCCGTGGCGTAGTACATCGGCTTGCCCGGGATGACATTCTCCGGCTGGCGGACGTA
>DATMOO010000222.1:0-36435 GCA_035568275.1 Candidatus Sulfotelmatobacter sp.
CTTGCCAGCAGAGAAATCATAGGGCCGAATTGGTTGATCTTTGCTGTCGGTAAGCGTTGGCGCGGAAGGACCGTCGCCCTTGCCTTGCGGACCGTGGCACTTCCAGCATTCCAGCTTGGTGAACAAGGCCTTCCCGTGAGCGATGCTCTCGATGGTGACCGGGGGTTCGGCGGGAACCTTGATGGGCTCGCCGGCCTTTTCCTTGTCCCACCGCGGCGAGAACGTCTTGATAAACGCCACCAGGTCAGCACGCTGCTGCTTGGTGAACGTGTTCCAAATCGGCATATTGGAGTTCGTCAATCCGCGACCGATGGTGTTGTATAAATCCTGGTCGGTGGGCAAAGTGCCGGTGGGAGTCGAGCGGCATTTGAAAGTTGCGATGGTGAAATCGCGGGGCTTCGGGTCCAACCATTGCGCGTTCTCGCCAGCGCCATCTCCCAGGTCGCCATGACAGCCGGCGCAATAGCGCCGGTAATCGCTCTTGGCATCCTGCGAATGGCCGGTAATGTTGCCGATGTGACTCTCCAGGTGTTTCGCCGGCGCGGGAGGATGAGGGCCAACGTCGGGGGCGTCTTGCGCCCTAACTACAGTGAGGCCGGCGGCGAGAATGAAACCGATCACCGCACTCAGGCAATGCACTCGCTTGACGGTAGTCATAATTTTTCGTCCTCAAAACGATTCGCGCGAACGGATTATCCGCGGTTTCATTCCTTCTAGAAGTCGAAATCAAAGCCGAACATCAGCTCGCTAGTGTTGATGCCCGTACCGTTGGGCGCCGTTCCGTCCTGATGAAGCCAGTTGTATTCGTTGTGCCACGCGAATCCGGCACGGCTCGTCATAAACGGGTTGTAGCGATAACCCACCGTGTAGGTCGAGATATTGCCCAGGTTGGAAGCCGAGGGTCCTCCGGTCCCCGCGCACGCCGTGCACGCTGCACCGTTCGCCTGCCGCGACATCTGGATGGTTTCGTAGCGTCCTATAAAGATCAGTTGTGGACTGTAAATGTAGTGAGGTTCGATGAGAACTCCGTTCCACGTGGGCGCTTGCGCCCCGGTGGGCAGAGCCGTTCCTGGAGAATTGTTCTGACCGTTGAGTTGGTCGATGAGATCGCCGTACCCCTGACCGAACCATGCATTGTCCCAACCATGTTGGGTAACCACCTGCAGGTCAAAACGCTGTCCGAAATAAAACTGTCCGACGATGCCTTCGCGATGGAAGGACTTGTTCCCCACCCCGGACCCCGGCACCGGACCGTTGGGCCCGCCGCTGGTCAGCCAGGTTGTGGGAGCCTGTCCGATCATGGCGTAGGCTCCGATGCGATCCACTCCCATTTTTCCGGCATCAAAAGCCTGGCTGACGGTGAAGAATCCCGTGTAGGAGTTCGCGCCATACACCAGTCCGGGGGTACCGTCAGACGAACTCAGCAGAGACGCAGAATAGCGGGTGCGGTCGTTATAGGAATGTCCCATCAACTCTACCCCGAGCTGATTGTCGCCAATCTGGCCGAAGATATTGCCGTCGCCCACAGGGATGAAGTGGTAGAGCTGGTAGATTCCGCCATTGCCGGTCAGGGTCAGAATCCGCTTTTCCGAAAGCAAGTTGTCGAGTTCGAACTTACCCAGCTTGACGTTGATCCAAGGGCTGCCGAATACGTTGTCGAGCCGCGCCATCACAGTCTCGAAGTGAAATGAGGCCGAGCTGTCGGAGGACGGCAAGAGGTAAAACGAGAAGTTCTTTTCCAAAGTGCCGCCGGTATGAAAGTCCAGCCCGCTCAAGTCAAATCCGGAAGAAGTGACGCGCGTAATCCCATTGCCCTGATCGACAGCGACCTTACCGGTGCTGACGCGGTGCCACATCGGCGTCATGCGCATCGTCACCGGCCAGTACCCCGGGTTCTGCCAAATCGGGGCATCCTTGTCATTCATCAACTGGTAGCCATTATCCTTGAATTTCTGGCCGAAGTAATTGAGCATGGGCCAGGACTCGTGGCAGGCGGAACAACGAAGCCCATACTTGCGGGCGAACGCCGGAAGGGCATTCGCGGACTGGCCGCCGCTAAGGACCACGAAGGCGATCACTAGAATGGCTGTAAAGAAATACCTCACACTAACCGGCACTACCCTGTGGTTCGACTGCATACCCATATGCATGCCGCACTCCTCAGACAGTTGTGTTATTTGACAAACTGCATTCCCACAAATGCGAAGGCGAGAAAACCGCAGCAAACCCGGCTTTGGAACCCCTTCCAGGACGGGCCGCGTTGGAGGCAGAGTCTAAACCGATTTTTCGGTTCAGGTCCTACCACCGTACCGGGGCGGAATCCTACTACGCAGGTAAACCAACTTGCAAGGGGTGGAACAAAGTTTTTTTACAGTTTTTTTACAGCGTAGGGATCGATCGAGTTTCGCTTTGGCAAGCAAAATCCGCGCGGAGCGCCGGAGTTGACACCAATGGGTAGAATTGAGACTCTTTGTCGAACGTGATGAGGCCTGTGGAAAAGTCAGGATTTCTTGCTCAAGTCATCTCATTGGGAGGGCCTCGAGGCTTCCTTCGCCGCTTCGGGCGCCCTCTGTTTACCATGTTAGGAGTGGTGGTGGTAGCTGGTTTTGCCGGGTGGCCGACCAGTCTGGCTGCGCGCGAAAAAGACGCCACTCAATATGGGATGGGATTCATCGTGAACCTCCCGTTTCCTGAAGCTGAGGTAACTCAGGTTGTTCAGGAAATTGTACAAAACGGAATCATTCGGGGCACCAAAGAGTACAACAAGGACGAATTTGTCTCGGGCGCAGAGGTGGCTACTTCCACCCGCGTGTTCCCAGCCTGGACCGAGTCTGGAAAAGCCTTTTACAAGGTTCGGCGTAATGCGCTGGACCCCCGGAACTTCAAGAACAGCGGCGATGTTGGAACCCTGGCCGTCCGGTACGTGGTGCAGGGTCAGGACGAAAAACACACGGTGCTTCGCATTGACGCAATCTTCGTCGAAGATTTCCGCCACGTGGCACATGCATCGAATGGTTCTGTCGAAGGTGCGGAGTACAAAGACATCCATGACCATCTTGATTCCATCGAGTTGATGAAGACCGAGGCTGCCGAGGCGGAGAAAACAAAGCAAGAATCCTCTTCGAAGAAACAGCAAGTTGCATTCAAAGACGAAACCGGCGACCCCTCGATCCAGCCCCCGCCCAGCCCCAAAGTCAGCGAACCACCGTCGACTCCACCACAGATCGTTGATCCAACTTCCGTTGAACCAGCTCCCTCGATGAGTCTCGAGCAACGCGTACACACCCTCAAGCAACAGGTAGAGAGAATCGTGAAGGCGCCTGGAGCACCCCTGAAGTCCGCGCCCTTTCATTCCGCGAGCACGCTGCAAGCTCTGTCGAGCGGCGCAGAAGTTCTGATCGTGATCACGACGCCCTACTGGTTCGGTGTGGAAACTCGCGACGGGCAACATGGATGGGTCCAGCGCGACGAGTTGGAGATGTTACCATGAAACTCCCCTGGGGCGCTCGCAACTATGTACTCGCGCTTGGCGGATGCCTGGTGATTCTCTCCACCATGGCGGCGTGGCAGTCGAATCCGGCCGAAAGAACGTTCCCGCAATCCAAGGCTGCGATCGAGAAAGCCCTCAAGACCATGCAGGCCAACATGGCCGGACACCTGCCGGCCCTCGAGGGATTCGCTAACGCCGGAGACCATCCTCTGGATCGCTACCAACGTGGCTACTATCAGGCGACTGCCGAAGTCGTTTCGAATCCTTCCGGCGGTTCCCTGGTAAGGATCAAGGCCAAAGTAACCGCATGGTACTCCGATCCATCGTCCTCATCGCACTCCGGATATCAGTTGCTCACTTCCAACGGGCGGCTGGAGTCGGATCTGCTGGATCAACTCGCGGAGCAACTGGCCGCGACGCCTTCTGAGAGAGCAGTGACCGGTAGCACTGTGGTGAAGGCCTTACCGGAGGGTTCCAAGGACGAGCGACCGTCCGCTCCGGAACCTGCGCGGAAATTCCCGGAGACAAACAGCACGATCTCTTCATCGGTGAAGGAGTGGGCAGCCTCGGCTTCTCCCCCGGACAAGTCTGCGGAGCCATCCCCGAAACCAGACGGTTCCTTACAGGCCGAAGCTAACAACCTCGAAGAGATTCTGAAGAACACGGCTCATCCCAAGAACCTGGTCGCCGTCAAGAAATCAGGCACTCCGGTCGTTTCCACTCCGAGCCTGACCGCCAAACCCCAGTTTCTTGCGAGCCTGCACGACGAATTCGAGTTGCTCGACTTCAACGCCGATTGGGTTCACGTACGCATCTCGGGCTTGTCGCGAGGATGGATCTGGCGGAACAGTGTGGAGATGCCGGAAGGCATTGCGGATAACCCGGCGTCCTCTTCAGGCGCATCCAATGCCGCGGCTGACTTGTTTCATGTGGTTCGCGAGGAGACCGCGCCTTTCCCGGGAGATTGGGAACCCCTTCGGGGCAAGAACGTGAAAATCATCTCCGTCCAGAAGATCGACGAAGCGGAAAAAAATGCTGGCTCCAAGGAGAGATTGGAGTACACCAAGTTTCTCCTGGAGAAAAGTTACACCGAAATCGCGGAGAAGAAGTCTGAACTCGCTGGAGTCGTCGTAGTTTTCGATTCCGCTGATGGCGGAATGATCGCCGCTACCACTCCGATCCTTCAACAGTGGAGAGCCGGGACGCTCACCGATTCGGCCCTTTGGCATAAATGCTTTTTCGATCCGCCGGAGACTTTTGACTCCGCAGGTTCGTCCGGAAGCTGGTAACAGTTCGCAGCATCGTTCATGTTGAATGTGATAGGCTGAAATTGGTGCGCATTTCATTTCTACTTGACTTTCGAAACTGACCAGAGTACCTATGCTTTCCTTGAGCCGTTCCGGATGGGGTCCGGGGGGCTTGATTGGTAACCTAGGTTTCCTGAGAACACGGCCTAACTCATGAGCTCGATGATCCTGCCTCTCGCCGGTTTCCGCACACGGGCAACTTCCCTTTTTCGCGACTACGCCGAATTGACCAAGCTGCGGGTCACCAGTTTGATTGTGATGACCGCATGGTGCGGCTATTTCTTCGGCGCGCACAAGGCCGGAGAATCGTGGTTTAGCTTTGGGCTATTGAACGCTCTGATTGGAATTGGACTCGTCTCGAGCGGCACGGCCGCGCTGAACGAAGTGATGGAACACGATGTCGACGGGCACATGCGGCGCACCGCCCTTCGCCCTATTCCGGCCGGCCGCATGAGTCTGGCTCATGCGATGATCGTCGGCTTGCTGATGTCGGTAGGCGGATCTTTCTACCTGGCGATTTTCACCAACCCTTTAACAGGACTTCTCACTTTCCTGACATCCGTGGTCTATCTGGTGGCCTACACTCCGTTGAAGCGAGTTTCCCCAATTTGCACTTTCGTGGGCGCTTTTCCGGGAGCCATGCCGGGCGTTCTTGGCTGGACCGCCGCTCGGGGGCGCTTGGAATGGGGAACTCTGGTTCTGTTCGCCATCCTTTTCGTGTGGCAATTCCCACACTTTTTCTCGATCGCATGGCTATATCGCGAAGATTATGAAAAGGGTGGAATCAGGATGCTGCCGGTTGTGGAAGAGGACGGACACTCTACCGCCCACCGCATCCTCGCATACTCCGTTATCCTCATCCCGGTCAGTCTCCTGCCCAGTTACATGGGGATGGCGGGAAAGATTTATCTGGTGGGCGCATTAGTCTTGGGATTTGCGATGCTTTATTTTGGGATTCGCCTTGCCTTCCTCAACCTTCCGTTGGCAACGGCACGTTCGAAAATGAGGGCGCGGCATGTGCTGCAAGCCACCGTGATTTATCTCCCTCTGCTGTTCGCCTTGATGATGAGCAACTCGATCCGGCCCTGACCTATCCTGTAACTTTAAGCTACTATATTCTGATCCGCTGTGTGACACAGCTGCCCGTGTCAGAGCCCAACCGTTTATCGGAATATTGTGCAAGCACCACTTTGGCCACGCATCTTGCATGAGCCATCGTAAAATGCAGCGAGGCCGAAAGCTTGAAGCTGACTGAAGATCCGCATCGCAGGCTCAACCCGCTTACCAACGAATGGGTACTGGTTTCACCGCATCGCGCCACACGTCCCTGGCAGGGAGAAGTCACCAAGCTGCAGACCGGGACCGAACCGGCGTACGACCCCGGTTGCTACCTGTGTCCGGGGAACGCTCGTGTGGGCGGCGTTCGGAATCCACGATACGAATCGACATTTGTTTTCGACAACGACTTCGCGGCCCTGAAACCTGGAACGGAGCGCGAACGCCTCGATGTAGAAGGACTCGGGTTGCTGGTGGCGCAAGGCGAGCCGGGCATCTGCCGTGTAATCTGTTTTTCTCCGCGACACGATCTTACGTTGGCGACAATGACGCCGAAAGCGGTCGAACCCGTCGTCCATACCTGGATGGAACAGTTCCGCGAGTTGGGCGGCCTGGAGGCCATCAACCACGTGCAGATCTTTGAGAACCGCGGCGCCATGATGGGAGCGAGCAATCCTCATCCGCACTGCCAGATCTGGGCGACATCTTCGATTCCGGTCGAACCGCGGAAGGAACTTGTGGCGCAAAGCTCTTACTGGCGCGCAAAGCAGCGCTGTCTGCTCTGCGACTACGTTGCAGTCGAACAGCGCCAGGGCGAACGCCTGCTCTTTGAGAATGACGCATTCGCCGCCTTGGTGCCCTTCTGGGCGGTTTGGCCATTCGAGATTCTGGTGTGCAGCCGCCGCCACATGGGAAGCATGAACGACTTCACGCCGGAGGACGCGCGTCTTCTCAGCCATATGCTCCATCGCGTCACCTCAACCTACGACAAAGTGTTTGGAGTTCCCTTCCCGTATTCGATGGGATTTCATCAAAGCCCCACCGATGGCAACGAGCATGCCGAATGGCATTTTCATGCACATTTCTATCCACCTCTGCTGCGCTCGGCGACGATACGGAAATTCATGGTCGGATTTGAGATGTTGGGGAATGCCCAGCGCGACATCACACCTGAAATCGTAGCTGCGCGGCTGAAGGAATTGTCTGGGCAGTAGCGCGACGAGACCGTCTGTATGCTTTGAGGTTAACTTGGATTCATACTATGAAGACTGCTAAGCGCTTCACACTCTTGTTCCTGTTCACCGTTTGTCTGATGTCCACTCAGGCGATCGCGCAGTGGAGTCCCATTGCGCCCGGTCGGCTGATCACTCCGGAGGATCTCGCAAAGATGCTGCAGTCCGGCAAAGAGAAACCGCTGATGCTGCAGGTCGGTTCTCACATGTTGTTTTTGCAGGCCCATATTCCGGGATCCGAGTACGTCGGTCCGGGAGCATACGAAGCGGGCCTGCAGCAACTCCGTAAGCGCGTGGAGAGCTTACCCCGCAACAAATTCATCATTCTCTACTGCGGATGCTGTCCCTGGAATCACTGCCCAAACGTCAAACCCGCAGACGATGCCTTGCACACTATGGGCTTCACCAACGTAAAGGTGCTGTACATTGCCGACAATTTTGGAACCAATTGGGTGGATAAGGGCTATCCAACAGCGAACGGAGATTAGCTTCTGCAACCAGGAATAAAGTCAGCCGTTGTAGTCCTCATCGCTGCCGTCGCGGTGGGCGTGGGGATTTATTCATACAGGCACTCGCAGGGGTCACGACCTGACTCGGCGGTCGCAAAGCAGCATGGGCCGGCACCCGATTTCAACCTGCCTTTGATCGACGGCGGACAGCTCCGGTTATCTTCCTATCGGGGCAAGGTCGTTCTGCTGGATTTCTGGGCGACGTGGTGCGTTCCCTGCCGCGAGGAAACGCCGCACTTTGTCGATTTGCAGCAGAAGTACGGTGGCGAAGGTCTGCAAATCATCGGCGTCTCGATGGATGACAGCACCGACCCGGTCCGCACTTTCTATCAGCAGTTCCATATGAACTACCCCGTCGTCATTGGAACTGCGGATGTCGGCGGAGCCTACGGAGGAGTCCTCGGCCTGCCGATTGCTTTCCTGATCGACCGCGAGGGACGCATTTACGCCAAGCACATAGGCGCCACTGATGCTGCGGTATTCGATAAGGACATCACTGTGCTTTTGCAGACTCGATAGGGTCGCCTTCCTTCTGGCCAACAACTTCCATAATCCAGATCACCCTCGTCCCCGAATCCCCTGACCTGATTCTGATTCCGAAAGTCGAGAGCCCTCAACAAGTCATCGAGGTTGACGGACGGATCGCGGAGATCAAGTCCAACTATGGGATAAACCGGCCCGTCTGGCTCATGCCCATTGTCGAATCGGCGCTGGGAATTGAAAATGCATTTTCGATCGCCAGGGCTAGCCCGCAGATCGTTGCGCTCACGATCGGCCTCGAGGACTACACGACTGACCTCGGCGTAGTGAAGACCCCCGGCAGGCAATGAGTCACTCTATGCCCGGCAGTTGGTGATTAACGCCGCGCGCGCTGCGGAGGTGCAGGCAATCGATTCCGTATTCGGCGACGTCGCCGATCTAGAGGGCTTGCGCGCCTGGGCGCTGAACTCGTGCGCTTTGGGTTTTGAAGGTATGGGATGCGTGCCCCCGACACAAATTCCTGCGATTCATGAGGCATTCGCCCCTTCCGCGGCCGAGATCGAGCGCGCGCGCAAGATTGTGGCTGCATACGACGAAGCACAGGAAAAGGGTCTCGGCGTAGTAAGCCTCGGCTCGAAGATGATCGATCCACCGGTCGTAAAACGCGCTGTGAAGGTGATGGCGCACGCCAAGGCTATGGGCCTGGTTCCTAACGAGGCACCCAGCCTCAGGAGTGTTCATGCCAATTCTTGAGAAAACAGAAATGATCCTGAACGTCGCTGGACGCAACGTTCCCGAGACGGTGAACGGCCGCCCGCAGGCCGCCTACACTGGCGTCGGCAAATATCAGCCGTTCGGTCGAAAGGCAGCGCCTCCGATTTGCAGCGCCGCCGACTATCCCGGCAACGGCGACAAACGTGTTGCGGATCTTGAGACCGCACTGCGCAAGTGCGGCTTGCGCAAGGGCATGGTCATTTCCTCGCATCATCACCTTCGTGATGGTGACCGCGTCGCGCTGATGGCGCTCGAAGCCGCGTCCCTGACCGGAGTGAAGGACCTGACGTGGTTCCGCAGCGCTTCATTTCCTTCGCAAAGAGGCGCAATCCCGTTGATGGAAGCTGGCATCATCGACCATATCGAAGGCAGCATGAATGGACCGCTCGGCGACTACTGCACGCAGGGCAAGATGCGCGGGATGGGCGTGCTGCGCTCGCACGGCGGATGTTGGCAGGCGATTCAGGATGGAGAGGTCCACATCGACATTGCCGTGATCGCCGCGCCTACGGCGGATCCATTCGGCAGCTGCGACGGCTCACACGGCAAATCCGCCTGCGGCTCTCTGGGTTTTCCTCTGGCTGATTCCATCTACGCCGACCATGTCATCGTCGTTCCCGACAATCTGGTTCCCTTCCCCTGCCTTCCCTGGCAGATACAGGGTAACAACGTGGATTACGTGGTCGAGGTAGACTCGATCGGAGATCCTGCGAAAATCGTTTCAGGAAGTACCCAGATCACACGCTCGCCTGACCGTCTGCGCATCGCTGAATTCATTGCACGATTCCTGCGCGATGCCGGAATCATGCGCAACGGCTTCTCCTTCCAGGCAGGCTCGGGAGGAATTGCCTTGGCGTTCGACAGCTATCTCAAATAGATGATGAAGCAAGCTGGCGTGAAGGCCCGCTTTGTGCGCGAAGGTTCGACGAAATATCTGGTCGAATTGCTCGAAGAGGGTCTCACCGATTACATCCTCGACGGACAGACGTTTGATCTCGATGGCGTGCGCTCGATCGGCAGCAATCCGAGGCACGTCGCGACCTCATCTTTCACTTCATACAACTATCACGGCAAAGGCAATTTCGCGTCCATGGTCGATGCCGTCGTGCTCGGCGCAACTGAGGTCGCTGCCAACTTCAACGCCAACGTGGTGACCCCACTCCGATGGACGCCTGCTACACGGCATCGGCGGTTGGCAAAATTGCCGCGCTTCTGGATGCACGATTCTCGCGGTTCCCTCCTTCCGCGACCGGATTCCGGTGATCGTGCATGAAGTCACAACGCTATGCGGGCCTGGAGAACTGATTGACGTTGTCGCTACCGAGCGCGGCATCGCCATCAATCCCAGGCGTTAGGACTTGATCGATGCCGTCAAAGGATCAACGTTGCCGATTCGGCCGATTGAGGACATCAAGAAAGAGGTCGAGCGTATCTGCGGAGGGAAACCGCGCCGTCCACAACGAAGTGAAAGCCCTGTGGCCATCGTCAAATGGGTGGATGGAACGGTGCTCGACACGGTGTGGCAAATCGCCTGATCACTCGCTAACTCACGGGCGGAAAAATACTCAGCACATCGAACATGTAATGCGTTGTAGTTTGTCGAGCTCGGCTGAATGTAACGGCCGACTAAGAGGAGAAGTCCCAGCCTTCATCTTTCATCTTGCGGTTGGTCCAGTGCTGAAGCTGTTCGAATAGGGCGGGCTCGATCACGGCGAAGCGAATGCCAACGCGTCCCTCGTCCCCCACCCACATAAGCCGCGCCTTGGCCTGAAACTGGACGTCGCTATCAGGCAGCGTGAAGCTCACATCCACCATGCCGGCGAAACGCAGCGGCTCGATCAGGCCGTCCAGGCCCATGCCGCCCGTGCTGAGATTCTTACCCTGCACCTGAGTGACTTCGCCTTGAGAATTCCTGATGGTGACTGGAATCTCCACGCGAGCGCGGAAGAATTTCTGCTGCTCGTTGCTGATGAACCCGAGGGAGGCGGTCGTGTCCCCGGGCGCGAAGCTGATGTTGTATTCCTTCAGCTTTCGGCTGAGCGTACGACGTGAGATTCCCAACTGTTCCGCTGCCAGCGTTCGCTGTCCCCCGGTGCGCTCTAAAGCCTTGATGATCATCTGCTCTTCCATACTGTCGAGATTGCTCACCGGCATGGAAGCGGTTTGCCGCAGCGCGGAAGGCTCTCCCGTCAACGCGGCTGTCAGCCTCGGGAAATCAATCTCTGAGCCAGATGATTCCATCGCCATTCTGGCGACGAGGTTGCGCAGTTCTCGTATGTTGCCCGGCCATGCATGGGAAAGGAGGGCCGAAATAGCCTGCTCCGAGAAGTGTTTCGCTGGTGCCTTCAGCTTTAGGAAATGTTCGGCGAGAGCGACGATATCTTCTGGTCGTTCGCGCAGCGGCGGAACCCGCAACTGAAACTGACCGAGGCGGTGAAACAGATCCTGGCGGAAGCGGCCTTGGCTTACTGCGGCCTCTAGGTCCTGGTTGGTAGCGGCAACAATACGGACGTCAACCTTGATCTTGCGATGTCCACCCAGGCGGTAGAACGGTTGTCCATCCAGCACGCGCAGCAGCTTCACTTGCGTCTGCAATTGCAATTCCCCGATCTCGTCGAGGAAAAGCGTGCCCCTATCGGCAAGCTCGAACAGGCCCGGCTTCGATGTGTCGGCGCCGCTGAACGCGCCTTTTTCGTATCCGAACAGTTCGCTCTCCACCAGGTTTTCCGGAAGTGCGGCGCAATTAATGTCAACCCACGGACGGCTGCGGCGGTGGGATGACTGATGGATTGTCCTTGTGATGAGTTCCTTGCCGGTTCCCGTCTCGCCAGTGACAAGAACCGTTTCTGTGTGGCCGGCAACCCGATCGACGAAAGCCATGAACTCGTGCATAACCGGGCTGGCGAGAATGAATTCGGTACCATCAATCTTGCGCGAGATAATGCTGCCCGGCTTGGTCACCCGGGCCGATATTGCCTCGCTCCTTCCAGACTTTGCAGGTACAACCACAACCACGATCGCCGCGGGCGTGGAACTAGCGTCACGAAGCAAGGTGGCCGAGAATTCCACCGCAAAACTGGCGCCGCTCTTGGGCTGCGCAAACAACTGAGAGCGATACTCTCCTTCGGACAGTGTCGTGCTCAAGATCGTCTTACGCAGCTGGTCCTTACCTTTTGCAGTGATTTCGCCACCTAACGTGAACAGCGCCGCAAAGTCCCGGCCGATCACGTCGCACGCCGCATAGCGAAGAAGGCGCGTAAAACTGGAACTGCAAGCGCTGAATTGTCCGTGAAGATCAGCGCAAAATACGGCCGGGCCGACAGTCTCGCAACCAGCCACAACTTCGGTTTGATCCGTAGGGATCCCGCTGGATGGCTGCGAACTGTAGCGCGAAGTCGACATGATAGTGCGTTCGCGATGATGGTGACACGACGCATCCAGCTTCGCCCAGAAGGGTATTCCAAAGGACGTAACGAAGGTAACCCTGTTTTGCTGCTGACGACGAATCCACCGTCCAACTTTTCCACATCATCAAGCCCCTCATGACCCCCGTGAGTTACCAAAGTAAGCTTCTGAAAGCCTAGCGTTTGCAATACGATTCGTGCGATGCCCGAAGTGGGAGAAGACCGTCTTCAGGGCAAAGTGCGGATTCACAGGGGTTTCGATAATAAAGTCTGCTTGCGGCTTTACGGCACAGCCGAAGTCACGGCAGGTGCTTCAAGGGCTCAAGCGGATAAGGCGTAAGGATGAAACCGGAAGCCAGCGGACTATCGATCCAGACTAAGGCCTTCGTTGGCATCACCGCGCTGGTCGGCGCGGTGGTGTTGGGCTTTAGCCTTTCGCACTGGCAATCGCAGGACCCCACGCGATTCGTTTGCTATCTCGTCGTCGCCCTCCTGGCGTCCGGCCTGAAGGTGCAACTGCCCGGCATCGACGGCACAATGTCGGTGAACTTTCTGTTCATCCTCCTGGGCGTTCTTGAACTGAGCCTCCCGGAAACACTTGTGATTGGCTGCACGGCTAGCCTGGCGCAGAGCGTATGGCAACTGCGCGGCCGACTGGATCCGGTCAAGGTCTTATTCAACGTCTGCGGGATGATGGCCAATGCGACTGCCCTCACCTACTTGACCTATTACTCACTGGTGGGGCGATTCGGATCGAACAAGCCCATTCTGCTGATGGTTTCGGCTTTGATGTTCTTCTTCGCGAACACCTTGCCGATCTCGATCGTGATCGCCCTGACAGAGGGAAAATCGAGCCGCAAAGTCTGGTCCGAATGCTACTTCTGGTCCTTCCCTTACTATCTGGTGGGCGCAGCGGCGGTGGGTCTGGTGGGAATCATAAATCGGAGCGCGGGATGGCAAACTTCTCTTCTCGTTCTTCCGCTGATTTACTGGGTATATCGCTCTTATCGTCTTTACCTTGGTCGACTGGAAGCGGAGAAGGACCGAGTAGAGGTAGAGAAGCGCCACGTTGAACAAATCGCATCGCTGAACATGCGTACCATTGAGGCGCTAGCGCTCGCCATCGAAGCAAAAGATCACACCACCCATACCCATTTGCAGCGCGTCCGGACCTACGCCGTCGAAGTCGCAAAGGAACTAAACCTTGCTGAGGAGCAAATCGAGGCATTGCGCGCCGCGGCGCTGTTGCACGATATCGGAAAACTCGCGGTTCCGGAACAGATCATCAATAAGCCGGGAAAGTTAACGCCAGAAGAATTCGAAAAAATGAAGGTTCATCCGCTGGTCGGAGCGGAAATTCTGGACCGGGTTGCCTTTCCCTATCCCGTCGCGCCGATTGTGCGCGCGCACCACGAACGTTGGGACGGCACCGGTTATCCGGAAGGACTCGCCGGTGAAGGGATTCCAATCGGCGCGCGCATCTTGGCCGCCGTTGATTGCCTTGACGCACTCGCCTCCCATCGCCAGTATCGTCCGGCCTTGCCCCTCTCCGAGGCCATGGCGAAGGTGAAGGAAAAGTCCGGCACGTGGTTTGATCCCAAGATCGTTACGATTCTGGAGAGCCGGTACATTGAGCTGGAGCGAATGGCGCAGATGGCGGAGGACACGGCAGTCGCAGGACTGTCGAGAACGGTTCGCGTGGAGCGCGGTCTGGCTCCCGCAGCCGGATTTGAGCGGACCGAACCGACGCATGGCCCGATCGACAATGCTGACTTTTTGACTTCCATCGCATCTGCGAGACAGGAAGCTCAGACCATGTTCGAACTGAGCCAGGATCTGGGCGTCTCCCTAAGCCTGAGCGAAACGCTCTCCGTGTTGTCGATGCGCCTGCGAAGGATGATTCCCTTCGACTCGATTGCCGTTTTCGTAAACCGCAATGGCTGGTTGCTGCCGGAGCTTGTCAGCGGTGAGAATTTCCGCGCCCTCTCTTCCTTGAAGATCAGGGTCGGCGAGGGATTGTGTGGCTGGGTCGCAGAAAACTCAAGACCTATCGTAAACGGAAATCCGCAGGTCGAGGCCGGATACTCCAACGATCCGGTAAAACACACGACATTGCTGCAATCGGCCCTGGTCGTGCCTTTGGAGGGCTTGAACGGAGTGGTCGGAGTCCTCGCGATGTATCAGACGAATCGGGACGCGTTCACCCCCGATCACCTTCGAATTCTCCTTGCCGTCGCATCCAAAGTCGCTTTATCGGTAGAGAACGCCCTGAAGTATCAACAAGCAGAAAGCTCAGCCACGACCGACTACCTGACCGGCCTCCCGAATGCGCGCTCGTTATTTGTACATCTGGCGCAGGAAGTAGCCCGCTGCCGCCGCATGAAGAGTTCGCTGGCGGTGCTGCTGTGCGACATCGACGGGTTCAAGCAGATCAACGATTCTTTCGGGCATCTCGAAGGCGACAAACTCCTGCGCGAGTTTACGACCCGGCTGAAGGATGTCTGTCGAGGCTATGACTACGTGGCCCGCATGGGCGGCGACGAGTTTGTCATCACAGCGCCCGGATTAACTCCCGAAGCGGCCAAGGAAAAAGCCGAACGGCTGAACCAGGCAGCCATAGAATCTGGCCGTCATGTCTGCGGGCGCGATGTGATTACCCTCAGCGTCGGCATGGCCTTCTGTCCCGAAGATGGCTACGACGTGGAACGTCTGCTCGCGGAAGCAGACCGCCGCATGTACTCGATGAAGCAGGTCCATCACGCCGAGGCCGTTGCCCGCGAACAGAAGAAGCTCGGGGCGACCGCGAACTAGGAGGATGACACCATGCTCGGGCGGAAAATTGCGCGACATGGGCTGATTCTGGTGGCCACCGCATTGTTAGGCGGATTCCTTTCCGCGGCAATGGTACGGCTGGCTCCTGGCTTCGATACCGATGAAGCCGCTCTCGATCCTCATCTGAACTCTCAGAGTATTCAAGCGCTACGGCAGGCTCGAACCGAACAGCACAACATCTTTCGCTTCTATCTTCATTCGCTGCAGCTGGCGATGCACGGCGACCTGGGAACTTCCATCTCTTTGAAACAGCCGGTGAGCACGCTTTTGCAGGATCGTTTTCCACTCACATTGCGATTGGTCAGCCTGGGTCTGCTGATGGGTTGGGCGGCCGTAATGGTCTTGGTTTTCACAACTGCCTTGCTGCGGGTAACGGCCTACGATCTACTCGCAACCTTCATGACAGGCCTTCTGATTTGTGTTCCCGCGGCGGTGCTGGCCTTGTTGTCGGTCCTCTGGAATATCCCGGGCGCCCTGGCAATCGCCCTGATCATTTTTCCCCGCGACTATCGGTACGCCCACAACCTCGTCAACAAAGCTTATTCCCTGCCGCACATCGTCACTGCACGAGCCAAAGGGCTAAGCGAATTGCGCATCCTCTTCTGGCATGTGGTTCCGTCTGCCGGCCCGCAACTGCTGGCGCTCGCTGGGGTGTCGGTCAGCCTCGCCATCGCAGCGGCCATTCCGGTTGAAGCGTTGTGTGGACTGGCAGGCATCGGACAGCTTGCATGGCAGGCAGCCCTGGCCCGCGACCTTCCCTTGTTGATGAACATCACGATCCTGGTGACGCTGGTAACCTTGCTCGCTAATTCCAGCGCAGATGTAATCGGATATGTATGGCGAGGCCAGCAAGCATGAGCTTCTGGCGCAGAGTAGCGTGTGCAGTGCTGTTGCTTGTGCTGGCGATATCTCTGGCAGCGAACTGGCTGGCGCCTGCCGGATATGCAAAGCAAGATCGTGAGGCAGCAGGGGCGCCTCCTTCGCACGCACACTGGCTGGGAACTGATGAAATTGGGCGAGACCGTTTTGCCCGCGTGCTCTACGGCACGCGAATTTCGCTGTTTCTTGCGCCGGCCGCAGCGCTGATTTCCACGCTGTTGGCTGCGCTCGTTGGTGGCCTGGCGGGATATCTGGGCGGCACATGGGCTCGTGCAGCTATGACCGTCATCGATTTGTTTTTGTCCCTGCCGTGGTTGTTTTTACTGATCACGGTGCGGGCCCTGTTGCCGTTGAACGTGTCGCCTGCGTTCTCAGTGCTGGTTACGTTTCTGATTTTGGGCCTGTTAGGTTGGACCGCCGCAGCACGGGTCTTGTGCGCAACCGGCAGCTCGCTGCGGAATGCAGATTTCGTGTGGCAGGCACGCGCTTCCGGAATCCGCGGCACGCGGCTGTTTTGGATTCACGTGCTGCCTAACATGAAGCCTGTGCTGTATGCGCAGTTCTGGATCTCCATTCCCGCGTTCATTTTGAGCGAGGCGAATCTCGGGATCCTCGGGTTGGGAGTGGCGGAACCGTTGCCGTCGTGGGGAAGTTTGCTGAAGGAATTAGAAGGGCTCGTTTCGGTAGGCGAAGAGCCCTGGAAATTCGTCCCACTGGTGTTGTTGGTGGTAGTCGTGACGTCGTTCCAACTTGTGCTTTCGAAGCAGGACGAGGTGGCCGCGTGAGCCGCAAGAGAAGTTACCAGTCCAGAATTTGCAGGTCCATGATGATGAGGTTCGGAAAACCGATCGCCGTTGCAGCGTTCTGCCTCGCGGCGCTAACGGGCGGCGCACTGGCGCAGGGCCAATTGCGTTTCTGTCTGCGTTCGGAACCCAAGACCTTCGACCCTCTGAAAGTGGAAGACGACGCCTCAATGGCCATCCGGTATCTGACTGGCGGCGTGCTCGTCCGTTTGAACCGCCAGACGCAAGCGGTTGAGCCCGGGCTGGCAACGTCGTGGAAGATCTCGAAAGACAGCAGGCAGATCACATTCAAACTGCACAGTGGAGTGTCATTTTCCGACGGCACACCGTTTTCCGCGGAAGACGTTGCCTATACCGTCCAGCAGTTGATGGATCCCGCACTTCACTCGGCCACCGGAGACACGTTCCGGTCGGGGACCGGCAAGCCGGAAACAAAGATCACCTCGCCCACCGAAATCTCCATCACGTTCCCAGCGCCGGTGGCCGGACTCGATCGTCAATTCGATCAGGTTGCAATCCTCTCCGCGCATTCGCCCAAGAAGGAGATGGCGGTTCTCGGGCCCTTCATGGTCGCCGACTACAAACCGGGCGCGGCCGTTCTGCTGAAACGAAATCCGAACTACTGGAAGACCGACGAGCAAGGACGCAAGCTGCCTTACCTCGACTCCATACAGTTGGACATTCAGCCGAACCGCGACGTGGAGATGCTCCGCTTCAAGCGCAACGAAATTGACTTGATCAACACTCTCGATAGCGAGTACTTCGACAAACTCGCGTCCGGATCGCAGAATGTCGCGCATGATGCGGGGCCATCTCTTGACAGCGAGCAAATGTGGTTCAACGAGGTCGCCAAAGCGCCCATACCCGAATACAAGAAGAAGTGGTTCCGCTCGGCAACTTTCCGGCGCGCCATTTCTCAGGCGATCAATCGCAACGATCTGACAAGGGTCGTGTTTCGCGGACACGCGCAACCGGCGGTCGGACCCGTTTCCCCAGCCAACAAGTTTTGGTTCAACTCCAAGCTTAAGCCTGAAGTATGTTCCCCCGATGCGGCGCTCAAAGCATTGCAAAAGGAAGGTTTCCACCTGGAGAACGGCACTCTGAAGGACATGCAGGGAAATGAAGTTGTCTTCTCCATCATCACGAACTCAGGCAACAAGTATCGTGAGCACATGGCGACGATGATCCAGGAAGACTTGCAGAAGATCGGCATCCACGTGAACGTCGTGACGCTCGACTTCCCTTCTCTGCTCGAGCGCATGACCCAAACCTCCGACTACGAAGCCATCCTACTGGGATTAACCAACACGGGCCTCGATCCTAATGAAGTGATGAACGTATGGCTGAGTTCGTCGGAAAATCATCAGTGGAATCCTTCCGAGAAGACTCCAGAGACTCCCTGGGAAGCTGAGGTCGACAACCTGATGCGCGCACAGGCCTCTGCGGCTGATCCCAAAAAGCGGAAGGAAAGCTTTGACCGTGTGCAGGAGATCGCCGTCGAGCAGGCGCCTTTCATTTACCTGGTGAACCGCAATGCCCTTTCGGCAATTTCCGCCAACGTGCAAAACGCAAGCCCGGTAATTCTCGTTCCACAAACGTACTGGAATGCGGAACGGCTCTTGTTGAAGTGAGAGTGCAGCAATTAGAAATTATTGTTCCGTGACGACAAAATCTTGGCTGAGAAATCTCAACGCGACGCTCTCCTCTCCGCGCACCTCTCGGTGCAATATGGCAATAAACCGCCTGTTCTGCGGGATGTGCAGCTGGAAATTCAATGCGGCGAAGTTCTCGGATTAGTTGGTCAAAGCGGATCCGGTAAAAGCACGCTGGCGATGGCCATCCTTGGACTAATCGATCGCAAAAGGGTGGACACTCAAGGGTCTATCTTCTTCGAAGGATCTGATCTGTTGAATCTTCGTGAGGCAGAGTTCCGCAGTTTACGGGGGCGGAAGATCGCCTTGGTATTGCAGAGTCCGCTCTCCTCGCTCAATCCGGCTCTAAAGATCCGGACTCAGCTTCGAGAAACATGGCGTGCCCATGCAACTGGATCATCTGCCGATTGCGACTCCACGATTCGAAAAGCGCTGGAGAGTGTCAGCTTGCCGTCTGACGACGATTTCTTGCGCAAGTACCCGGCGCAGATGAGTGTCGGCCAGGCACAACGAGTCTTGATTGCCATGGCGGTCGTACATCGCCCTGCACTCCTTATTGCCGATGAAGCAACCAGCGCTCTCGATGTGATCACTCAGGCTGAAATCCTCAAGCTGTTTCGCGAGTTAAATCAGAACTCGGGAATGGCGATTCTTTATATCTCACATGACTTGGCATCGGTCGCAGGAATTTGCGACCGCGTCGCCATTCTTCATCAGGGCCAAATCGTAGAGTCCGGCAATACCCAAAAAGTTCTCACGAACCCAAGTCACGAATATACGCAGCGGCTGCTGGCTGCAATGCCGCGAATGCCGCAGGCCAGTTTCGCAGCCAAAGCAGCAGCGCGTTAGGCCCTCCTCTGCGTTTTGCTAATTGTCTGAACCGTGTTCCATCGCGTGCGTCGAGTAACTTCCCTTCTGATACGAAGGTCATCGTCCCGCCTCGAATCTTCGACCTGTACTTCGGGACAACTTGTCCCATGTCCCTTGTGCGGGGACAGATTGGCCCAACTGGCCTCGTTCGCTAGCCTACAACCATCTTATTTTCAACAACTTAACGCAGGCTAATTGGCCGTTCCCGTGCAACGGATCAACCGGTAAATAGCTCGACCTTTCCCCCATCTGTGAAGAAAGGGTGAGTACCGCAATGGTGACCAGACAACGAAAGAAAGCTGAGGGCCGCAACGAACGACATAGTGCGGCTTGGGGTAAACGCCTCAGCTCGGTATTGGTCCTGGTGTTGGCCACGGGGATGGCATTCGGACAGCGCTGGAGTAATCCGACCGCAAACGGCCGGTTCTCGCGCATCGCTCCGGAACTCTCGGATCTGCTATCCAAGGCGAAGCAGGGATCTGCGCAGACACAGACTGTCAGAGTCATCGTGCAGTACAAGCAGGTTCCCACGTCGGCGCACTATTCCACAATGCAGGGCCGTGGAGCACGCCTCCATACGAAGCTTCACATGATTAAGGGCGCGGCTTTTACGATTCCTGTGAGCGCTCTGCCCGCCTTAGAGGCCGATCCTAATATCGCGTCGGTGACCATCGACCATCCGATGAATGTGATGGACGACATTACTGACACTGTCATCGGGGCTTCCTCGGCGTGGAATTCCGGCTTCACGGGCACGGGGGTCGGGATTGCCGTTATCGATAGCGGCATCAACGACAGCCACCCAGATCTCTTTGACGCTACGCAAACCTCTTCGCGCGTGGTTTATCACCAGGATTTCACCGGAACCGCGACCAGCAACTCGAGCGGTGCCAACTATGACCTGTACGGTCATGGCACGCACGTCGCCGGCATCATCGCTGGCAACGGTTATCTCTCGGGCGGACGATATCAAGGCGTCGCCCCGGCAGCGACCTTGGTCGATCTTCGTGCGCTCGACGCTAATGGCAGCGGCACAGACAGCACTGTCATCGCAGCCATTCAGCAGGCGATCGCTTTGAAGAATGTGTATAACATTCGCATCATCAACCTCTCGCTCGGCCGCGGAATTCCTGAGAGCTACACTCTCGATCCTCTATGCCAGGCAGTAGAAGCAGCCTGGAACAATGGCATCGTGGTTGTAGTAGCCGCAGGCAACTATGGCCGCTTGGCCGTGAACGGAAGCAACGGTTTCGGAACGGTCACCGCTCCCGGTAACGACCCATTCGTGATCACCGTCGGAGCAACCAAGAATAACGGGTCTTCCGCGCTGTCCGCCCAAACCAAAGCCAGCTACAGTTCGAAGGGGCCCACGACGTACGACCACGTCGTGAAGCCTGACATCATGGCGCCTGGACACGCGATCGTCTCTCTTGCTGCTCCAGGAGCGACTCTGGAATCAGAGTTCTCCAGCGATCTGGTCACCGGAACCGACGGCAATGCCGACTACTTCCGGCTCAGCGGCACCAGCATGGCGACGCCTGCCGTCGCCGGAGCCGTCGCGCTCATGTTGCAGGAGCAAAACACGCTCACTCCAGACCAGGTGAAGGCTCGCCTGATGAAGACCGCTCACAAAATGGGTTTGATCTCCACATCGGCGTACGTTCCTCACCTATTCTGTTCCTTCATTGATTTCTACGACCTGTTTTCGGTCGGTTCGGGACTGCTCGACGTGCAGGACGCCATGACCAACACTGATCTGGCTCCTTCCAATGTCGGAGCGGCCCTGTCGCCGTCCGCGTTATACAACCCGACCACTCGCACGGTTTCGATCGTATACGGGAACTCCAGCGTAGCCAGCAATTCGGTGGTTTGGGGCAGTTCCGTAGTTTGGGGTAGCTCAGTAGTTTGGGGCAGTTCCGTCGTGTGGGGATCGTCCGTCGTCTGGGGTAGCTCGCTTCCCTGGAACGACAATACTACCAGCGCATTCAGCGTCGTGTGGGGATCAAGCACCGGCACCGCTTCAGCCACAAGTGTGGTCTGGGGTGCGTCGGTGGGCAACGCCGATGGCGCTTTCTCCGATGCCGGAGACGATGAACAATAGCTAGCCGTGTAACTCGAGAAGAAAGGAGACGATACTATGAACAACACACGGCAAACCAAGACCTTCATCGGAGCAATGATGGTGACAGGCCTCAGCATCGCCGGGTGGGCGAGTTTCGCGAGTCACACTCCGCATGCCTACTTCGCGCTGGCAGTCCTGGCGCTGGCTGCGGCAACTTCGCGAATGAAAGTGAAGCTGCCCGGAATCAACGGGAACATGTCGGTCAACCTGCCATTCCTTTTGACCGCAGCTGTGAATCTGAGTGCTGTCGAGGCAGTGGTGATTACATGCATCTCAACGATAGTGCAATGCTGGCCCCGAAAAGACGCTAAATTCAATCCGCAGCATATGGCTTTCAACCTAAGCATGATGGTTTTTGCCACCTCCGCGGCAAGCCTGGTTTTCCATGCAGTGGCTCAAAGCCCGGTACTGTGGAAATCTTCCGCGCTAGGGCTGGCCCTGGCCACCGTTAGCCTGTTCCTGGGACAAACTGTTCCGGTGGCAGGGATCGTTGCAGTCAGTGAGGCGAAGTCCCCCGTGAGCGTCTGGTTGAACCTGGCTCAACTTTCATTCCCGTACTACGTCGTTAGCGCGGGCGTGACTTCGATGGTCCAGGCGATGACGCCTCCTCTCGGATGGGGACTCGCGCTTGCGGTATTCCCGGTGATGTACTTCATCCACCGCTCTTATCGTCTGTACTTCAATGCGATGGTTGAAGCTCTTCGTCCTGAAGTTCTCGTCAGAGCGGCGGGCGCCGGAGCCTAACCGTAGTTCCAATCTCTTCAATCTGGTGGCACGGCGTTTTAAACGCCGCGCCACCTAACTTTTTATGTGTAACTCTCGCGACCCGTTCCCTTCATCTTCCGAGCACACGGGAGAATGCTGAGATGCCTCTCCGATATCTGTTGCGAAAATGAAATTGGGGAGAAGAAAGGGTTTTCAGGCGGAAGCGGCCGCTGCTTTTGGCGCCGAGAATACGAGCCATTCCAGACTTGCGAATGGCAGATAAAGGCTGGGGGCATCAATATTGGCCATTATGCTACCAGTACTCTCGCGTAAAGCCTGCACCATTTCATCGCTTTGAAAACAGAATCCGGTTTCATCCGTAGCGGCGATTATGCCGGGGAAGGCCCGGCTGAAAAGAGAAACTTTCACGACCACGCGCTTGCCCACAAGTTTAGCTTTGAACGAAGATGAGTCTGCCAGCGCCATATTCCTTCAGAAATGCCTCTGGGAATAGGTTGCAGCTCGCACTTCGATTGAACAAGCCCCGTTCAATATCTGCCGTTACGAGGGTAATCGGCCCAGGGGTCATTCCACCTCCTAGAGCGACCTCCTGCTCTTTAACGGGAACTCAGCACCTGGCGCGCTGGCATTGTCGCTCTAACTGACCGCCTGCCTTCAAATGGGGCCCCGCCCACAACGAACAGATTCCGAATGGGTTGAACTGCGCATTTCTTTGTTTCATTCGCCGTTGGCATCCGCCGGTGCATTGCATGCGGCGGTGAGGCCTCCAGGCCACCAGTTCCAATCGCCGGCAACACGAAGAAGCGCAGGTCCAATCACAATGCGAACGAGAGTTGCATCAATTAACACGGCTACCGCGAGCGTAAATCCGAGCATTTTCACCACCAGGAAGTTTCCGAAGGTGAAGGCCGCGAATACCACAATCATGATCGCGGCCGCGCTCGTAATCAGTCCTGCGGTTTTGGCCAGCCCCTCGGGGATTGCCTCCAATTCACTCAGACCGCTCCTCCTCGCTTCGAGGACTCGCGCGACGAGAAACACTTCGTAATCCATGCTCAGTCCGAAAACGATGGCAAAAGCGACGATGGGCACGATAGGAAATATGCTGCCCGTTCCCTCAGGAACTCCGAAAAAGCGACATCCGAGTCCGTCCTGAAACACCAGAACCAAGGCTCCGAAGGCGGCTGCAACTGAGAGCAGGTTCAGAGCAATGGCCTTCACTGCAGCGAAAAGCGATCGGAACCCGCCCAGAAGAGCAATAAGCGTTCCTCCCACCACCAGCGCGATTACCGAAACGAACCGCTCCCTGACAATGGTCTGATAGTCGGCAGTCAGCGCCGGGATGCCCCCAATGCGCAGGGTGGCGCCGGGTACTGACGTGAGAGCTTCCGCGCCACTCTTCCGCAGTTCCCGCACCCAGTTGACCTGATCGTTTAGGGAAACGGAAGTCGCGGGTAACACTTCAATCAAAGCCGCCCGCCCATCGCGACTCAGGAACGATCGACGAGTATCGCGCGAGAGGTTGCCGAGGCCAGACCGGTCACTCTCGGCTATCGTCGTCAGGGAGATTACGCGGTCGGAACGAGGGTCGCTCGCGAGCCGCTTGCTGATACGATCAAGTGCGTTCCAGCCCGCGTCCGTTTGCGCAATGGAATCCGTTGGAAGTTCGAGAATCACGCGCAATGAGTACACCATGCCAACCCGATCCATCTTTTCAAGGGCGTGAAGCGCGCGAACCGATTCCGCCTGTGACGGCAGCCAATCCCCTTTGGGGACGTTGGTGTCGAAGCGCGCGGCCTGCGAGGCGAGCAGAAGCAAAGGGGCGCCTGCCAGAAAGATGGCGAGCCAGGGATGTGCAACAATCACTTTCCCCCATCGCCTCCAGCGGTTCTCCGTGCGGGCTGCCCGATGCTGATCCCAACTTGCAATAAATGGCACCCGGCCAGCATTGATTCGCGGACCGAGAGCTGCCAACAGTGCGGGAACGAGAGTGTTCGCCAGCAACACACTCATTCCTGCAACCAGGAATCCCGCCACACCGATGGAACGGACTTCGCTGATAGGGACGGTCAAAAGGGCCAGGAATCCGATAGCCACGGTCGCGGCTGAAATCAGGAGGGTACGGCCTGCCTGACGTGCCGCGAGGGCCGAGGCCTTGGCTCCGTTTTGCTCGGTGGCAATCGCTTCCCGGAAGCGGCTCACCATCAGAAGCGCGTAGTCGATTCCTAAGCCCAGCCCAAGCATCGTGGACAGATTCTGAACCAGGATGGACAAGTGCCAACGCCGAGCCAGGAACCCTGCAATCGCCAGAGCGCTGGCGATGGCAAGCTGACCAACGGCTACTGGAATCAGGGCCGCAACCAAACTTCCGAAAGCCAGCAACAGAAGCGCCAGAGTGCCAGGAATCACGAGACTCTCAGCGTGTTGTACGTCGTCGGCGCTGGCTTTGCGAATGTCGAAATTAAGTGGCGTCTCTCCCGTCAGTTCGAGCTTCACCGCCGGATAGCGGCCCCGGAACTGGTTTTGAAGAGAGTTCTCCAGTTCGTGAAGCTTAGGGACAAGCGACTCCACGGGCCCTTGGGTCGAGGCGAGTCCGACCAGAATAAAAGTTCCTCCTCCCTTGCCCAGGAAAATCGGATCGCGAAAATCCAGATGGGACACAACTCCGGACACTCCGGGTTCCTCTTGCAGAGCCTTTTCGATTGTGGTTAACGCCTGCTCGCCCTCCTCAGAGTCTGCAGGAGGGAGTCCCTGAATCACCAGGACCACGCGGTCAACGAATGGCGAACGAAAGCGCGTGGCCAACTCCTGCGGGATCCGTCCCGCTTCGCTGCCTTCTATGCGTGTTGCAGTCTCCAGATGGCGCTCGGCGTGAAAGGAAAATGGAACCAGCACAAGGACGGCGACGAGGACGACCCCGGACAGCCAGAAACGGCGCACATGCATGAGATTCATAGTGTCACGCGAAATCGGGGAGTGGGCTAATCCCAATCACTCAAAATCGTTACTAAAGAGATTCACATCCCGCACGGAGGCCAGTTCGGGCTTCCGGGCCAAACCTTCATTTGAAAGCTGCGTCTCCGACTAACCCGTGCGGACGGGATTCCCATTTCGAACGGGTTCGTATTATTGTTTGTATAGATATATAGCGTCAGGAGGACCATTGAACAAACTCGTGTTGCTCGGGTTGTTTGCCGCCCTTCAAATTGGTGCCGCAGACCCCCGCACCGGCTCCTGGACGCTCATCTCTGCCCAATCTTCCCTGGATCCCCCCAATAAACTCTCGATCACACGTCTCCAAGCTGAAGTGCACATAGTGATTTCAGGCGAGACGCACATCGATTTTAAGGCCAAGTTGAACGGCCATGAAGGGTCCGTACCAGGCAACGCGGCATTTAATCAAATCGAACTGCGGAGGATCGACAAGCATCAAGTAGAAATCAAAGAGAAGAAGGATGGCGCCCTGGTGGCCACGATTCGTGACAAACTGTCGAGTGATGGTAACGAGCTGACGAGCAGGACTTCACGGAGCGGCCGCGACGACCGGATCACCGTGTGGACCCGGACGGGAGGAAAGAAGGCGGCCAATGACTTATTCGCCGGTGAGTGGACTCAGGATCTGAGTAAGACGCGGTTGAGGCAAGGGATGGCGCTCAAGATCGAGCCGGCTGGAAAGGATGGGGTCCACTTCTCGGGTGACTTCAGCTACAGCGCCCGTTTTGACGGTAAGGAATATGATCTGAAAAACTCCATCAACGATACCGTGACCCTTCAACTTGTGGACTCTCACACGGTCGATTCGATTTACCGGCGAGGTGACCAAGTCACTCAAACGGATCGCTGGGTGGTCTCCGCCGACGGAGCAGAAATGACGCTAACCACGACAGGCACGTTGGAAACCGCTCAGCAAATCAAAGAGACAATGGTATTTCGGAAACATTAACCTCACGGTGCCACGCCCGATGCGTCCGCGCCGGTGAACGCCTCACGGCAGTTACCCACGGCGCTGAACTCACGAGCCGCAACCGAGATGATTCCCTTTCGCTGCATGAATCGCAGGATGCCATTGACCGTATCTTCGAGGGACGGATCCGGCTTTCCCCATGCGGAAGCATCTCGAGCTGCCTGATAGCAGGCACTGTCATAGCGTTTGAATTCCATCGCCGAGATGTTATCCACCGAGTTCACCAAGAAATCCAGCAGCGGAAAGAGGAGATCTTCTTTCCTGCACCTACGGATCAGCTCGGGAACAAAGTCGGCTAGACTAAACACTTCAAACTGCCGGCCGGTCGCCTTTGTAATGAGACCGGTAATATCCAGCATGTTCGCGTAATCGTCCCTCACAACGTGATACGTCTTGTTCTCCGTGCCGGCAGTTGCGGAAATCGCAACGATATTGTTCGCCGTGATGTCTGCGGGAACGAAACTCACCTGGTTCAGGGCATCGACTCCAATGCCGTGATTCACCATGAACGCAACTAAACGAACGGCGATGTCGAAGTTGTTGCCTCCGCCGGTAATGGAGGGGCTCACCAGTGCGGGCCGGAAGATCCGAGTAGTAAGCCCTCGGCGGCGCGCGTCCATAATCACTTGCTCCGATACCCACTTGGACGGGCGATATCCAAAATCGAGAAGCTCCATATTCTCGTTGAAGTCGGTCTCATACAGAACTTTCTTAACGGCCCAGCCAAATATGAAGGTAGTCGAGACATAATTGAAGCTCTTGGGCTGCCCTTCGAACGCCAGTCTCAAGACTTCATTCGTCCCAAGCACGTTCGCGTCACGCATCCGGTCATAATTGAGCAGGTAATTTACGGTTGCGCCGTTATGGAACACCGTATCGATTTCATTCGCCAGGAAATCCCACTCCTCCCGCGTCAATGCCAGACCCTTCTGGCCAAGATCTCCGCAAACCGGAATCACGCGGGCCTCGAACATCTCCATCAGTTCCGCCGAGCACGGCCCCATCGATTCCATCGCCGCCCTCAGTCTCTGCCTGCCCTGACGCTCCTCGGACGCCCTGACAAGAACGTGGATCTTGGCATGCGTTTGTTCCAGCAGGCTTTTCACGAGGAACGGTCCGATGAAGCCAGTACCGCCGGTGAGCAGAACGTTAGTTAGAGTCGGAGTTTCGGGCAACAACCCAGGCGCCGGAGGTTCGAAGATGAGCGTCCTGTCGTTGCTCATCATCAGTTGTTCCGCCGCGCGCTGCTCTTCGCGGAAAGCGGCCAAGGACTGCCGCAGCGGAACCAGCGCTTCTTCGGGAGCATGCTCGAGTTGTTCGGCCAGTCGAAATAATTCGGCTACGCTGACACGCTGAATGAGACCGATATCGACCTGCCGCGCCAGCATTTCGGCGTCTTTATTTTTTAAGAGTTCCTTGATCTCGTGCATGAACACAACAAGATCCATGGAATCCAGCCCTGCTTCGACGAGGTTGTATGATTCCGTGCCCGTCAGGTTGTAACGGGCTTTCAATACGTCGAAAGGCGACTGGCCTGCAGAACCTGATGTTGACGGTTCAACGTCCTTCTCCCGCGAAAACTCGGACAGTACGGTAAATTGACCTTGCAACCACATGTGCTTTGTTTTGTGGCGCATGATCTTGCCCGAACTGGTTCTCGGTATCGCACGGGGTGCGATAAAAGAAATCAGAGCTACTTCCACGTTGAGGTAATTCCGGACGGCGGCTGCAATCTTCAACGCATCGGGAAGCGCCTTTGGATTTTTAATCTCGGCGACGATGGCCAGCGCCGGCTCGCTCTCTTCATTAATCTGAAACGCGGCAACGCAATTCGTCCGGATCAGTCCGGAAGCTTTCTCCACCACTGCTTCGATATCCTGCGGGTAGTAGTTTTGCCCGCGGATAATAATCATGTCCTTGATACGGCCGCAAACGAAGAGTTCGCCGCCGTGTAAGAAACCCATATCGCCGGTGCGAAGGTAGCCATCGTCGTAGGGACTGTCATCCACCAGCCGGGCATGAAACAGCTTCAGCGTCAGTTCCGGATTATTCCAGAATCCCGGGCACTTACTGCCCCCGGCGATCCAAATCTCGCCAATTCGACCGGACTCCAGAGCGACGTGCTTCTCTGGATCCACGATCTTTACCGTGAGGCCCGGCAGTGGAGTTCCGCAGCTGACAATCTGAGTTGCCGCGCCGATTTCCGAAACCTCTGTAGTCATGCGGGCCTTCCCCCGCGCAACAGCGTTCTTGTTAACCGAGATAATATTGCGGCCCCCAAGCGACACCGCGAGAGTGTTTTCCGCCAGCCCGTATGCGACAAAAAAGCTTTCCGACTTCAGTCCATGAGGCTGAAAGGCCTCCAGAAACCGCGTATACGTGTCCGGTTTGACGGGTTCCGCCGCCACCATCAGCAACCTGAGTGAGCTCAAATCGCAACCCTCCAGGCTCTCCTTCGAAACCCTCCCGGCACGCAAGCAATAATCGTAGGCGAAGTTTGGCGCCGCCGAGGCGCTGGCCTCATAAGTCTTGATCGCGTCGAACCACAGGGTGGGGCGCTGAATGAAATCGTTTGGAGCGAAGCCGTAGGTCGTGCCACCCGTGAGCGCGGGATACAGGTAGCACCCAATCAGCCCCATATCGTGATACTGGGGAAGCCAGGATACGACTACCGGATCGGGATGGTCGATCACGAGCGGGCAGTTATGCAATATGTTCTCGTGCGTAACCATCACGCCTTTAGGATCTCGAGTCGACCCCGACGTGTACTGGAGAAACAGAATCTTTGAAGCGCCGTTGAAAGTTTCGTCCGAGACCTTATCGACGAAGTCTTCCGTTACAAGCCAACGCAGACTGGAAATGTAGTCGACGTCTACTCCGGATGCCGAGACTCCGCTTCTGGCAAGATTTGTCCTCAGGGATCCTAGGTAGTCTTTGCTCGTCAGAATGCCCGCTGCCTGGCAGTCCTTTGCGATGTGGACCATTTTGTACAGGGCGCTCTGGAAACCACGAGAGTTCGGGGGATAGACGGGCACAGGGATTAACCCGGCGCGCACGCAGCCAAAGAACGCGCAAATCATCTCGAGCCCCGGCGGGTAGGCGAGCAGAAGACGGTCCTGCGACAAGAACCCGTGCTCCTTGCGCAAATGTCCGGCGATCACCTTAGTTCGGTGGAGAAACGACTCGTAGGAGTAGCCTCCTATCGGATGGCCGTTCACATCAATGTAGGAATAGAGAACTCTGTGAGGGTGCTGATCCCCTAGACTGTCCAGCTTGCCTAAAATCGAAGCTATCATAGATTCGGATCGGTCTCATGGCGGTGCACCGCCATTCGCTAACCTCCTACGTTGAATGAGAAGATTCCGTAATTAAGAGAACAAAAGTCTCGCTGCTCCCCGTGCGCAGGGGCAGACCGACTTCGAGAACAGAGGCACAGCCATTCCCAAGACCATGCGTGTCTCGGTCCAGTGAACGAACCCCCGCCCGCGTCGGATCGTCCGACTCAAAGCATCTTGATTCCATACTCCACAGAGCGGTGATCTTATCAGAGATGTGTGATGTTAACAGAGATTTTGAAACCTGGGAAGGAGAGTCGGCCCTTGTCATAGCGAGAACATGAGCCGTTACGCCCGCTCCCGGTGATCCGAAATTTCCTTGCTCTCACTTAAGTTTTAGGGCTAACATCGGTTTCTAGTGTCTGCGCCGAGGGCGTCGTCTGGCCAACAGAAATTCGTCACTGGCGTGATCGACCCTGGGCAACCCGTTCCGAGATGTCTGGGACGGCCTAACATCATCGTAACAGTTACATCCGAGACAAGGCGGTTATTAGTCTGAACCCGGAGATTGATGATCTTGTTCCATCTGAGGCCGCGCTGCGGCACTCGGTCTTAGACCCGGCGTCTGCGTCTTCATTCCCTAAAGTTTTACGCCGCCGCCTCGACGATTTCTTTTCCGACGGTAACATTTCTCCCAAAGCCGACGGTACCATGTGGGTCAAAATCGCGGTGGGGCTGGCAGTGCTGGCGGGCAGCTGGATTGCTCTTTACACGCTCAAGCCGGATTCATGGAGGTTCGTTGGCCTCTACCTTCTTAATGCCATCGCACAGACTTTCCTTTTACTGAACATCGCGCACGATAGCAACCACAACGCCATCTCATCGGTGCGGTCTGTAAACAAAGCCTTGAACTACGTTTTCGATGTCTGCGGAATCAGTTCGTACATGTGGCGGATCCTCCATCATCGAGGCCACCACTCCTGTATCAATCTCCACGGTGAAGACGACGCACTTACGGGGCGCCGCGTCTTACGATTTACGCCCCACGAACCCAGGGCGCGGCTGCAGCGGTTCCAGCACATCTATGCGCTGTTCCTTTACGCGCTATTTTCTCTCGATTATGTATTCCTGAGGGACTTTGAGTGCTTCTTCTTCCCGTCCCACGACTATCTGAAACAGACCAAGCATCCGGTACGAGAATACGTCATCCTGTTTGCAGGTAAAGGATTTTACGTCACCTACATGCTGATCTTGCCGGTCGTGTTACTGGGGAAATCGCCTTTGCTGGTCGCTTTGGCTTTCGTGCTGGCCCATTTGATCATCGGCTTGAGCGTAGCCCTCGTATTCCAGACCACGCACTGTATCGACAGTACCTACTTTCCCTTGAGCCGCAGCGAGTTTGACAACGGGATCTATCACATATTCGCGACAACAGCCGACTACGCGACGACGAAGCCACTCGTCGGTTGGCTTGTTGGCGGGCTCAATCACCATATCGTCCATCATCTGTGCCCTTTTGTTTGCCACACTCACTATGCTTCGCTGACCAGGATTGTAAAGGAGACCGCCGAGGAGTATGGCGTTCCCTATCGGCAACATCCCACAATGAGACGCGCAATCAAGCATCATTTGCTACTTTTGAAGCAATTGGGGAACGAAGACCAATTTTCGAGTACCTAAATTTACAGATGACCAGACAATCCATTCAGGCAAACCACGCGGGATTTCCGGCAGTCGTTGATGCGCGTCTGGATAGCGAGGTGTGACCTTGCCGCAAAGCGCACCCGCCGTCTCCCGATTTCGCTCCTTCCTCGATTCGCGCGCGATGGCCAACAATCCTGTACAGGTTCTCTCGAAGTACACAGGACTTCACGGCGACACCTTCCGGTTCTATTTTGGTGGCGTCAAGGAGGCGATTGTCACCATCAATCCCGTCGTCATTCAGCATGTGCTGAAGACGAATTCGGAGAATTACCACAAGTCCGAGATTCAAGTGAAGCGGATGGGCCATTTCCTGGGTAAGGGTCTACTCACCACTGAGGGGGAGGCTTGGCGCACGCAGCGGCGTCTCATCCAGACAGGTTTTGAACGAAAGCAACTCGAAATCCTGTCTTCCATCATGCAGGACTCCCTCGCCGACTCGCTACGCGAGTTCGACCGACAATCGCGTATCGGGCCCGTCGATATCTACCCTCACATGATGAAGATTACCTTCGCGATGGTGGGCAAATCCCTGTTTGGCGCGCGATTAAAAGAGGAAGACATCCAACTCATCAGCTTGGCCATCTCGACCGTCCAGGAATTCATGGTTCGCCAAACCATTCAGCCTTACCTGAACCCCTGGTTTGCGGTCTCCGGGGAGTTGCGCAGACACGAGGAAATGCGAGCCCGCGCTTTCGGCGTTCTGCGCGATTACATTCGGCGGCGGCGCAAAGAAACCACCGGCAACGATCTACTGCAGATCTTGATGGATGCTCGTTACAGCGATGGCGAAGGCATGAGCGATGAGTTGATCCTCAGCGAGAGCATGCAACTGCTGGTCGCCGGCCATGAAACCTCGTCGAATGCCCTATCGTGGCTTCTCTACCTGCTGAGTTCGCGTCCGCATTGTGTCGAGAGAGTACGACAGGAGTTCGATTCTGTGCTGGGCGACAAGCCTCTGCGTTTCTCCGACGTTCCCAAGTTCGAGTTCACAACTCAGGTGATACTAGAGGCGCTGCGCCTTTATCCGCCATTTTGGATGGTCGATCGAATGGCTCTTGCGGATGACCGCGCAGGCGATCTCGATATACCCCGGGGATCGACGGTCGTTGTATTCATCTACGGCGCGCACCATTCGCCGCAGTACTGGGAGAACCCGGAGAGTTTCGACGATGAACGGTTTGCAAAAGTGAATGAGAAACGTCACACGCCCTTCGCTCATTTGCCCTTCGGGGCTGGGCCGCGGGGCTGTATCGGCGGCAATTACGCTATGCTGCAGATCCTTATGATTCTGAGTGTTCTACTCAGAAAATACGATTTTCGCCTGGTTCCGGGCCAGACCATCGAAGCACGCCCGATGGTGATCTTGCGACCGGAGCACGGAATCCGTATGACCTTCACCGCGACCGTCCCACGCAGCGTCGCCAAACTGTCCGACTGTTTACGCTGATCGACACTGATCAAACCTAGGCGCTCTCGCGCTCCTCCACTTGGACCGGGCAGAATTTGCCATCGGAAATGACGCTCTCTCCATCACCCGGTATATATAGCGTCAAATCAGCGATTTGCACTTACTCAGCAGTCCAGTCTCAGCAGTCCCAGTCCAAAGATTCCAGAGGGCCAGACGGCGATCATCCACATGTGCCTTGATCTGACATCTGGCTGAGTTGTAGTCTCGGGCTCACGCCGATGTCGGTGCTTGCCGCGAGCGTCGCTACGCTTACAGCCGTGACCTGGTCTTACCTTGCCTTGGCTAGAGGGTCCTTCTGGCGAATCAAAAACGCTAAGCCCGACGCCAGCGACAAGGCGGGATTTTCGGGCGCCGTCGTTGCCGTAATTCCGGCCCGCAACGAGGCAGAGCTGATCGGACCGGTCGTCACATCCTTATTAAATCAGTGCGCGGCTATGCCCGTCCTCCTCGTGGATGATGCGAGTTCGGACGGCACAGCGGATGTGGCACGGCGCGCTGCAGAAAAAGCAGGCAAGGTCGACGCCCTTATTGTGATTCAGAGCAAGCCCTTGCCGGCCGGGTGGACGGGAAAATTGTGGTCGATGCACCAGGGCATTGAGCGCGCACGCGCGTCAAATCCCGCATGGCTCCTGCTCGCGGACGCTGATGTAGTGCAGGGTGCAGAGACCGTAGCGAATCTGGGTCTCATTGCTTCTGAGGGTCATTACGATCTGGTCTCGTTTATGGTGACGCTGCATTGCGAGAGCCTTGCGGAAAAACTGCTCATTCCCGCCTTCGTGTATTTCTTTTTCATGCTCTACCCGCCAGCATGGATTCGCGATACCCGGCGCTCGACCGCCGGTGCGGCCGGGGGCTGCATGCTTGTGCGAGCAGATACTCTGGAACGCGCCGGAGGACTGGAAGCCATTCGCGGCGCACTTATCGATGATTGCTCGCTGGCCCGGCTCCTCAAGCAGCACGGCGGGAGATTGTGGATAGGATTATCCGATCAGAGCCAAAGTTTGCGACGATTCGAGACCTTTTCGGACGTCGAGCACATGGTCTCGCGTACGGCCTTCAACCAATTGAAGCACTCTCCGCTGCTGCTACTGTGCACTATTGCGGGCATGGTGATCACCTATCTGGCACCTCCACTGCTGTTGCTCACACGCAGCAGGCTGGCGATCTTTATGGGCGCTGCGGCCTGGGCGGCCATGACGATGACGTACTCCACAATGGTGCGCTACTATCGACTGAACCCCGCATGTGCATTGACCCTGCCGCTGGCGGCTCTGTTTTATCTGGGCGCGACCATGCATTCGGCGCTTAAGTACTGGAACGGCAGCGGGGGCGACTGGAAAGGAAGAGTCCAGGATGTTCAAGACCGACAAATTAGCGAAACTTGATGGGCGACAATCAGAAGCCCCGATCAGCGACCAGAGTCAAGCTCTGGTCTGTGCCGGCCAACTGGCGTTCTCGGGCCCGCCCTCTGCGGCACCCGGTTTGCAGTCCAGAGCATCTCCAGACATCGATTTACCTGTCCCAGTCAGGCAGTTCACATTCAATACTCCCCTCCCGTCCGGACCGAAGCATTGCGGTATCATTCGACTGCCACAAGATTGCAGGACCGACTCAATGCTTAAGACGCCTTGGTTTTGGGGTACTCTGCGAAGTTTGATTTATTTCGGTGTGCTTCTCCCTACGACATTGGTAGCTCAGCGGACGGCTCTCACCATGCCAATGGTGGCGCGATATGAAGACGGAGCCGAATATCGCTGGCTGCACAAGAAAGTTCTCGATTCGCGTCTGCTGGACGATATGGAGAACTTATCGCCGTGGTCGTTCGCGGGCGCGGGAGAGATGACGTTGGTCGAAGTCCGTGCCAGCGAGCCATGGACCATGACCGACAACGCCGCGCCAAATCGCGCGTTGCGGATCCATTCGACTTCCAACATCGCTCAAGTCGACGGCAGCGGCGAGTGGGAGGATCTAGTCGCAACTCGGAAATTCGCCGGCGAGGACTGGGGCAAATTCAACCGCATTTCGCTGTGGGTCTACCCTGATGTCGTCGGAGCACCGGCCATCTCCTGCTCCCTGGTGCTGCACAACGATGGCGTCCACAAATTGCCCGATCACTACAACGAGGGACGCCACGAGTCGATCATTCTCAAGAACCATACCTGGAATCAGATTGTTTGGGAGATCGCTCCCCTCGACCGCGATCGCGTCACCGCGCTCGAGTTTGCATACAGCTTGCCCAAGAAGTTGCCGGATCCTGGCGATCGGACCATCCTCGATGTCGCACATCTGGAACTGCAGAGCGTGATGGCCGATCAGGTCGAAGGTTGGGATGTCGCTCCTGGCAAGATCGCATTCAGCCATAGCGGATACGCGACGGGAAGTTCAAAATCGGCGATTGCGAGTGGTCTAGAAACATCGCAGTTCTCTCTTATTGACCAACAAACTGGACAAATCGTTCTGACCAAAGCAATCCAGCAAGTAACCACAGCCCTCGGAAAATATCAGGTTCTCGATTTCTCGGAAGTCCGCCAGTCCGGCAGCTACGCGATCCGCGCGGGCGACACCCTAACTCACCCGTTCCGCATCGGCGAGGACACATGGAAGAGCAGCATCTGGAAGGCGATCAATTTCATGTACAGCGAGCGTTGTGGTACGGAGGTTCCGGGCATCCACGGCAGATGTCACCAGGACATCTACACCTCGCATGGCGACCAGCGAATCGTTGTCAATGGGGGATATCACGACGCTGGAGACTTAAGCCTGACGGGCCACACCCCGGCGATGGCGTACGCAGCGTTCTCCATGGCCGAGAGTCTGAAGCGTCAAGGTGAAGATCCCGACCTGACCGACCGTCTGCTTGAGGAAGCCCGATGGGGCTTGAACTGGGTTCTGAAAACGCGGTTTGGCGATGGTTATCGGAGCACTGGTCAACTGGTGAGTTACTGGACAGACGGAATCATGGGTACGGCCGATGATCGTCACGGTGAGGCGGTAAATAATCCGGAGTGGAACTTCCGCGTAAGCGCGCTGGAGGCGCTGGCGTCACGGGTATTGAAAGAGAGCGATCCGGAACTCGCGAATCGCAGCCTGGTCATTGCCGAGGAGGATTGGAAGTATGCGGTAGATGGACTGAAAATGGCGGCTCCGCTTCCGGAAGTCTACGGCGCATCGGACGAGCTGGAGCGGATTTCCTTTGGCGTAGTTGCATCCGTCGAACTTTTCGAAGCGACCGGTGATCGAAAGTACGAAGATGAAGCCGTTGCACTTGGAGCCTTGGTGCTGGCATCTCAGGAGCGCAAACTTCAGCCTTGGACCACTCCCCTAACCGGATATTTCTACACGGGGCCGAAGCGGGAAAATCTGTTTCATCGTTTCCACATAGGGCAGGAGCAGGAACCGATTGTTGCCCTGACAAAGTTGTGCGAAGCGTTTCCAGACCATGCCGACTGGATGAAGTGGTATTCCGCTGTTGTCCTCCACTCGCAGTACTACCTTAAGCCGGCATCTGCATTTGACCTGCCTTATGGAGTTCTACCCGCCGGAGTCTATCGCGAAAGCGAAGCGCGGCTCATCCCCGAAGCGAAGAATTGGACCCCTCTTCGCGCCGCCGATCGCGATTCCTATATCGAGGAAGTCCATCGTGGAGTTCGCCTTGGTGACGATGCCTACCTCCGCCGTTTTCCGGTTTGGTTCGACTTTCGCGGCAATTCCAGCGTTCTGCTGTCTCAGGCCAAGGCTCTATCCACAGCAGCGAGACTGCGCGGAGATCTGGATGCAGAAGACTTGGCCCAGAGACAAGCGCAGTGGTTTGTCGGTAGAAGTCCTTTCTCGTCGAGTCTGATGTACGGCGAGGGCTACGACTGGACACCCCTTTATAGCGTTCGCTCT
>DATMOO010000223.1:0-18087 GCA_035568275.1 Candidatus Sulfotelmatobacter sp.
TTTGTTCGTTGGTAGTGACGTCGGGGGCGGGAACATCTTTCTCGGGGCCGATGAATTCGATCAGTTCGGAGGTATAGCGGCGGGTCATGCGCTCGACTTCACCCATCGACATTTTGTGCGGATCGCAGATCACGCCTCCCTTGGCGCCGCCAAAGGGAATATTGACCACAGCGCATTTCCAGGTCATCCAACTGGCAAGGGCGCGCACTTCGTCGAGGGTGACGTCAGGTGCGTAGCGGATGCCGCCTTTGGCGGGGCCGCGCGCTATAGAGTGCTGCACGCGGAAGCCGGTAAACACTTCGAGGTGGCCGTCATCCATCTGCACCGGGATGTAGACCGTGACCTCGCGGTTGGGGTATCGCAGCACGCGCCACAGGCCTTCATCGAGGTTCAGTTTCTGGGCGGCCAGGTCGAAGCGGGCGCGTTGCGACTCCCACGGGTTGGCTTCCTTGTCCACGTGCGGAGCAGTGGTCATCGTTGTCATGGAAATAGTCTCCGGAATAATTGCAGGTGAGATGGTGCCCTGCGCGGCCAGGTTCGTTGCTGGGCAAAAGTGGGCAAACGTTCAGAGTATATGAGGGCAGACAGCGGGTAAGCAAGTTAGGGCATCAGCGATGAACTGGGGAAAAGAGCTCCCGGATGCGATCTGATGTTCAAAGTTCACACAGGCGCGGGTGCTCGACGCACTTCCCTGGCTCGCGCATCTAACCGGCACGGGTTTACAAACCCTACTCATTCTTTGACGTCCCTGTTTTACCCCTGTTAAACTTTGAGTTTGTCCAGCCATCGCTATCATCAGAAGGGAAGTCCGTGCGCGCCGAAACCCGCCATCACCTGAAACAGGATTCTTTTAGCCGTGTCACCATCGGCGCTGCCGAGAAAACCGCAGATTGGACGGTTCAGCACCGATCCACTCTCATTATTTCCACCATTGTCGCGGTGCTCCTCGTCGGGGGGGTAATCGGCGGCTGGTACTACCTGAACGCACAGGACCAAAAGGCCAGTCTGGATCTCTCCATCGCAGTTCGGACCATGGATACGCAACTGCGCCCGGCGGGAACTCCCGAGCAGCCGGATTTTCCGACGTTCACCTCCACCAAGGAGCGCGCCGAGGCGGCTCGAAAGCAGTTTCAGGCGATCGCCGACAAGTATCCGCACACCCGATCTGCCGACATGGCTCATTATTTTTTGGGCGTAACCTCGCAGACTCTGTCTGACAATGCTACAGCCGAGCGCAACTTCAAAGAGGTGGTATCCGTAGGCAATCGCGACTTGGCGTCCGTCGCGAAGAACGCTCTGGCGGCGCTGTACGGGCAAACGAACCGCACCAAAGAGGCTGTCGCGCTCTATCAGGAACTGATCAACAAGCCGACCGTATCGGTCAGCAAAGTGACGGCACAGTTACAGTTGGCGGAGCTCTACCAGAATTCCAACCAGCCGCTCGATGCCAAGCGCATCTACGAGCAGATCAAGAAAGAAAATCCCGGAAATGAAGCGGGTGAGATTGCCACGCAAAAGTTGGCACAGCTGAAATAAGGGGCTAGGGATTAGGGGCTAGAGGCTAGCGACGTCACGGTCTTGACGTCGTCCCTTGGCCTCGCCGTCCAGGAACTCTTTTCGTACCGATCCTTGCACTAAACACCTAACCCTGATCTCTGATCCCTAGGCCCTGCTTCCCTAACCCCTAAGCGCTGCTCCCTGATACCATGTTCTGTTTCCAATCGCAGACACTGGACCAACATGGCCGATACCACACTCCGCGTTAACGGAAGTGAAAAGAAAGTATCAGTCTCTCCTGAAACACCTCTACTCTGGGTCTTACGCGACACACTCGAACTCCCCGGAACCAAATTTGGATGCGGCGCCGGATTGTGCGGCGCGTGCACTGTGCACGTTGACGGGAACCCGATCCGTTCTTGCTCGACTCCGGTCTCGCAAGTCGCAGGAAAGCGCGTAACCACGATTGAGGGCCTTGGCGCCAACGGTCTGCACTTGCTGCAACAGGCCTGGATTGCCGAAGAGGTCCCCCAGTGCGGCTACTGCCAGACCGGGCAGATCATGTCAGCGGCCGCACTGCTGGCGAAAACGCCGAACCCGACTGACGACCAGATTACGCAGGCGATGAACGGGAACCTGTGCCGCTGCGGAACCTATGAACGGATCCGCAAAGCAATTCACCGTGCTGCCGGCAATGGAGGTGCGCGATGAGCCCACTTTCCCGGCGCGAATTCGTGGGCGCCGGAATCGCCGCCGGTGCTGGACTGGTGATCGGCTTTTACCTGCCGCATGGAAACAGGTCCCGCAAAGAGTCTTTTTCTCCCAACGCCTATTTGCGGATTGCCCCGGATAACAAGGTCACAATTGTCGTAGCGCGATCGGAGATGGGACAAGGCATACGCACCGCGCTGCCGATGATCCTCGCCGAGGAACTCGAAGCCGATTGGAAACAGATCGAGATCGAGCAGGCAGGAGCCAGCACACTGTTTGGCGATCAGACCACCGGAGGAAGCGCGAGCATCCGCACGACGTGGGATCCGATGCGCAAAGCCGGCGCGATCGCGCGGGAAATGCTGATATCCGCCGCGGCGTTGACTTGGAGTGTTCCGCGGTCGGCGTGCGTGGCCGAGAGCGGCCACATTAAACATGCGGCTTCAAACCGGAGCCTGACCTTTGGGGAACTGGTTGACAAAGCGGCAACCCTGCCGATCCCGAGTGACGTAACGCTCAAGCAGAGTAAGGACTACAAAATTGTGGGTCAGCGGCTCGCCCGCGTGGATTCTCCCGCGAAGGTGAAAGGTGAAGCTGTATTTGGAATCGACCTTCGCATTCCGGGAATGAAATATGCGGTGTTGTCCCGCTGCCCGGTGATAGGCGGAAAGGCTTCCGGCTTCGACGACAAGGAGTCGAAGAAGATTTCCGGCGTGAGTTACGTGGGGAAGATCGGCGATTCAGCGGTAGCAGTTGTGGCCGACAGCGTTTGGAGCGCGATGGAAGGTCGCCGCGTGCTCAACGTCACGTGGGACGAAGGACAGAACAAGGACCTTAACACCGCAGGCGTGATGGCGGCGCTGAAGCAAGTTGCCTCGAAAAAGGGCGTGAACTTGTACTCAGCGGGCGAACCGGCCAAGGTTTCGGGACGCCATATCTCCACTGAGTATTCCCTGCCCTTCATGGCACATGCGCCCATGGAGCCGGGAAATTGCACGGCCCACTTTGAGGGCACCCGATGTGAGTTGTGGGCTCCGACGCAAGTTCCGCAGGATTGCCGCGACTCGGTGGCGACGGCGATTGGACTCGATCCGGATCAAGTCAAAGTCAATGTGACACTGATGGGCGGCGGTTTTGGGCGGCGTCTGGAGCATGATTATGCGGTGGAGGCGGCCCTGGTGTCGAAAGCAATTAATGGTCCGGTGAAGGTGCTTTGGACGCGCGAAGACGACATGCGATCTTCGACGTACCGACCTGCGAGTTTGCACCAACTCAGCGCGACTTTGGATGGTTCGGGCCTGCCTGTCGGACTTACGCATCGCATCATTGCACCGTCTATCAGCGGGCAAAAAGGGCAGCCGGTTCCAAATGGCGTTGACCCTGACCTTCCCGACGAGGCCGGGCCCGTGTATGGCATTCCCAATTACCTTATTGAGTACGTCCAGACGGAAACGCCTGTCCCGCTTGGGTGGATGCGATCGGTTTACGCTTTGCAGGCGGCATTCGCGCTGGAGAGCTTCATTGATGAACTCGCGGTTGCGGCGGGAAAAGATCCGCTGAAGTATCGGCTTCAACTTCTTGCGAAGGACCAGGATCTAACTTACTTCACGACGATCTGGCGCACCACACGCATGCGGGGCGTCTTGCAGCTTGCTGCGGAAAAAGCGGGATGGGACAAACCGCTCCCGGCGGGACGTTATCGCGGAGTGGCATGCTTCGGCTGCTTCGCGTCCTACATGGCGGAAGTCGTGGAGATCACGATGGAAAACGATCAGCCGCGCGTGCATCGCGTGGTTGCGGCCGTCGATTGCGGGCAGGTCGTGAATCCCAGCATTCTCGAGCAGCAGATCCAGGGCGGGATTGTCTACGGGCTGTCGAATGCGTTACGGGCGAAGATCACAATCGAGAAGGGGCGCGTGGTGCAGGGGAACTTTGACGACTACGCTCCCCTGCGCATGGACGAAACACCGGCCGTCGAGGTGTATGCGGTCCCGAGCCCAGAGGCACCAACGGGAATCGGGGAACCGTCAGTGCCACCAATCGCGCCGGCGCTGTGCAATGCGATGTATGCGGCGACCAAGAAGCGGATTCGGGCGCTGCCGATTCTGAGCTGATGTGACCCTTTCGCTCTAAGCAGCCGCTTGCGCCCGGCGGACGGCCGAAGGCGGCCGTCCCCACATGAGTATCTCGACTCTTACATCTGAGGAGGAGGCGTGATGCGTCAAGGGACTATCTTTGTTTTCGCTTTTTTGATGGCCTTCGTTTCGGCGATGCAGGCGCAATCCTCGTCAGTTCCCTCTTCTCGTAGGGCGCATCTGCAACACGGCGTGAATCTGAGCGCGTGGTTCGCACAGGTTTACGATCCTAAGGGTTACACCAAAGAACACTTCGAGAGCTGGACGAATTCCGCTGACATCGCGCTGATCAAGTCGGCGGGATTCGATCACGTGCGGTTGAGCGTGAATCCGCAGCCGATCATCGACGCGAGTCGTCGTGGTGAGAGCGAACAGTATTTTGGTTCTCTCGATGCCGCCATGAAGATGATTATGGATGCGGGCTTGGCGGTTGAGCTCGACATGCATCCAGACTCCGACTTCAAAGAACGTCTGAACCAGAACGACTTCGTAGAGCGCTTTGCTGACTTCTGGCGCACGGTCGCGAAACGTTACTCATCCTATGACCCTGAGCGCGTGTTCTTCGAAATCCTCAACGAGCCGGAGATGCACGACCCTTACCGGTGGTACGGCGTAGAAACGAAGCTGGCCGCGGCCATCCGGCAAGCAGCGCCGGCAAATACGATTCTTGCTCCGGGCGCAAGTTGGGATGACGACAACGACTTGCTCTTTCTCGAGCCGCTGCGCGATGCGAACGTGATTTACGTTTTTCATTTTTACGAGCCGCACATCTTCACTCATCAGGGCGCGACTTGGGGTGCATTCTATTGGCGCTGGTTAAAGGACCTGCACTATCCATCCGATCCGAAAAACGCCGCGGAAGTCTCGGCCGCGATTCCTGAGGCGGCGCACCGGTTGGATGTGATCCGCTACGGCCAGGATCATTGGGACGCGTCGAGGATCGAGGCCGAGATCAATGCGGTTGCGGATTGGGCGAAGCAGAATGGTGTGCCCGTGGTATGTAACGAGTTCGGCGTCTTTCGCCACACCCAACCGCAAGACAGGAACGCATGGATCCGGGACACTCGCGTTTCACTTGAAAAACACAACATCGGCTGGGCAATGTGGGATTACTCCGACAACTTCGGAGTAGCGATCAAGAAAGACGGGAAAGCGACGTTGGATCCCAAAACCGTTAGCGCGCTGGGATTGAAGATGCCCTAGAAGTTTCCTCGTAGCGATAGAATGCGCGAGAAATCGGCGTCCGGCGTAATTAGTGTTGCACTCGCATATCGTTCGTAAAATTCTGAAAGGCTGCGGCGTCTTCGGCTGGACCTGATTCGAGACTTTTCTTTCTCTCGAGAGAGTTTGAGGCTGCAGTCTCCGCGCTCCAGTCTTTCAAAAATACTCCTTCGCGAAGATACCGAATCTGCTGCAGTGTCGAATCCGAAGCCCCAGCGTATTTGTCGATTTGCTGAAGGAAGAAATCAAACAGCGGTTTGGGTAACTCGAAGGTATCGGGAGCGTCGTGCCGCCTGTATTCGTAGATCGTTTTCTGATGCCATGGATTGAACTTCTTGGTCGCGAAAGAATCGTTCACGGTGAGGAAGACCTGAGACGTGGGCACGACTACCCGCACTTCCGCGCCACCGGTTGGGTGTAGAACCCACACTGCAACCGTGTGGTTAGGGTAAGGCCAGAAGAGACCCACCGTGCGGACTCCGGCCCGCTCCAAAAGAAAGGCGTAAAGCGCCGAGAGTTCGTCGCACTCGGCCGACGCGGTTGGAACCTGCGGCGACACACTCTGCACCGCCTTCCACTGGCGCCAGACCTGGTCAGAGTTCGGCGGCATATTCGTGATCGTCCAGTGCATATTCCAGAAACCTGCATCCCGCGTCGCTTCATAGAGGAGGCGGACGATCACGAAATCGGAATAGCTGATGCTCTGGGGAGAGATCTTATAGGCCGATGTGAATGACTCGAAGCTCGAGTGCATGCCAGAACTGTTTTCCAGTTTCTTCGCTCGGTCATGGAGTTGCTCGATCAGTCGGGCAAGAGTGGTTTCCGAAGTGGAAGTTCCCTGTTTGGATTTGGCATCGACTGCCGCTGACATTCCCACGAAGACAACTGCTTCGAGAAAAACGCAAAGGCAGCGCCGCCAATTCACGCACAAATCATAGCCAAGCGTAGCCGGAATACCAGCTGAATCACGTTATCCGCGTAAAATAAAAAAGGAACCTACCGCGCCTCCGCGGTGTCTGAGTCTTCGAGTTCTCTGCGCTTCTTGGGTTCTTGCATCACTTCGCTCGTTTCTCACTCGAGGTCGGCCATGCTCGAAGCCGTGCAACTCACGAAGCGATACTCCTCTTTGCCCGCGGTTCAGGATCTGTCATTCCGCTTGCAGCCTGGACAGGTGCTCGGCTGCCTGGGCCCCAACGGGTCTGGCAAAAGTACAACGGTCAAGATGCTTACCGGATTGCTCGAGCCCTCACGAGGCGTGGTCCGGTTCAACGGACGCGCGATTCAGGAGGATCTCGCGTCATACCGGATGCATCTTGGCTACGTGCCGGAAGAGGCTCACCTTTATCCCTATCTGAGCGGATGGGAATACCTGGAGATGGTGGGCACATTGCGCGGGATGGGTCGCGACCGAATGTATTTAAAGATCGACTCCCTGCTGCAACTTTTTTCTCTGCATGTGGCGCGGCACGCGAGTATCGGTACCTATTCGAAAGGAATGCGGCAGCGCATTCTCTTGATAGCAGCCATCATGCACGATCCGGATATCCTCATTTTTGACGAGCCGCTGTCGGGGTTGGACGTGACTTCAGCGTTGATCTTCAAGAATCTTGTGCAAGCGCTCGGACGCTCCGGGAAATTTGTCTTCTACTGTTCGCACGTGCTGGAGGTCGTGGAGAAAGTCTGCACCGACGTGCTGATCTTGCGCAAGGGAGTGGTCATCGCCCACGATTCTGTGGCGAATGTGGGAAAGATTCTCGGAGAATCGCTCGAGAAAACGTTTCTGCACCTGGTCGATGACGTCGACACCATGAATGTGGCGCGTAACATCGTCGAGGTCATGAAGGCTGCCTGAGATGATCGGTGAGATTGCACGCCAGGAATGGGAATACCAGCGCGACCGCCCGTTCGGCAGGCTGGTGCAGCTTTTTGTGGCGCGAATCTTCCGAGGCGGCGGGGATACCGACGCAGAGGGACTTGATCTTGGCGTAGGCCTGGTCCTCACCTTATTGGCGCTGCCCGGTGGGTTCGTTTCGATCTTCCTGTTTGACAAGTACGGGTCGCTGCTGCAATGGCTACGAGGGCAGACGAATGTCGACACTCTCCTGATGGCTTTTCCTGACGAATATTTTTTTATCGTGCTTTCGATGACTGTGACCGGCGCAATCGCGGTTTGGCGGTGGGATGCGATCTTCCCCGATCGCCGCGACCACATGAATCTGGCGCACCTTCCGGTCGCGACTCGAACCATCTTCTCTGCCAATTTGCTGGCCGTCGTATTCCTGGTGGGACTGGTGGCGTTCGATGTTAATGGGGCGTCATGCGTGCTGTTTCCGATGGTCGTATCAGCCTCACAGGGAAGCCTCTTGTTTTTTTTGAAATTCGCCGCGGTACATGCGGTTGGGGTATTGCTTTCCAGCGTTTTTTCCTTTCTCGCAGTGTTCGCCATCCTGGGACTGCTGATGGCGATACTGCCTCCTCGTTTTCTTCGGCGCGTGTCGGCTTATGCGAGGGGCTTGGTCGTGGTCTATCTGGTCACACTGCTATGCACCAGCTTCGTCATTCCTGAACTATTACGGCGCGTAAAAGGACCAGCGCCTTCGTGGACCTTGCTTTTCCCCTCCTGTTGGTTTGTAAGTTTGTGCCAACTGCTAAGACTGCGCGCCAATCCCGCAATGGCGGAACTGGCCAAGCTCTGCGTCCCGGGGATCACGCTGCTGACGCTCTTTGCGTTTTGCGTCTACGCAATCGGCTACCGCCGGCACTTCGTGCAGATCTCGGAGATTGCCGAAGGCACCAGCGTTGTACATGCTCCGTTACCATGGCGCTGGAGCGTTCTGGAGCAGTTAGTGCTTCGGACAGGGTTCCAAAAAGGATGTTTCCGCTTCATAGGAAAAACATTGCTGCGCAGTGAGGCGCACCGTCTGGTACTGACTGGTGTCGCGGGATTGGCCCTGGTCCTCGCCTCGCAGGCCTTGATGCGTGCCTTTGAAGGCATGAAATCGGCGCCACAAGCGGCCATGACCTCAGAGGCTCTCTCGATTCCATTCGTTGTTTCGTTTCTGCTGATCATGGGACTGAGGATTGTGTTCGAAATTCCTTCAGACCTACGCGCAAACTGGATCTTTCAACTCATGCTCGACCCGGACCAGGAATGCGAGCCTCTGGCCAGAAGAGTCATCTTTGTTTCAATATTGCCCTGGCTTCTCGTCATTACGTTCGCAGCATATCTCTATCTCAAAGGCCCTGTGGTAGCGGTGCTCCACACGCTTGTCGTCGCGACGTGGTCGTGCTTGCTGACGAACGTCGTACTTATTCGTTTCCGCAAGCTGCCATTCACTTGCAGCCTGCCCGTATTCAAGCAGCATTCGATTGTGATTTTGATTTCGCTCTGTTTCGGGTTTCTGATTTATGCAGGCTCGACCGCAGAGTTCGAATCGTCAGCCCTTTCCCAGCCGATGCGAATGCTTTTCCTCCTGCCGGTTGCTGGAGTGACTTGGTACATTCCTCATTACCTAGGGAAGAACACGATTGATCTCGAGAGAAAATTGATCTTTGAGGAAACAACGACGCGCACGGTGGAACTGTTGCGGCTGAGCGAGTAGGCGGGTCCGGCACTCCCTCAACTCTCTCAGCTTCTCCATTTCAATGTTACCGGGCCATCCATCGGATGCTTCATTTCCCTGCCGGTGCGTTTGGATTCGAGGTGCGCGGCTTTCAGCTGGAAATACCACTTCGCAGGACGGTCGGCGTCGTCGATCAGCATGAGGTGGGGATTGTGCTTCAGGCCTTCGGCCTGCATTTCCATCGTGCGACGGTCTTGCTCGACAAATTTCGCAAAGACGAATTTCAACAGACCAGGCACGAACGGCACCCAGCGAAACAAGTTCCAGGCGGCGACAACGTCGATGCGACATTGAGTGCGCGTGATCGGAGTCACCGTCGTCAAGCTCGAGAACCAATATTTGCCGGCACGAATTGTCTCGGTGCGCATGTTAGGCAATATGAAATCGATGGTCGTTGAGATCGAAACTGCATCGGCATACATGCGCAACAGCTTGTAGGGCGCGGAATTTGAGCTGGGGGTGTGGGCCGCCATCCGAAATCCGTTGGGAATCGGCTCAAAGTTTTTCTTCTTTTCGTGAATGCTGTGACGGGTGCGCCACCACCAGGCTTGGTGGACAAATGGGCCGTGCGCGGGGTCCATCAGCCCAATGATGCCGTGGTCGAGGCTGACTGGCATTTCGGCTTGCAGGTAAGCAAGTTTGTACTTGTCGCTGAACTTTTCGATTTGCGGGGCGGGCTCTGGCGCCTCGGCTGGCTTCGCGAACCCGGCGCCTTGCGGGCCGGGATCGGAAATGTAGACCCATATGAAATGATCCTGCTCTTCGCACGGATAACTTCCGGCGTAAATGCGATCGACCTTCATCGTTTGGTCTGATGTGAGCGAGGGAATCAGTTGGCATTGGCCGTTGTGAACGTCGAACTGCCAGCCATGATAGGGACATTCGAGATTCTCGCCATCGAACTTGCCGGTGTTGAGGGGCATGCCACGGTGAGGGCAGGTATCGCGAAGAGCAAAGGGACGTCCCTCGCGATCGCGGCCGATCACCAGTGGAATTTCCAACAGCGTGGCTTTGTGGAGTTGGTTGTGATGCACGCGATCGGCAGGGAGAGCGCGGTACCAGAAACCGGTGAGCATCAACGTGTCGGTGGCCTGGCGCTGCGGTAGGTCGAGTTCGGGCATGGTGAAAATTGATGGTTAATTGAAAAGCTTATGCTAGCATCCGCTGGACTTGGCGTGAGCGAAGAAAAGACTTGCCCACAGAGAACACGGAGGAGCACAGAGGCAAACCGGGATGGAGATCACGGGACGCTTTCGGCGGTTGACGGCGGTGCAACGGAACACGTTTATTGCGTGCTTCCTGGGGTGGTCGCTGGACGCGTTTGATTTTTTTATTCTTGTGTTCTGCGTGAGCGCGCTGGCTACGCAGTTTCATGCCAAGGTTTCGGACGTCTCGGAAGGAATCTTCTGGACGCTCGCGATGCGGCCGGTGGGTGCCTTTCTATTTGGGATGATGGCCGATCGATTGGGGAGGCGGCCCACGTTGATGGTCGACATCATTGCCTATTCTTTGTTTGAACTGGCATCGGCATTCGCGCCGACGTTGAAAGTTTTTCTGATCACGCGGGCGCTGTTTGGCATCGCGATGGGCGGGGAGTGGGGAGTGGGCGCGGCGCTGGCTTTCGAGACGCTTCCCGCGGAAGGGCGCGGCTTTTTTTCCGGACTGCTGCAAGAGGGATATGTGGTTGGGTACCTGATGGCGGCTATCATTTACGGCACGCTGTTTCCGATCATCGGCTGGCGGGGAATGTTTGTGATCGGCGCCCTGCCGGCGTTCCTGGTGATCTACATTCGCAGCAAGGTGGATGAATCTCCCGCGTGGCTGCAAGGCCAGGTGGAGCGCAAAGCCGAGCGCCGGCTGGGAAAAGATATTGCGTCACACGCTGGGATCTTTGTCTTCCTCGTGATTCTGATGTTCGCATTCAATTCGTTCAGTCACGGGACACAGGACCTGTATCCGACATTCCTGCAAAAGAATCTGCTGCTGTCGCCGAAGACGGTGAGCCTGATCGCGATCGTCTACAACGTGGGAGCACTGTTGGGTGGAATCCTGTTCGGCACGTTGTCAGAGCGGATCGGGCGTCGACGTGCGATTGTAATTGCGGCTCTGCTTGCGATTCCGATCCTCCCGCTGTGGGCATATTTGCACACTGTGCCCGTTCTAGCCCTGGGCGGGTTTCTGATGCAGTTCATGGTACAGGGAGCGTGGGGAGTGATCCCCGCACACTTGAACGAACTTTCACCGCCGGCGGTCCGGGGGACGTTGCCTGGATTTGCATACCAACTGGGGAACTTTGTCGCGTCACGAAATGCGGTGCTGCAGGCGAAGCTTGCGGAAGTCCGCTACGGGGGGAGCTTTACACCGGTCTTGGCCTGGACGGTGCTGATCGTGGCCAGCCTGGTAGCGATCATCACAATGAGCGGCCCAGAGCGGCGAGGAGCGGACTTGTCGAATACATCGTAAGCAAAAGAATCGATATTCTACGCATTTCAAGAAACATGTGCAGCGACGATATGGCACCAACGGAGGATTGTCACAGGCCGCTTCCTATGGTACGGTAGTCAAAAGCTCACGCCTTCGTTGATCAATCAGGGTCCCAGAAGCATGCGCGATAGCGTGTACCCGAGGTTAGCGCCACGATGAAGGATACTGTTATGAGTCCCGTACCGCCCGGCGAATCCGCGGAAAGGGAAAACTTCGCGAATCGCAAGCTGATTCGGCCGACCCTGCCCCGAGTCGAAAATCACGGCAATCACAATGCTTCGCCGATGCCTGTGCAGGACCGGCGCGAGCGCCCGGAGCGGCATGACCGGCCTGAGCGGATGGAGCGCAGTGAGCGTCCTATGGGAGCGCAAGGCGGCAAGAAGCTGTCTCCTCCGGAGCAAACGAACGCCGAGAATTTCTACTATCAAAAACAGATGCAATCACGAACACCCATGGTGATCGTGCTTCGCGATGGTGAGGAAGTACACGGGATCATTGAGTGGTACGACCGGAACTGCATCAAGGTCAATCGAGAAGATGGCGAGCCGAATTTGATGATCTACAAGCCGGCAATTAAGTACATGTTTAAAGAAGGGGAGAATCAGAAGTAGAACTTTCAGTTACGTTCCCTCTCCGTTTTGTCTTCCATTTCCTCAACTTCCTGAGTCCCTCGGCGTAGACTATCTCGCAGAACCCCGGAGGGATACGTGGAATCTCTGTCTTCGATCTCTCGCCGACGATTTCTTCAATCGGTAGGCATGGCATCGGCTGCAAGCGTTCTCCCGACTCCTCGATATTCGCTGGCGTCTACATCTGTAACCCCGAATGCATCCAGTGTGCTGGAAGAGTTCGGCTACGCGGACGTTTCGCTCGACAGCCCGCTCCACGAAGAGCAGTTGCGGCAGACTCATGCGGTGCTGATGGGACTGGATGATGACGCATTGATGAAGCCGTTTCGCGCGATGATCGGGAAACCGGCGCCGGGGGAGGATCTTGGAGGATGGTACCGCTACGATCCGAATTATGATTGGCACACCTTTGATGCCGGCTTCGCACCCTCGGCCACGTTCGGGCAGTGGATGTCAGCGTTATCCCGGGCGTATGCCATAACGGGCTCACCGGCCGCACGCGAGAAAGTCCTGCGACTCAATCGGCTTTATGCTCAGGTCATTGACGGAAAGTTCTACGACGAAAATCGGTTTCCTGCCTATTGCTACGACAAGCTGGTATGCGGGCTGATCGATTCGCATAAGTATGTGGGTGATCCTTTGGCGTGGGAGATTCTGGCGAAGACGACCGAGGTGGCTCTGGCGCATTTGCCTGATCACGCGGTGGAGCACGGGACAAGCTGGCGTCCAGGCAAGGATGAATCGTGGACATGGGATGAGCCGTACACGATGCCGGAGAATCTCTTCCTCGCTTATCAGCGCGGCGCGGGAGAAAGGTATCGCCAGGTGGCTGTTCAGTATCTGAATGAGCCGTATTACGATCGGCTAGCTCAAGGACAGAACGATCTTGCCGGTCGTCATGCTTACAGCCATGTCAACTGTCTGTGCTCGGCGATGCAGGCGTATTTGACGCTGGGAAACGAGAAGTATCGACGCGCCGCGAAGAATGGATTCGATATGGTGCTGGCGCAGAGTTACGCGACCGGCGGTTGGGGTCCGGATGAGCAACTTCGAAAAACCGACAGCGCCGATGTCTTCGACAGCCTGACGAAGACGCACAGCAGCTTTGAAACGCCGTGCGGATCGTATGCGCATTTCAAGCTGACTCGATATCTGCTGCGCGTGACCCGCGATCCACGGTATGGCGACAGCATGGAGCGGATGATGTACAACACGATCCTCGGCGCTCTTCCGCTCCAATCTGATGGGCGGACGTTTTACTACTCCGATTGCAACTTCCAAGGCAGGAAAGTCTATTCGGACCATCGCTGGCCATGCTGCTCGGGGACCATGCCCCAGGTTGCGGCAGACTACCGGATCAATACGTATTTCCGAGATGGGCGGGATGTTTTTGTGAATTTGTATATACCTTCGACCGCGCGGTGGACGCAGGATAGCGCACAAGTTTCGTTGACCCAAAGGAGTGAATATCCATACGACTCGCACGTGCAGTTGGAGGTCAAGACGTCCAAGGCGACGCCATTCGCGGTGAATTTGCGGATTCCTTCATGGGCAGAGGGAGCGAGTGTTTCGGTGAATGGAAAGCGTGAGGCGGTGGCCGCCGGAACGTTTGCGCGTGTACAGCGGAAGTGGAGGGACGGGGAGCGTGTTGAAGTTGAGCTCCCTCGGAATACGCGACTTGAGGCTGTCGATGCGCGGCACGCGGACCATGTAGCACTCGTGACGGGACCGCTCGTGTTGTTCGCGATTACGGATTCGCAGCCGTCCGTAACGCGGGCGCAATTGCTGGCGGCGAAGAAGAGCGGAGCGCAGAGTTGGCAGGTGGAGACGGCGTCCGGGACGTTGAAGATGTTGCCTTGGACCGAGATTGAGGATAAAGGGTATACGACGTATCTGCGGGTCAACGACGCGCACGCGGGCTAAAGCCCCGATTTTGTTTGGACGCTTATCGCGGCCCTTGGAAGAGTCGGCTCTTCCACTCAGATCCGACGCCGTCAGGGGTCTTAAGTGCAATCGCCGATAGCAACACCTAACCGACTATTCTGAAAACCCCTACAGCTCAACGACCTGTTGTCGGGCTGTCCTTGGCTGCCAGTTTATCGGCTGCTAGTTTTTGGGCCGTGGTTAACGCGTCGGCAGCGCTGACCTTCACATCTGGCTCTACACCTTTTCCTTCCCAGTCGCCGTGCGTGACAGGGTTGATGGGCCGACCGAAGGGGACGCCAATCGAGAAATGGTCGCCAGCAGGGAGGCCTTCCACGGGGTGAGCCCCTCCGCCCGTAGTTTCGCCCACAATGGTGGCGCGCTTTTGCGTCTGCAAGTCGAAAGTGAATTCTTCACCCCCGGAGAAGGTTTGATGCGAAGTAAGTACGTAGACCGGTTGATCAACAAGCCTCGACCCGGGAACCCAGGGAACCGTCCAGTATTGGTGGGTCTCGTTTTCGTGACGATTGGTGAGATCGTTAATGTGCGTGGGCTGCCGGAACAGATACGAGACCATGAAATCGACCATATTGGGATCGCCCCCATGGTTCTCCCGCAAGTCAAAGATAAGAGCATCGGTATGCGCGAGGAAGTTCATTGCGGCTACGACCGTAGGTCCGCAGATACTTGGAGGCGGGAACGCGCCAAACTTGATGTAGCCAATATTGTGATCGAGAACTTCAAGCTTGGAGAAGGTACAGTTCTGACGCTCAAGCATGCTGCGAAAACGGGCCTCTTCGGCAGGGTCCGGCTGCCTCGGCCCGGCAGGCGAACCGGTCTCACCGGGCACAATGAACGGATCGTATGAGACGTGGAGATGTTGATCATGGCTGATAGCCCGCAGGTCGCGAGCGAGCGCATCAGCGAATTCATTGCCATCCGTAATCGAACTATAGTCGCCGCGCTTCTGATGATCGCGGATTGCCTGGACCATCTTCGCAGCCACGTCGGGATAGACGTAGTACTCGGTGAGCTTCTCACTGATCGCATCAATAGTCTTTTGGCGAGTTGCTTCATCGAGCTGAATGTCGTCCGGTCTCGCCCCGGGTGGAATTGCACGAATGCTGAGCCGCTTTACACGCGTAGGCGAGGTGCTGGCAAGTTGCAGGATTCCGAACGCATCGATATTGTCTCCGCGCCCGTGAACGAGAAATGAAAGCTTGTCTGGCGCGCTGTGCACGATCGAGACGAGCGTAAAGCCACCGGTCTGGTTGCTGAAAGAGGTTAATCCGTCGGCGCTGTTTTCCGGATCGTACTCCTTCACATAAGCCGCAATGCGGTCATGTTCCGCACTATTGAATGCGTCGAGAAATGTACGCAATGTGTGACCGGCCGGAGTATCAGGAGTATCTACCTCCGCACGTGCCGCATACGGAATTAGAAAGAGGACGACAAAACACAGAGCAGTCCGCGTAAAGGATCTAATTCTTTGTGACCCAGGAAATTGACGAAGCATCTCGGCCTCCTACCTTTCAACCGGATTAGCGTTTATCTGCCTCGTTCGCAATCTGACGAGAAACACTTTCGACCTCTGCCACATTCTTGGGGTAGAGAGCCAACCCACCGGACGCATCTGCAAGTTCACCCAAGGCGAGTCTAGCGGCGTCTTGGCGTTGAGAGTCTTTCTCGCTCAGCAAACCGATACAGTAGATCGGCACACCGCTACTTTTGACCTTGTCCAGCAATGCTCCCCGACTCACCTTGCTCGAAGTATCGTAGCCCTCGCTGATCAATACAAGGACCCTTCTCTCACTGTGCGTCGTCAGTGCGAGGTGGTCGATTCCCGTCAGCACGGCATCTCTCATAGCCTTGCCACCCCGCGCGTCAATCCGCGAGATCGCATCTTCCATTTCCTTGATATTGCTGGTGAAATCTTCTTCATGGGGCAGGCCGTTGAAGACCTCGTCGTCAAAGCCAAGAATGCAGACCTCATCGTGTGGCTTTGACGCTTTCACAAAGGCAAGTGCGGCACTCACAGCTTCGGCGAGCTTTTGGTCCATGCTGCCGCTAGTGTCGAGGAGAAGGCAGATAGTTAGTGGCCGCTCTTCACGTTGAGACTGAACAGGCGATATCGAAGACTTCGGATTCTGATTCGAAACCACATCCGAGAGAAGGCCCGTCCGGCTTTTGTGTTCCTGCAAAGAGTGGCTGAAGCAGCTCTTTGGCACGTCGGTTCGGAATTAGAGCATGCTTCAGCATGATCGAATCTTGTCTTGCTGGGGCAAGACTTACCGCTGCGGACAAGTAGATAACAGGCACACTGGTTACAAAAAGCGCCGCCCACGCGGAACGGCCAAACGGCTTCGGGACCTGAAACGCCCTCCTGAGAATCCGATTCACTCTTCGCTTTACGTTTGAATCCGTGGCCATGGTGATGAGTGGCCAACTCACAACACCGCCCTTAGCGGCTGCCATGCCAGCGATATCCACTAGGGTTGCAGCGTACTCTTCCAAGTCCTTCGTTTCGGAGACAGCAACGTCGTCACATGCTTCCTCTGCCAGCCGTGCGAGTTCACGATCAATCCACCAAGCGAGGGGATGAAACCAAAAAATGCAAATGGCGAGGCGTGACGCGAGATGGGTAAGCCAGTCATATCTCCGGATGTGGGCTCTCTCGTGAGCGAGAACGGCTCCAAGTCTCGCGGCATCCCAATCTCTCCACGCTTGTGGCAACAGAATTCTCGCCCGGAGGCCTCCGACCGAACCCGGCACTACCACTCGCGTCGATTCGAAGACACTGGGACCCAAGCTTGTGACGGGCGCGGAACCTCGGACGATTTTGTGCAGACCCCAGCATCCGAAAGCCAACCGAAGGAACAACAGAAGTGAGATTGCAAGGTATGTACGCGTCACAGTTGTGTGCCATGACGTCCTGGTGAACGTCACTGGCTGTCGGGCGTGACTTGCGGATGAGGTTGCGCGTGCTGCGGACAGGGAAGGTCGCGCCGACATCACTCGCGGTTGGGTGGGAGCGGGCAAAATTGGGAGTGCCTTTAGCAGAATGGGCGGAGCCACCATCTCCAAAGGGATTTGAAGGAGCATGCCGATGAGTACGACTGTCCACATCGCATGCCTGGCGGCAGAAGAGCGGATACGAAATACCGATAAGCTCACGAAGGCGACAAGAACTAAGCCGCAAATACGAATCGAAGCGCTTATGAGTTGCGACACAACATCAGTCGGCATCCTGCCTCCTTCGGGTGCGATTCTTCCGTCGAGCCAGTTTTTCGGCTAGACGGCGCAACTCCCGCTCATCCAAGAGGTCGCGATCGACCATTCCTACAATCAGTTGCTCTACGGAGCCACCTAAGAGCCGATCGATGATTTGTTGAACCGTTCTCACGGCTACCTGTCGCGGGGGTTCCGAAACTCGATATACGTTCGTGCGGCCTTCCATATGACGCTTGACGTAGCCCTTGTCCTCCAGCCGCTTGAGAATGGTTCGGGAGGTAGAGTCTTTCATGGGATGGCGCTCGGTCAAAGCTTCGCGCACATCCTCAGCGGTACTTTGAGGCCGCGCCCACATTACGTCCATCACCAGATGTTCCAGTTCGGATAGCCGCTTTTGAGGTTTTTTCGCGCTAAACATTGTAGCGCTACATAGTGTAGCGCTACCGCGATGCTAGTGTCGAGGTCTTAGTGCAGGGGAGGTCAAATGGCGAAAAAATCTTAGTGTCCTATCGACAAGTGCGCCGGCGCGGAGCATTGCGGTGGAGCAGAGTGTTGCCCGCCGGCGAACTTGCGATAGGAGGATTTGGAGGAAGCCGCTGGCGTTTGCGGCGGATGCGGAGGGCTATAAATATA
>DATMOO010000224.1:0-2869 GCA_035568275.1 Candidatus Sulfotelmatobacter sp.
AAAAGTTATTGGACAACTGCGGCAGGAATGAATCAAAGTGGTTAACATTCGCCGGTCCCGTACGGTCTTCGCCAACTGGGCCGTCATCTCGCATCGAGAATACCCGCAGCTGACGAGGATGCTATGTCAACCCAGCCAGGTCCCACCACGCCGCTTATTTCAACGCGCATTGATTCACCGTATTCGGGGAGGGAGATGCCCGTTGGTTCACGAGACGCTGCTCGCCTCCTGAGGATGCATCCCAAAACCGTCCTCCGCAAGGCTCGCGAGGGCACACTGCCAGCTCATCCAGTTGGGAGGGATAGGAAGCGCTGGCACTTCTATCTCTCGGAGCTGGACGATTGGCTTCGTTCCCAAGTCATCGAGGCTTGTCTGGTGCGGCAATAGAAGTCCGTCACAGTTCGTCTGGAGACTGCTGCAGCGAGGGAACCGCTGTTTTCCGGGTCGGGATAGACTCCTGGGCGCCCTGTCAGGTAAATTCGAACTGCGACCGGTGCCAGAATTCAAGGAGGATATGAATGCTGGCACGTTTCCGAAATGGCTGTCTGACGACGATCAGGAGAAAGGATGGAGTGGAAAGATGGCTCTTTCGCTGGCGCGAACGTAGCACTGACGGAACGTTGCGGGAGCGAAACAAGGTCATCGGAACAGTGGATGAATATCCGACAAAGAGCAAGAAACTGCACCAGGCACTGACCCGACTGCGAGTAAACATTAACACTGAGGGCCCTACGGAGTTGACTTCGATCACCATGGCGAAGGCTGTGGAGCATTACACCGTCCACGAACTTTCCGACTGTGGTGCGGAAGGCAAAGCGTACTCTACCCGCTCCAGGAAGACGCAGCTTCTGAATCGGTGGGTTGTTCCCCACTGGGGGAGGCTGGAATTGCGGGCCATCAAGACCGTCGCGGTTGAGCAATGGCTCAAGACACTTGTCACCACAAAGTTCGGCAAGCCCAAACCTCTTGCCGGCGGAACGAGAGAAAAGATTCGCGACGCAATGAGCAGTATCTTCAACCATGCGATCCGGTGGGAACTGACCGACCGGAACCCCATCACTGGTCCAACAAAGCGTTCAGGAGTGCGCGTTTCTGCAAAGAGAGAACGTACACCTGACATTCTTGAAATCCCAGAGATGCAATTACTCCTGTCCGCTCTTGGTGTCCGGGAAAGGGCCATGCTGTTTCTCGACATGCCATCCGGGCTCCGCCGAGGCGAACTGGCTGGGCTGAAGTGGGAAGACTTCGATTTCAAGAAGCTCCATGTGAGTGTCACTCGATCACTGGTTGACCAGCACGTGGGCCCGGTCAAAACCGAAACCTCAAGAAAGCTGATGCCGATCGACGAGTTCGTGGCTGGTGAACTGCTGGCCTGGCACGCGGTGACGCCCTACAAGAAGCCGTCCGACTATGTATGGGCCACCGACGCCCACCGTGCCGGAGCCAAGCGCGGGAAGCAGCCGGTCTGGCTGAGCGCGGTGATGCGCGACTACATCCAACCGATGGCCCGAAAGTTGGGCATTCGAAAGAAGATGTCGTGGCATACCTTTCGACACACATTTTCCTCGATTCTCAAGGGCAATGGGGAGGATGTGAAAGTCGTGCAGGAGTTGTTGCGACACTCAACTTCAAGGATGACGCTGGACACCTACACCCAAGCTCTCGGCCCCGACAAGCGGGCCGCGCAGAGCAAAGTTGTAGGCATGATCCGGCCGAAAGAGCGTGTATTTTCTGTGTATCGCGATGCCGATGGGGTTTCCGTGTAAAGCGTTGATAAGATTTGGCGTCCCTCTTAATAGGATTTTTGAACACCTGGAGGCGACAATCGCTGATGCAACCACGCTATATGAGCTCTGCGCAAGTGTCCTGAATTCTGCGCATTGAGTTGACCAGCCATAACGCATTGACCCGTCGATGAGCGGTATGGATATTTTGCAGCAGTTGTCGGAGCATTGTGCCGGCCTTCACTGCGCTAGATTGTTTCTGCCCCAATGACTAACGAAGAGAAGAAACGTCTCTCTGCGGTCCTCCGTGCGACCGAATATCTGTTCCTTGAGAACATCGCGCTGAAACTGTGCTCGAACATCGTGAGGCTGCGAACTGGCAGAAGCTGCTTGACCATCTTTTGACAGACAAAGAGACCATGGCTGGGGTCCGCTTGAAATTCAGTGACCTGTACCGAGAACTTGAGGCGTCAAAAGACCCTTCGTCCGTGCTTAATGTTTTCTTGGGAGGGCTTCCAGCAGCGAAAAAGCCGCACTAACGTCGATAAGCGTAATCGATAAGCGTAATGGCGATGTTACAACAGCCTTGGCTCGCCCCCGTTTTCGGCCTTGGGCAGACTAAGCGCATTCATGTAAATTACCTCTTCATGAGACAAATATTCTCGATAGCCGTCGTGGCTCTCTCGGCGGCCGCCATCGCCTCAGGGCAACAGCAGGGCGCGAGCAGAGATCCAAAAACGGTCGTTGAGCAGGTCATCAGGAAACTGGACAACGAACGCATCCAAGCGCAGATCCACGCGGATGCGGCGGCGCTAGAACGGATCTACGCTGATGATTTCATCGGAGTAGGGCCGAGTGGGACAGTGCGAACTAAGCCACAGGTGGTTTCAGATTTCACGTCAGGTGATTTGAAATTTCAATCCATAACCACCGATGATATTCGAGTGCGCGTTTATGGAGATGCGGCGGTAGAGACTGGCCGCTCAACAATGGATGGGCAAGATAAAGGCAAGGCAGTTCCCCACGACACTCGCTTTACCAGAGTGTGGGTAAAGCAGCAGGGGCGCTGGCGATTGGTCGCCAACCATTACTCGTCCAATACGTCGCATCAATAAAAGATGATTGTCGCCAGTAGCCATTTTGAG
>DATMOO010000225.1:0-4221 GCA_035568275.1 Candidatus Sulfotelmatobacter sp.
GACTACCACCCGATCGGGACGGCTGCCCGCGGGCATGGCCACGATTTTGTCGATGGCTGTCGCGACATCCTGCGGGTTCGGAGCGTTCTCGCCTTGAAAGAGCGTCATGAAAGTCTTGAGAATCTTGCCGGGTACCTCGCCGGTCTCCCCATACGACTTAACAAGTTCCCCGTTAGCTGGCTTTTGCGCCGCAGCATACATGTTTGTGGGATAGGCGCTTGGCTGGACAAGCACGACATCCACCCCCAACTGAGAAAGCTCATAGCGATAGCTGTCGGTCATCGCCTCGACTGCGTACTTCGAAGCTCCATACAACCCGAAGAACGGCAGAGTTACCCGGCCCAGAATGGATCCCACGTTGATCACGAGGCCTGCGCGCTTCGTCCGCAACACGGGCAGCGTCGCACGCAGAACTCTCTGGACGCCAAACACATTCACCTCGAACAAATCGCGAACTTGCTCCGCTGTGAAGGCCTCGGAAAGCCCTGCCGACGCCATGCCTGCGTTGTTAACTACGACATCGAGCTTGTTGCCCGACTTTTCGAGAAGCTGCAGTATCGCCTTATCGACGCTGGCCTGGTCGGTCACATCGACCTTGAGGATCTCGATATTCTTTGCCTTGAGTTCGTCCCCGATTTCCTTCCTCGCACCGTCCGCTGAACGAAACCCTGCGAATACTTTGTGCCCCGACTTTGAAAGCGTTTCAGCAGTGAGACGACCGAAGCCGCTAGATGCACCCGTTACGAGAATCGTTTTTGCCATAGTCCTTGGATTCCTAACTGAAGAGGATTCACTTCCGACGCTGGCACCCGATGCTTGCATTTGGGGCAGCCTAGCAACCTCTTCGAGCAGAGTATGGGGGGCATCGAACTCTAGAAGGTGCCAAATTTGGCGCAAATCCTGCCAGATTCGCCGACGCGAGTGGTTTTCGTTTCGCGATCATCGGCGGGTGCTGGCAGAATTATTGTTGTGTGGACGTCGTTCGCATAAGGAAATCCGATATGACCAACCCTGAAGATCAAATCGCACGCGATGACGCTATTGCCACGATCGCAGAAACTTTTCTGAAGTCGCTTGGCCCCGATTTTCGTTCGGAGCTGGCCTTCCCGGAATTGACCGAAGACATGATCGCGAGGCTTCGGAGCTATGGAACAGAGGAGTCATTCCCCGCCGATGCGACTCTCTATACCCTGCGCGACCGCATGACAGATATGTTTGTTGTCCTGGAAGGTGAGATCGACATCATTCTTCCTTCAACGGAGAGCCAACCCAACATCTATGCCCGCCATCGCAAAAATAACTTCACCGGAGAATTCAATCTTCTCAACTCCCAGGGTGCAGTGGTCGAAGCGCGAACGCTGGTTCCGAGCACCCTACTGCGCATATCACGCACACAACTCAGGCGCTTAATGCGCGCGGAGGGAGATATAGCCAATGTGATTGTCGCAGCCTGCATCTGGCGCCGGATTGGAATTGTCAAAGCGGGGTCGGGCGGAGTGCTTCTGAAAGGCAGACCCGGCGATCCTCAGATGATGCTTCTTCAGCGGTTCTTGGTGCGCAACAACTATCCCCACAGAATCGTAGATGTACTCGCAGAGGAACCCGATAACGACAGCGCTCGCTTACCAGCAGTAACTCTCTCTGACGGGCGAATAACCCGGCGCCCTTCCATCCCTGACCTGGCAGATGAGTTGGGCATCACAGAATTACCGGATCCCGAAATGATCTGCGATGTGGCTGTCGTCGGAGGAGGTCCCGCAGGACTCGCGGCCGCAGTTTATGCGGCTTCCGAAGGACTCTGCACGACAGTCGTCGAAGGGATGGCGCCAGGAGGACAGGCAGGCGCTAGTTCGAAGATAGAAAATTATTTGGGTTTCCCCGCCGGCATCAGCGGCCAACAGCTGGCAACTCGCGCACATCTGCAGGCATTGAAATTCGGCGTGCACTTTGCGATTTCGCGAGAAGTTATAACCATCGAGCAAGTGGACGGGATCCATAAACTGACGCTCCAGGGCGGTATCCCCGTATGTGCGCGTGCAGTTGTCGTCGCATCGGGCGCTCACTACCGCAAGCTCGATGTCGAAAACTACGTGAAGTATGAAAACCGTGGACTTCATTACGCAGCTACCGCTATGGAGTCGGTGTTATGTCGGAACCAGGAGGTTGTCATTGTGGGGGGTGGCAACTCCGCCGGGCAGGCGTCGTTGTTTCTCTCAGGTATTGCAAAACATGTCCATCACCTTGTGCGTCGATCGTCGTTCGCGGAAACGATGTCGCAATATTTAATTTCCCGCATAGAAAACTCCAGCCATATAGCCGTCTACACGGAATCTGAGATTGTCGCACTGGATGGGGACCGATCCCTTGAGAGAGTGAGCTGGGTCAACTTGAGCACGGGCGAGTGTACGGTGAAGGACCTCTCCGCCGTCTTCGTGATGATCGGCGCTGAGCCCAACACGGGCTGGCTGTTCGGCACAGTCCGACTCGACAAAAAGGGCTTTATCCTGACGGGAGGCGCAGACGGCTTCGATCAAAGCCCCTACTCGACCAGCATGCCCGGCATCTTCGCGGTCGGAGATGTGCGTGCAAACTCCGTCAAGCGCGTAGCATCAGTGGTTGGCGAGGGTTCCGTCGTCGTCTCGGATATTCACCGCTACCTTGCCGATCACAGAAACCGGCTTTCCGCTCGACCGAACTCCACACTTGCCGCGCTGCGTTCGGTGGATGCAGCAACTTCGGGAGCGAATACTGGACTCTAACCGCAGGAAAGGATCCGATGGGCGGACAACGCGCACTGTTTATGGAGATGCAGCAGGGGCTTTCTGAAGGCGAGCCTCGCGGCTTTCGGTACCGAGAGCAAGTCATCGGTGAAGGCGAAGAAGTGGCTTTAGCGGCTGAGCTCGAGAAACTCGCTCTGAAGCCTTTTGAATTTCATGGCTACTTTGGGAATCGGAGAGTGGTCAATTTTGGACTGAAGTATGACTTCGGCCGTCGGTCTGTCGAAAAAGCAGATGATATGCCCTCGTTTCTCGACGATCTTCTTAGCCGGGCTGCACACTTCGCCGGCTGTGAGAAGGACGCCTTTCGACAAGTTGGGGTTAATGAGTATCGTGCCGGCGCGGGAATCGGATGGCACAAGGACAAACCGCAATTTGGAATCGTCGTTGGCGTGTCGCTCCTGACTCCTGCGACGATGCGCTTTCGGAGACCCCAAGGTGAAAACTGGATAAGGACTTCACGCACCTTGCAGCCTCGCTCCATCTACGTCCTCTCCGGGGAAGCTCGGACGGATTGGGAACACAGTATTCCGCCACTCGACGCACTGCGATATTCCATTACCTTCCGCACGCTCTTCGGTATCTAAGATAGGCCCCGCCCTCTCGGCTGGTACCTCCACAGTCCGACGAATCTGATCGACCTGGCCCGGTCTCCGGAACCGAGCCCGTCCAAATGAGCTCTGCTTGCACGAGCTGGCAGGATTGGCATATCGGGGACATTTTCTGCCATACTGAGCGTGATTATGCCGAGCCCTCTGCGTGTCATTGCCTTTCTGACGGCTTCGCCTTTCGAACTCCTCGATTTGACTGGTCCCGCGGCTGTTTTCTCCATCCCATCGACAAAAGGTAAGCACAATTACGTTCTGCAAATCTTGTCCACGACGTCGGGCAGCTCAGTTCGAAGCACGATGGGCATTACAATCGCCAATGCCTGCAAATTCGACCAGTACTCCGGCCCGATCGACACGCTGATCGCAATCGGAGGCGAGGGCTCTCTCGAGCACCAATCAGCGGAGCTGCTACAGTGGCTGCGCAAGCGGGCGTCTCATGTCCGGCGCGTTGCTTCCGTCTGCACCGGTGCATTCATCCTTGCTGCCGCAGGAGTACTCGACGGGCGAAGGGTAACAACACACTGGCGATATCTTGATTTTCTAATTAAGCGGTACAAGCATTTGCAGGTCGAGCGAGACCCGATCTTTATCAAAGATGGAAAGTTCTACACCACGGCAGGAGTCAGTGCCGGCATTGATCTGGCCCTCGCACTCGTCGAAGAAGACCTGGGGCACGAGGTGGCCGCATCGGTCGCTCGTGAGCTCGTCCTGTTCCTGCGCCGGCCCGGCAGTCAGGCGCAATACAGCATTTTGCTCGCCCAACAAGCAACGATGAGCGACGCGCGTATGCGCGACCTTCCGGCTCATGCTGAATCGCGCCTTACTCACAAACT
>DATMOO010000226.1:0-3498 GCA_035568275.1 Candidatus Sulfotelmatobacter sp.
CTCGCGGTTGGGGCGGGCGAGATTGTGGCCGTGCTTGGCGAGTCAGGGTCGGGGAAGAGCACGCTAGCGGCGAGCTTGCTGCGCTTGCTGCCGGGGAACGGGCGGATCGTGGGCGGAGAGATTTTGTTGGACGGGGCAGACGTCGTCCGGATGGGTACGGTGGAACTTCGCCGCGTGCGTGGCGGACGTGCCTCGATTGTTTTTCAAGAGCCGTCTCTGGCGTTGCATCCCACGATGCAGATCGGTGCGCAGATCTGCGAAGTTTTGCGCGCGCATGGAACATTGAACAAGAGCAAACAGCGTGAGCGGGCGCGGGAGATTCTGCGATTAAGATGCCTCAACGGCGCGCAACTCGCAGTCCGCGAAAAATGAGCCAACTGAAGCGCTTCATAGGGCCTTAACCTGCATGAAAACGTGGGATTTTCCTGCGTTCGATTGGTGCGTTGGCCGGATTGCAGGGTCCTCTTCCCAGAGATAGTTTAGCCTTGGGCGACAAGGCCCACGAATACAGGATCAACGGCTCACGATCTAGACCGCAAGGCTCGCACGTTGGGCCGCACCTTCGTTCGCTGCTCTGTCCGACCCAAGGTGATTCAAGAACGTGTGGCGACGGTTTGAACAGCGCAAGATTTCACCATGCTCTTACAACGCAACCGTCCCCAAGCCGAGCGTTCGTTAGGAGGGGTGACATGTGCACACAACCGTTGATCCTCGACTCGACTCTACGCAGTTCGGAAGCGATGGAGTTTGAGGAGGCGCTGCGCGCGAAGATCGTGAGGCAGGAGGAAGCAGTGCAGGCGATGGTGGGCCTGTACCAGGTGTTCCGTGCCGGCTTGAACTCGCCGGGGCGACCGGTAGGGAGTCTTTTGTTCCTCGGTCCGACCGGGTCCGGAAAGACGCGCATTGTGGAAGCCGCGGCGGAGATTTTGTTTGGGGATCCGCGCGCAGTAATCAAGGTCGACTGCGGTGAGTTTCAGCATTCTCATGAGATCTCGAAACTAATCGGCTCACCTCCGGGATACCTGGGCCATCGCGAAACACATCCGTTGATCACCCAGGAGGCACTCGCCGCGCACCATACGGACACGCTGAAGCTCAGCTTCCTGCTGCTTGACGAAATTGAAAAGGCCAGCGACGCTCTTTGGCAACTCCTTCTGGGCATGCTGGACAGAGCGACCTTAACGCTGGGCGATAACCGCCGTGTGGACCTGTCGCAGACCGTGATCTTCATGACCTCGAATCTGGGCAGCGCGGAAATCACGGAGTTGATGCACGGCGGGATGGGTTTCATCCAGCCGAAGGATAAGCCAATGGAGGGTCTTGACGTGAAGGTGGAGTGCACCGCGGTAGAAGCAGCGCGAAGAACGTTCTCGCCGGAATTCATGAACCGGCTCGACAAAATAGTGGTGTTTCATCCCTTGAATCGCGAGCAACTCGCGGAAGTACTGCAGATCGAATTAGTGCAACTACAGCAGCGGATCTTGCAGACACAGAACGGGCAGTTTCTGTTTCGTGTGACCGATGCGGGCCGCGAATTTCTCTTGTACGAAGGCACGGACCAGCGCTACGGCGCTCGCCATCTGAAGCGGGCTATTGAGCGCCACGTAGTGTTCCCTCTGGCGAACCTGTTGGCTACCGGACAGGTGCAGGCAAGCGACCTACTGCACATTGACTGGGACCGGCGCGTGGGAGGCTTGGTGTTTTGGAAAGAAGACAAAGCGCGGCGGTCGACAGTGCCGCAGCCGCAACTGGTCGCGACTCAGGCACAGAAAGCCGCGGCAGGCGGCGGTCGCTCTGACGGAGTAACATTCTCCGCCAAGGCGCAACGTGCCGGAAACAATACATAAGCTGGGTACTAGGACGTACTAAGGAAATCACCTGCCGGGAAATTGCAGTTTGCACCCGCTTGTTCCGTGAGCTGGACGATGGTAACCAAGCATTGACAGGCCACAGGGGGAGCACTCAAGCTCCGGGCCTGAATTGCTCGATTCGAGGTTGCGACAGGATACGTTTCACTTTGAGAATTTGCGACTGAGGAAATCGCGCTACCTTGGCGCACAAGGTGCCCATTGGAAAACGGAGCAACCGATGTAGCAGTGGACACGCTGCCTTGGGCCCGCAGGCTCTTTGACACCAGGAGGATTATGTCGAACGGCCGATCCGAGAAGCGGATCGCGAGGACTGTGAACCTGGAAGTTTGTCTGCAGGATGAACCAAAGCTTAACGACAGCATGTTGACCGAAAACGTGAGTGCCCACGGCGCGCGTGTCCTCGTGGAACAGAAGTTGCAGCCAGGGCAGCGAGTGCTGGTTAACTCGCCAAAGGAGGGCGTGCGGTCACCTGCGAGGATCGTCTACTGCCATCGCGTGTCCGAGGGAAGGTTTGCTATCGGTCTGGAACTATCCGGGAGGGTGGAACTGTGGGCAAAGGCTTACTAGCTGCACGAGGTCACGCTTCTTAAGAACCTGCCAAGGAGGGCATACCAGAGCTCATGCCCCCATCTTTTTTCCTAACTCGCCCGAGGTCTCCTCGTCATTAATCTTGCTGAGTTCACATTCTGGGCATTTCCACCGACGGAAGCTTCTTCTTTCAGGCATAACCTCAGCTAAATACATGAGATGCCCATCATTGGAACAGCTGACGTGAGGCGTCGTTTCTTGCTCGATGGCCTTTGCGTCTTTTGTGTCGAGGAAGTACCCATGCGAGCTATCGTAGCGGACTAAACAGCCAGCCTCCTGGCAGGCGTACACCAGGCCGTCTGCTGGCTCGCTAAGGAGTCTTAGCACCATCTCCGTATGATGCTGGTAGCAAAGTACATGAAGATCTCTCGTACTGGTACCCAACCTTTCCCGCTCACTTACCATGTTGGGGACGAGACTCATGGTTCGCAATTCCAAGAGTCTGCGAGCAATTTGCAGCCCACCGGCGTCGCGGCCACATCAAGACACGTTATCTCACAGATGCCAATATACTTAGCGGTCTAAGTCATTGGCATCCCTTTGCTTGCCAGGGTTGCGGAGATTTGGCAAAGCTGTTCACTTTGTGAGCGATTCTCGGCAAGCAATTCCCCTACTGCAGAAGGGCAACGAAACAATCAAAAAATACATCTGCAAGGAATCAGGACAAGGGTTTTTCGCTAGAAACGACAGACAGATCACCTTCGGCATCAGGTTCCCAACTGTTCGGGTCTTTACCCCAGGGGAATCGAGGAAACTACCCGATTGCCTGGGGCGTCGGAATTCCTTAATCTGCCCGCGATACGATGCCCACACGCATTTTACTTGCCGATGATCATGCCCTGATCCGCCAGGGACTGAAGGCATTACTGGAAAAACAAGGATTTCAAGTTGTCGCCGAGGCCTCAGACGGACAAGAAGCAGTGCGTTTGGTACAGAAGACGCAACCGGACGTCGCCATCATCGACATCAGCATGCCAATCTTGAATGGCATGGACGCAGCTCGCGAACTGAAGAAGTCGTCGCCGAAGACAAAGGTGAT
>DATMOO010000227.1:0-24952 GCA_035568275.1 Candidatus Sulfotelmatobacter sp.
GTTCCTGAATGAGAATCGCAATGCTTCTGCCCACGATGTCGAAAACAATATCGAAGCCTTGTGCCTTGAGTTCGAGCGACTGAAACCGGATCTACTGCGGATGTGGAAATCGAGAGAGTGAGGCAACTATGCGGGAAATGATTATCGGCGAACTGACGCAGGCACTTCACGAGCTGGCCAGGGGATTCGCTCACTACCTTCCTCGTCTCATCGTGATGCTGATCCTTGCATTCGTGGGATGGCTGATCGCGTACCTGGTCAAGATCATTCTGCGCAGCATTCTCCGGCTGATCAAATTCGATCGGCTGTCAGAGAATGCAGGCGCGTCTCAACTGCTTACCAAAGCCGCGCTTCCATCGGCGACTGAGATGTTGAGCCGGTTCGTTTTCTGGGTGACTTGGCTCGGCTTCGTCTTGCTGGGAATCAGCGTGTTGGGAATCCTGGGCCTGCAGGAGCAAATCACGAGATTTTTCCTGTTCCTGCCGCATCTGTTCGTTTCGGTATTGATCTTGTTCTTCGGTATGCTTGCCGCCGGCTTTGCGGCACGGGCTGCGTTGCTGGCCGCAGTGAATGCGAATGTTCCATCCCCGCGACTGCTGAGCCTTGCTGTCCGCAGCATCATTATGGTTTTCGTGCTGTCGGTCGTCTTCGAAGAACTGGGCTTGGCGGAGCAGACCATGCTGGTGGCCTTCGGCATTGCTTTCGGAGCCCTTATGCTAGGTTTGGCCATCGCCTTTGGTATCGGCGGTAAGGATCTGGCACGCCGTTTCTTGGAAGAGAAGTTCGTTCGTACCAGGAAGGAACAGGATGAAGACGAACTTTCACCGTTGTAAACCGCCCTACTCTGGTGTGATCGCAAATCCAGGTTGACCACCCCACAGGCCCAGACTTCAACGGTCGTATAGAAGTGTTAGATCTAGTAATTTTTCACGGATTTCCTTCGTCAGGCTATTCGCCTTGCAGCGCCACCTCCAGTTTCCGCTCACGGTACCGGGCAAATTCATTCGGGCGTCGCTACCCAGACCTACTACATCCTGCAAGGGAACGATGGCCGTGTTTGCTACGGAGGCCAGGACCGTACGAATAAATACCCAATTGACGTCCTCATTTTGAAATCCTAGATATTTACGCGTGAAATCGTGTTCCTTGCGAATATCCTCTTCCGTCCGGGTGCTTTCGCCCACCCCTGAACTCGTCCACCAACCCAGAGTGGTGTCGTTGTCGTGTCCGCCCGTATACGCGACCAGTTCCCGAGAATAGTTATGCGGGCGGAAGCTGGGACCTTGTGGATCTTTCCCGAAGGCAAACTGCAGAAGGCTCATTCCCGGAAACCCGAAAGTATTGCGAAGAGCTTCCACGCCTGGAGTAATCACACCAAGATTTTCGGCAACGAACGGGAGTTCCTTCAATTCTGCCTGTAATACCTGGAAAAACTCTGCGCCCGGTCCTTGCACCCACTTTCCTTCTGCGGCCGTCGAAGCTGTCGCTGGAACTTCCCAGTACGCTTCGAAACCGCGAAAGTGATCCAGCCTTACCAGGTCAAACATTCCGAGGGATGCCCGGCAACGATCAATCCACCAACTGTGACCGGAAGACGCAGAGACATCCCAACGGTAAAGAGGGTTGCCCCAAAGTTGACCGGTCGCGCTGAAGTAATCGGGTGGAACGCCCGCAACAGCGGTGGGCCACCCTCGTTCATCCAGCCGAAATAATTCCGGATGTGCCCACACATCAGCACTGTCGTGAGCGACATAGATCGGAATATCGCCCATGATGCTGATGCCGTGACGACTGCACAGACTTCTTACCTTTTCCCACTGCCGGAAGAATTCGAACTGGGTAAACCTGTGAAACTCCAACTCGGACGACAATTTATGCTGCCATTCCTTCAAAGCAGCGGAATCCCGTTGACGGATTCCCGCATCCCAATGCACCCAAGCCACGTCATGATGGACTTTCTTGCATGCCATGAAGAGCGCATAATCCTCCAGCCATTGTCTGCGTTCTTGGCAAAAAGTATCAAAGGCACAGCGGTCGGTCTCAGTTCTGTCTGCAAAAAAAGTGCGAGCAGCTTTTTGAAGGAGCTTTTGTTTGAAGGTGATTACTTGGTCATAGGCGACGTGGTCGTCCGGAAAATCCGGCACGCTGGCAAGATCCGCGCCCGACAGAAGTCCTTCCTCACGAAGAGCTGGCAGATTTATGAAGAGGGGGTTTCCGGCAAATGCCGAAAAACATTGATACGGAGAATCGCCGTATCCGGTGGGATTCAGCGGCAAGACCTGCCAGATTTTCTGCCCTGACCCGGCCAGAAAGTCGATGAACTCATGAGCGGATTCCCCTAAATCGCCGATGCCATGTTCGCCGGGCAAGGACGTGACATGGAGAAGGATTCCACTGCGGCGGGGAAAAATCACCCGATTAACGTAATGCTTCCGATCAAGCTGCGCAATAGGGACGATGCGGGAGTATTGCTTCCAGCAGGAGGCTGGCACGGAAAGCACCGCGTATTCACGTTCTCACTGACGCGGAAACAGCCTGAGACGCAAACCATCCAGCAGACCCGATGGCAGGGGCTGCAGATTCTCCATTCCTTGTGGGGTAAATCTTTGCCCGTAGCGATCGTTCAGAAGTCGATAATCCGGAAGAGCTGTTCCGGCTAACGAATTGATAGCCGTATTGCCGACGATGATAGTTAGTTCATTCGTTCCCGGCCTCAGCAGTGAGGTCACCTCGAGGGTGTACGGCGGATGCCACACGGCACCGGCTCGCTGACCGTTAACATACACCTCGGCCGCTTCACGCACCGGCCCCTCCAGAAAGGCGCGCAGATTAAACGTTGGTAGAGGATCGGGCTTCGGGACCGGTGTGCCCTCTCCGAAATCCAATACCGCAGATGTTCGAGATTTCACATCTGCTGGCAGCTCGATGACTTTCTTGTATGTGACCTTTCCGGAATAGTATTTGAAGGGCTCTTCCTCGCTCCACGAATGAAGCGTTGCCAAGTGGGCTGTCTGATTCGTTCCGCTGAAGGTCAGGTCCCAGTCGGAAGAGAGATCGATGTCGCGGGAATGAGAATCCTCCGTTGCAGTTGAATTCTCGATCGTTCGAGGCAGCTCGATGGAATGATTCGTTATAAAAATCAGCCGAGACTCGTAGGGCAACAGATTAAGATCGCTCTTGCTCACGTTCGCCTGAACCGAAACCTGCCCGGTGAATGGATCCCACGATTCACCATACTTCGCGTTTTCACGGAATCTGACAGTTACGCGAATTGCACGATTGGCTGTATTCGCGATGAAGTACAAATCTCCCACATCCAGTTTGCGATGAATAAATCCGATGTCCGGAGCCTTGGGGGAGAAGGCTAAATCCGGCTTGAGGTAGGTTGAGATCGTACTTCCGAGTAGGCTCTCGTCTTCGACAAAGTGACCCGACGCATTTTTTGAACGAAACAGGCGCTGAGATGTCGTCTGTATTTGCTGCCCTTCTACCTCCGCATTCAGAAATCCCGGTGCGGTGGAAGGCAAACGGCGCGTGGCGATGACGATGCCTCCATGTAACGCGTATTGTTCGATCTTCTGGTAGGTGGAAAGCGGCAGCCGGTCAACGCCGGGCAAGATCAGCACTCGATAAGGAATTCCTATGGTATCGATCGCATCTCCATCGATGAAGTCCAAGTTAAACCCAGCGTCGAGAATCTGCGGGATCACCTTGTTGCCCAGCAACTCTACCATGGACTCGTCAATGCTTACGTCTCCGCCGCGAGTGTTGAAACCACCTTGCGATGTTACCGGTGAGGACAAATGACCATTCACCGTGAAGTTCGCCCAGGCATCGTCGTTCGGCAACAGCAGCGCCACATCATTGGCTGGCTTGCCTTGTCGCAGCGCAAAACTCACTCGCTGCAGGTACGCTGTCAGGTCCGCCATGACGAACCACCACGGATTATGGGAGTTAAAGGCTCCGGCCGCGTACATCCGCCATCCAGGCCCCCCGGTGGTCTCTGGCGAGTAGGGCCAGCCGTGCCCTACCAACTGATTGATGCCTTGAAGGAAGTGCAGATCGGCTTCTGCCTTCAGATCGAGTGGTGTAGCGCGGAAAGCGGGGGAGTGCAGCCACGTCCACGTTTCTGAAGAAATGACAGGCTTGCCAAACAAGTGGCCGGCGGAGGCTGCCCAGCGCGTGTCCGAGAACTGCCGCCACATCAATAGCGTTGCCTTCCCTTCCCCTTCAGGAAGATCCGCATATTGATTACTCGACAAAGTGACGGGGGGATATCCATACGTTTGTGAGCGCAGCAGCGTGTGATGTTGAGTTGCCCACGCATGCAGCGGCTTCAGGTAATGATCGTTAGCGAGTTCGGTCAGCGTCTTTCCCCAGTCGTGCCGAATGCCTGCCGTGTCCGGACCCGCATCACCGATCAGCGCCGGTAGATGCGGCGTAAGCTCGTACCACCGTCGCCGCTGAAATTCTTTCAATAGGTCTGGAGTCCAGTCGGATCCATAGTCCTCCAGGCTGTCACTGAATACGGCATAAGGAGGATGGTCACGGAACCCTTCCATCAAGCGATCTCCGACCGCGTGAAGGTGAGCCTCAATGGCAGTCTGGTCGTAGTGATCGAGGACAAATCCTTCTGCGCCGATCGCCGGACGCTTCACCGTCATCCCCGTTCGACTGGAGATGAAGAAAAGTGCCACGCGAAAAGCACTCAGTTCTGCGGAAATCTGCAAACGATCGTTTTGGATCACCGGATGCTGGACCTGCTTTGCATCGCGGAGCCCGGGAGCTTCACGTGAGCCAGGTGCCAGGAAAACTGCCTCGAGGCGCTCACCGGTCGCGATTCCGGGTATTGCAATCGATTTCGAGCTTGCAGGGATTTCAACGCTCTCAACTCGCATGGCTCCTGCAGCCTGGGTGACTTGAATATGCGGGCCGCCAAACGGCCAGCCGCTGCCGATGGTGACGTCTACGCGCAGCCCAAGCTCTTTGGCTTCCTCTGCCGCAAAGCGCAGGGCATCGATGTGTTCGTCGGACAGGAATGCGAAGTTATGAAATCCGGTTTGAGCATCGTCCAAGGCAAGTGGGTATAAGGTGGCGATCTCAACCCCTCCAATCCCTGCCGACTTCATCTCTTCGAGTTCCCGTGCAATTTCGGATTTGGTCACCGCAGGTCCGAACCACCACCAGCGCACCATGATCCGCGAGTCCCCCGGAGGATGTGCAAACGATTCTGTCAATCGGAGCAGATTGGGATCACTCTGACCAACAATTAGAAGGGGCTTCAGGAAAGAAATAATAAGGAGCAGAGCGACGGAGGCGATCCTAGTCACGGCCCCTCCTTTGCGGCAAATTGGATGGTTGGTCCGCAGAGAAGATTGGAAAAATCGGACTCGCGATTTTACCAGACGGAGTCACTTTGCCCGATAACTGAACGGCGGAAAGCGAGCGGTGCGGCCTTCCTCATGTCCACAACGAGAAAGGCCGCTTAAGCAACATTCGGTCGTGCGCTGAAATCAGAAAGCGTAGGCTAGCCCGATCTTAGGCGCTTGCTTGTGGTGCAGACCCGCTTCATTTACCCGAAATAAAACCTTGGATCACGATCAGTACGGTTCAGAACGTATAACCAAGTCCTACCAACGGCGCCGGCTTAGCGTGCAGGCCGCCGTTATCGAGTCTCACCAGGACGTTGGCCGTGAACACCAGTTTCGACGCCTTCGGGAAGGGACGAATCTTCACACCGGCCGAAGCGTTGGTAACGCTATAAGAGGCATCGGGATGTGGAGATAAAGTGGGGCGGGAAACCGTGCCGGGACTTGGCTCCGCCGCACAACCGGCCATGCATGGGGCGAGGAACTGCTGGGAGGTCACGGTTTCAGTTCCGGCCCGCATAAATCTAGCTCCCACGATATCGAAGGACGCGGTGAGCCACTTCGTCAACCAAGCGTCGGCCCCGGCGGTGTAAAGAAAGTCGCTGGGCATGTAACCTTTCTTCCCGGTGGCGAGACCGTTGACCCGCTCAACATTTACGCCAAAAAGGTTGAACGAACTCAGCCTGCTACTCAAGATTGATTTGCTGTTCCACTCGTAACCCACCATGACATGTGGCGATACTCGCGCGCGGTACGAAAGTACGACGAATGGCTTTACTCCATACGAACCAGATCCGAGATAATTTAGTGCATCGCCTGTCGGAAATCGCACGTCCAGTCCGCTTGCAAACCGGAGACGCTCACCGGACCAGGCATTCCACTTGACGCGTGCAACCAGGTCTCCAATGCCCGAAGAAGAGTTGACGGCAGTACTTCCGTTACCAACATAGCCTGGATCCGGAAAAGTGTGATTCACACACGGAGCGGCGAGAGCGGACAGGCCGCCGGCTGGACTTGTGTCCGGACAATCTTTGAACAAGTGGAAAAAGTAGGGTTGACCGTTCGAGATCCCATTCTGGTTGAGGATAAAGGAATCAGGGCTTCCAGGTGTTGGTGTAAACGAACCGTCTGAACCAGGAATGATCGTATCGTTCGAGTAAACGGACATCGCAACCGTCTCGAAGGGGATCACCATGGAGAGGTCGATGTGACTCGTCAGCCCGAATGTGACGTACCCAGTGTACTGGTTGATCTTGAGGGCGATCGAATTCTGGCTGCTAACGAGGTCGCGAACAAATGCACATCCGCCTAAATGCTGCGCCGAAGGTGAGACTGAAGGATCGCAGTTGATTGGGTTGGGTGTTCCGGGAACGGCGTCGTCTATATTGTCGGGCCGATGGGTCTGGATCGCCGAGATGTTGCGCATATTCACGCTATCAATCTTGTCGAAGTTAAAATACTGGTAGCTGAAGCCGACAAACAGCTTGTGACGACCGATTGTATTGCCGCGCTCACCTAGGATTGGGCCCAGGCTGTTTGTACTGACTACAAAGGTCTTAACCGAAGGGTCGTACGTAAGTAGCACTCCGGAGGATGGAGACGCGATCGGTAACAAGTTTGCCTGGCGGCCAATCGCGCCCGCTAAGGACGCCAATTCACTCGAGAAATCGGACACGAAGTGGCCCGGGTGGCTATTTCTAATGCCTGGGGGAGCAAGCGGCGAGACTGGAGCATCGTACAGAACGTTATTGAAATTGGGTATGTTCTGACCGTTTGGCGCGGTGACAAATCCATATTCTTGCGGAATCACGCAGGCCAGTTTGCTGCTCTGAACCGAGCACGGACCTTGCGCGAAAACGCTCACCCCGCTGAAGATCATAGCGAGGAACCCGACAAACGCGAACGGCTTTCTCATGGCTGAATCTCCTAAACAATTCATAAGGGGGCCCCGGTGCCCGGGAATTTTCACGGTAGTAACTGCCTCGGCGAGACAAGGTCCCTCCGGCCAAAACTTCAAAGGGGAAGATTGCACCGATTGTTATCGAACGTTTCTAATGATCCAGCTTCCGTTCGTTTTCGTCAGTTCAAATACTGCCTGATCTTTATGAGGCGGCGGTTGATTCCCTCCCCCTCCGCTCACCCGTGCACTTTGGGACATAAGTGTGTTCACGGTAGCCGTATCGCCTGTTCCGCTGAACTCGATATCTCGGATCTCTACTTGCATACTCATCGAGCTCAGGGCAGCAAACGTATCCTTGAGCTTTCTATATTCCTTTGTTCCCATACTCGGCCAAATCTTCAGCAGTGCATCCACGTTCCTGGTATCAAAAGCAGATTCATATCCTTTTAGCAAAACGCGTATCGCGGCATCGTCGAGTTCCTTCTGTGACGGCCTTGGAGGCTTCGCACCACCAGCATTCGCGGATGCATGAATCTTGGCAACCAGATCACTGGCTCCTTCCGCGTGCTTACCGCCAGGAAATGCTTTCAGGTACGCATTCAGACTGTTTTCATCACCCCGATTAGTTCGTTGCCAGGCTTCATCGTCGTGAATTTCGCCCAGCCTGCCCTTTGCTTCTCCAACATGGCCCCCGCTTGGAAACGCCTTCAGATAGGCATTCAAGCTGTCCTCGTCAGCGGGGTCAGTTCTCTTCCAGGTTGCGTCATCGCGAAGACCACCGATTTCAGCCCGATGCCGGCTGGATGGATACCTCGAAACGAACGCATCCAAGCTCGCTGGATCCTTCTGACTGTAGGCGTCCAAGTAGGCGAGTTCTTCCGCCGCCGCCCCGGCGTGAGGACCCTGCGGGAAGTGGCCGAGATATTCGCGGTAAGAGCCCGCCGTGTTGGCGTGGGAATCTTTGTCCCAGTACGAACTTTCCAACATATCCCTAGCCTCGGCGCGATGTGTGCCGCTCGGGTATTTCTGGAGAAATTTTTCTAAAGAATCGACTGTGGGGGTGGAATCCAGCACCTTCTGCCAGTCCACATCTTCCGGCGCTAGCACTGTGTGGGGGAAAAACTCGTCTCTCCCCAAAGAGACGACTTGGCCAGCTACGAAGTTGCGCACTACTATTATCGACTTTTCGTTTTTGGCAAGTACTTTCACCCGGTGCTCGCCCGCCTGCACTTGGACCGCGATCTCGCCCTTGTGGCCTACGCGCCCTGCTGATTTTCCGTCCACGTACAATTCGGAGCCGTCCTTGAGACCTCGAACTTGTAGGTCCGCCATCTTTTCGGTTGTGGAGGTGCCTCCTCCAGATGGTGTAGCCGTCGCGACTAACGTTACAGAAAAAGAGTGCGCGCCGTTCGCACCGACTTGAATTGTCTGGGTTGACGGCTCAAAACCTTCGTGTCTGATCTCCAGCGCGTACGGTCCGGGATCCAAATCAAGGCCGCAACGCGGGGTGACACATTCACGCTTAAACGTCGGCTGATTTGGAGCGGTGATCGTCACCGAGGCACCGTCCGGTATGGACGTGACCTGAATCTTGATGGTGTGCGGCACCAGAAGCCGCCAGAGGATGACCGCTACCGCCACAAGCAGGACTGCAGTGCCCGCGAAGATGACCTTGCGAGTCCCAGAGTTCACCGATGCCAGCAGACCCGCTTGCGGAATCGATCCCTGCCGGGCCTGATCGGCGGCCTTGGCAGACGCTTTTGGCGCGGGCTCCGGCGCACTCAGGACCCGGGTCGCCGACATTTCGACATTTTCCTGCGGTGGAACCGGGATCGGAGCAGCCTTCTTTTCCTTCTGCTGGAGCGCCTCCTTGCGGCGTTCTTCTTCACGCAAATGCTTCGCTTCTTGCTCCTGCTTGCGTTTCTCGGCTGCGGCAGCTTCTTTCCGTTCGCGTTCCTTGCGTTTGCGGGATTTCTCCTGTTCTTTGCGCTCCCGCTCTTGTTGCTTGGCGAGTTCCCGTTCCTTCCGAAGCTGTTCCTGCTTTCGAAGCTCTTCCTCCTGCAGGCGCTGCTGTTCCTCGCGGCGGCGCTTTTCAGCTTGCAACCGCTCCTGCTCGAGCCCTTTCAAACGCTCCTGCTCGCGCTGTCGTTCTCGCTCGCGCTGCAGGGCGAGGGCTTTCTCTTGCTCGATCTTCTCCAAACGCTTGCGCTCAGCTTCTTCGGCACGAATGCGCTCGCCTTCAGCAGCTTCCTTCCGTTCTCGCTCAAGCTGTTCGGCGCACAGGCGCTTCTGCTTTTCCTCTTCCAGTCGCTTACGTTCGGCTTCCTCGGCGCGAATACGCTCGCGTTCGCCGGCTTCCTTCCTTTCCCGCTCAAGCTGCTTGGCGCGCAGGCGTTTCTGCTTTTCCTCTTCCAGTCGCTGACGTTCGGCTTCTTCGGCGCGAAGGCGCTCGTGTTCGGCGGCTTCCTTCCGTTCCCGCTCAAGCTGCTCGGCGCGCAGGCGTTTCTGCTTTTCCTCTTCCAGTCGCTTACGTTCGGCTTCCTCGGCGCGAATACGCTCGCGTTCGGTAGCTTCCTTCCGTTCCCGCTCAAGCTGCTCGGCGCGCAGACGGCCCCATTTCTCCTCTTCTAGGCGCTTGCGTTCGGCTTCTTCAGCGCGCACGCGTTCGAGCCGGGCGGCTTCCTGCCGCTTGCGTTCTTCCCGCTCTAGTTCGGCCTGCCGTGCTCTTTCGTGTTCCTGCGCCTTACGTTCTTCGATTGCCTGTAGCTGCCTCTCGATCTCGATCTTGGCCTGGATAAAGCGGTGCTCCTCGGGATACGACTTGATAGCAAGGTCCAACTCCAAGCCGGCCGCTTCCAGATCGCCCCCCTGTTGCACACGCCGCACTCGATTCAAGCGGTCAACAATGGCCAGTTCCCGCTCGCGCTCCTTTATCTTTTGTTCCAGACCCGAAACCACGGGCGACGAAGGCGCGAGCACGGCCGCCCGGTCTAGAAGCAAACGCGCAGTCTGGTGATCGGTCACCAAGGCAGCCTCGGAAGCTTTGGCTATGGAATTGAAGGATTGATTCTTGACGACTGCATCAGTTGGCGCAGATTCGAGGGCCCGGACTAAGGCCTCGATCCCCTTGGCCCAACGCATTTTTTCAAACGCTCGACTCGCTTCGACCAGGTACTTCTCTGCCTTCTCTCGCGCCTTGATCGCGTCACCCAGTTGCACTTCGAGCAGAACCAGGACTTGATCTCGCGGGAACTGCTGGGCAGCTTCGCGCAGCAAGGCCTGAGTGCGCTCAAAATCGGAAGCGGCGAGCTCTCGCCGGATTTTCTCGACCCATTCCGCCTTGGCCTTCGCTCGCACCTGTTCGCGCAGTCGGGTTACTCGAGCAATGTTGCTGTCGAGTTCCGGCTGAAGGGGATGAAGACTTCTCAGGATGTTCCATTGCGCCAGCGCCTCGTCATACTTCCCGCCAGCTTCAAATTTACTGGCGTCCTCACTAATCGCGGTTAAGCGCAGGACCAGATCGCGCATCGCGCTGGACTGTTGTTGCAATTGCTGCTCTTGAGGAAATCGGGTCAGAGCCTCTTCAATAATCGCGATTCGACGCTCCAGAGAGGGCTCGCGTTCCACACGACTGCTGACGTCGCGGAGAAAGGCCTCTTTCTCGAGCCGCGAGCGTTCTTGTCTTGCCCGCTCCTCTTCCTGCCGGATGCGTTCCAGGACGGACTTCCGCATTTCCAGCAACGTGACGTCGTCGTTGTGAGACTTGAGACCCTCACTCACCTTGTCCAAGGCTTCGTGTAACTTGCCCATCGCGATCAGAGCCTTGGCGTGGCCGAGATAACGGCCGACCGCCTCTTCGCGCTCGTGTTCACGGATCTGCAAGCGTAAGAGTGAAGGGGGATCGTAATCGGGCTTCAACGATGCCAGTCGTTTGAGGAGATGCTCGGCGGCGCGCCAGTCGGTCTCCACCGCGAGGAATGCGGCCTGCACAAATGCGTCGATTACCTTCGCCCGCGCGGCTGGGGCGCGATTCGACGAAGCAAATGCCTCGGCCAGGAGTTCGGTACCCGAATGCCATTGCTGCTCGTCGAATGCAGCTTGGGCCTGTTCGAGTTTTTTCTTGGCGGCACCGCGACGCGTCTTCTCCCCTTCCACCACTTTGCCGAGTTCCGAGAGGTTGCTTTCGCCCGGAAATTGCACGAGTGCCTGCCGCAGGATGTTGCCTGCCCGGGTGAGTTCTCCTTTGTCGACCGAGTCCTCTATCTGGCTCTTACGCGAGTCGACCAGCCCTGTCGTCGCCACTTGTCGCAACGAGCGGTATTCTTTCGCCATTGCCTCCGGTAAATCCGCAACTAGTTCGGCGATCGATTGCAGTTTGTCGAGTCCAGCCTGGTATTCACGGCTGGAAACAAGCTCGCGCACGTCGCTGATCGCTTTTTCTGCAATACTGCGCGCGGCGTCGATCCGCCGCTGCTCAATCAGGGCATCGTGCGCGTCGAGTTCTGGCTCCGTACCGTTCCCGCGCCGCCACTCATCGAGCAAACGGTGCGCACCCAGGTAGTCCCGGTTGTCGCATAGGCGTTGCGACTGATCGATAACCTCCCGCACACGGCGCATGCGCTCGGCCTGGCTGCGCGCACTTTCCAACAGCGTGCTGAACGACCGATTTCTGAAGTAGGCCGGTGGCTGAGATTCCAGCAATTTGACCGCTTCCACGAATTTCCGCGCCTGCAGCATTTTCTCCGCGGAAACCAACGCGGTCTCCATTTTTTCGTGGTATTCAGCGGCAGCACGGCGGATTTCCGCGAGCGCGACGCGCAAATCCGGATCGGTTTTTTGCTGCAGGGCGCTTTCCAGTACCCGAATCGCGTCGTCATATTTCTGCTCAGCGACGAAAGCTCGCGCCTTCTGCGCAACCGCTTCCGTCTCACGGCGGCGCTTCTCCGCAGCCGCTTCTTCTTTGACAAATTGCAGAAGATCGTCCACTTCCGGTTCGTTTTTCAGTTCAGCCCGCGCACTTTCCAACGTGCGGATCGCCGAATCGTACTGCTGGTTGCGCACTAGCTCTCTTGCTTGCTGGAGAGCCTCCGACTTGCGTCGCTCCAGTCGTTCCCTCTGGACGTTCTCTGTGACGATCCCAAGCAGGCTCTGCAGACGAGGCTCGGGTCCTATCTTTGCGATCGCAGCTTCGAGCGAAGCCAGCAGCTCATCATTCCGGTTGACTTGCAGAAGTTTGCGGGCGAGGGCCAGTTGTTCTTCGACCAATTGGTGGCGTTCTTCGATCTGACGCTGCCTCTCAGCCAGCGCTTTCAGTTTGATGATGGTGCGTTCCTCAGGGAACCGCGTGAGAGCTTCTTCGGCCTTCTGACAGGCGCCGCGGTAATCATCGCTGTTGAGTGCGGACTCAATCTCCCGGACAGCCGCCTCGATTTCTTTACGCCGCCGCTCCTGTTCGAGACCTGCTGTGGCGGTCTCCATCAGGGAATGGATCTGGGGAGCGCCGGGATCGAGACCTTGCGCGAGTTTCAACCTCTCCAGCGCGTCGGTGAACTTACGGGCCGAGATATGCTGGCGCGCCTGGAATAAATAGGTCTCGATCTGGCGCTGCCGTGAGCGTTCCAGCCACTCCCGTTGAATGACCCGGTAGAGCGCTTTGGCTTGTGTGTCGTCGGGGGCTATCTGCACAGCCTCTTCAATGGCCTGTTGTGCGATGTCGAGATCCCCGTCCTGATGGGCGGATTCCGCCGCCTTCAAGGCCTCGCGCAGTTTCCGGGCTTGCGCGATCGTGGCTCGGACCGACTCCGCGTGCTGGCGCAAGTCTGGATCTGTGTTGTCGATTTCGAGAGCATGTTCCAGAAAGGCCTGAGCAGCCTCCAATTGTCGCTGGGACAGGGCTTCATCCGCCTGCTGCCGCAGTCGCCGAACTTGCTCGCCGATTTCCTCCTTCTTGATGCGCCGCTCTACATCACGCAAACTTTGACTGGCTGGGAGATGTCGCGGATCCACGTTCAGCACCTGGAGAAGCAGGTCCCTTGCTTTCTGCAACTCAGATCTCTCCAGCAACAGGCCCACTTCCCGCATCTGACGGCCAACAACTTCCTGTCGGAACTGCGACAACAAGTGCCCCACATCAAGCGCGAACTCGTCCGCGGAGTGATAGCGATCGTTCGGATTTTTGGCGAGGGCGCGCTCCAGAATCGCATCGAGTTCTTGCGGATACGAGGGAAGATAAGTTTTCAGGGCTGGAATCGGATCGTACAGAATTTTCAGGAACGTAAGGGCCGGGCTGTCTCCTTGAAACGGAAGATGATCAGTAAGCATCTGATACAGAACGACCCCGACGGAAAATAAGTCGCTGCGTGCATCGACGGTCTTGCCATTGATCTGCTCCGGCGACATGTACGGAGGAGTGCCGACCATCTGTCCTGTCTTAGTGACGCTCTGGTCGCCAACGTGGGCAATACCGAAATCGAAAATCTTGGTTCCGCCATCTTTCTCCAGCATGATATTGGCGGGCTTGATATCGCGGTGCACCACAAAACGCTTGTGGGAATAAGCCAGCCCACCACAAACCTGGATAATGATGTTGAATTTTTCCAGGAGACTTAGCTTTCGGTGTTGCGCCATGGCAACGTCGAGAGTCTCGCCTTCCAGGTACTGCATCACGAGGTAAGGATTGCCCTCATAGTCACCGAGATCGTAGACAGTCACTATGTTGGGGTGTTGCAAGTTGGCCAGAGACTGGGCCTCGCGGAAAAAACGCTTTCGCAAGTCGGGATCGTCGACGAATCCCCCGGTCATCATCTTGATCGCTACCTCGCGATCAAGGCGCGGGTCGATGGCTTTGTAGACGATCCCCATCCCGCCCCGGCCGATGACTCCGACCACGTCATACTTCCCGATTTTCGAGGGCACGCTCGCAGCCATGGAGAGCTAGATTCCGTAAGAAGGAGGGGGAAGCTGAGCGCACGTCCCTGCTGGCTGGCGAAACCCACAATTCCAAGCCGGGACAGGCGTTTCGGAGCGTTAGTTTACTACCAGCGCCGGGCCGGTCGCAACGCCGAGCCCCGCAAAATGGAACAGAATTAACAACCACAGGGCCGGAGCGACTTCCTGACCTGACTGGATTACAAGCAAGCTTGGGTTGGAACAGCGAAACCCTCCACCGGGAGCGAAATGGCGCTCTTCGGGGACCGGTTCTTACGCCGGCCCGAGTATTGCCACCATGCAGTCGCGAAGGGCTGAAAGGGCCAGAAGTCCGACTTCAGGACACCAAATTGCTCCAGGTCTGGTTCTGCGGCCCGTTCTTCGCGGTGACTGAGCGCGGAGAGCACGAGCTCTACCCGGTTCGAAACGCCCAGCTTGTCGTAAATCCGTTCGGAAGCGTTTGGCTCCCCGCACAATTTGATTGGCTGACATCTCTGCGCCTTGCCTAGGCAGGCATGTTCTTGTTGACGGCCTCAGCCCACTGGGGAAAACGGCGTCAGGATCTTATTGCGATGGTCCCTCCGGCTTTTCCAAGACCTGATCTCCTCGTCACCGTGACGGGGGTATTAGAGATTGCCGGAGCTGTCGGCCTGATGCTGCCAATGGGGGCGCCTTACGCGGCTTTGGGTCTTTGCTTCCTGCTGCTGGCTGTTTTCCCAGCAAACGTTCACGCCGCTCGACAGCACCTCAGTATTGCCGGACGGCCAGTCGAAGCCTTGTTTCCGCGCGCGCTTCTGCAGTTCGTGTTTCTCGCTGCGACAGCCACCGTCTTCGCGGCAGCAGGAAAACGTTGACGAAGCATTTGGCCCCACAGCGATTAACGTTCAGAGAGGTCGAGTGCCAGGCGCCAAAAACAGGCAGCACTAATTGTTGCAGGGGGGCCTGGAGAAGTGGTTTGGAGCAGCCGGATAGAGCTAATCCCGACACGCATCCAGCTCGTATCCAGCATTAGAAGCGGCTCATAAACCGAGTGCCAATCTCAGAGTCGGAGTATATATGAATTTGAAGCAGATATTTCTTGCACAACTGGAGCGGGAAGCGGTGGCCACGCGCAGAACCCTGGAGCAGGTACCGGAAGGCCGCAATGATTGGAAGCCTCACGAGAAATCGATGACACTGGGATACCTGTCGGGATTGGTCGCCAGCATGCCCGGCTGGGCAGAGTTCATGATCGAACGCGACGAACTTGACTTGAGTCACCCCTCCGCCGAGGCGTTCAAGGCCAAGGTCCTCGAAAACAGAATTGGGCTGCTGAAGACGCTTGACGATGGGCTCATTAAGTCTCGCAAGGCCTTGAGCGAACAACCGACGAGCGCCTCGAGAGGCCTTGGCGCTTCGTTATGGGAGGCCGGATTCTGTTCGACGCACCGCGATACGTGGCCTTGAACGAATCGCTCTTTTGCCACATGGCACACCACCGCGGACAACTCACTGTGTATCTCCGCCTGAACGAGGCCACCGTACCAGGAATCTACGGTCCGTCCGCCGATGAGCACTAATCCGCGCTGCTCTTGGCTGACCGGGCCACAAAGAGAAGGTGAAACTAGTTGATACGATTCCGTTCAACAATCAAGACTCGAGGCATCAATCCCTATGTTCACGTGGACGCGGAGGTGGCCAGGCGTCTCAAAAAGAATTGGCGCAAATCACTCCCGGTTTTGGTTCGCATCAACGGGAAGTCGAAGCAATCATGGCGTACTAACATGATGCCCACAGGCGATGGCAGCTTCTATCTGTACCTTCACGAGACGATTCGCAATGCCTCCGGGACCAGAGTGGGCGATCGCGTCACGGTCGAATTATCTTTTGATCGCGATTACCGCGGCGGACCAGTACATCCATTGCCTCGAGAGCTTAGCACGGCCTTGGCAGCAAACCCGGAAGCAAAGAGTTCATGGAATGCCCTCATCCCGAGCCGCAAGAAGGAAATTCTCCGCTACTTCGCTTCGTTGAAATCGCCCGTCGCCAAGGTCCGCAATTTGAGAAGAGCCATAGAGGCTTTGTCAGGCAAGGGAGTACGTTTCATGGCTCGAACTTGGAAAGGCGGCAAATAGCGTTGGACCAAATCAGGCAGACCCGCTAAGAAACGGCCGAGGTGGTCGAACCGATGGCTTTTTGAGCGCGCTCCAGCAGGGCTGCCGGCTTCGCCGACTCACGGTCAGTCGACCCGGGCCGTTTGTTCGTCGCTATGTTTCTTTCGAATTCGCGTAGATCAGATGACGTACCTCGGGGTCGTGGGCGACGTAGCTCGATAGGCGTTGCTCCACTTCGCGGTCCGCTTGTGTCTGCCGCTCGTGTTGTCGCAGATGTTCCGCCCACGAATTCACCAGAAATATCTCCAGATAGCGATTCGCGACTTCAGTATCCCGGTAGATACCCCAGCGATAAGCCCCATCGCGACGCCGGATGCGAGCATATTGATGGATCGCCTCCACGAACTCCGCTTCGCGTTCTGGAATGACAGCATATTCCACCGCCACCAACACCGGTCCCCGGTGAAGGTCAGCTGCAGCCTCTTTTACGACAACCGGCATGCGCCAGTGGTTCCATGGACTCAGATCCTTGGTCGAATCAGGAAGCTTTGCGAAGAGCGCGAATATCACACTCCCGATTGTTCCAACCCCAGCACACACAAGAGCGACTCGGATGCCTGCTCGTTGGGCCACTGCGCCCCAAGTGGCGCTCCCGAGAGCGAAGCTCCCCTGATAAACCAGGATAAAGATTGCAAGCACTCGTGCACGTACCCAGTCCGGCGCAAGGTTCTGCACCAGAGCGTTGATAAGGGAAATGAAGATGACCCAAGCCGCACCGCCAATCAGCAGGACGGGAGCGAGTGTGCTCAACCTGTGTAAGCTGCTGATCATTACAATCACCGACCCCAAAATGACCACGCCAGTCGACACAATGACTTCCGTCGAGCATCTGGCGCGGGCCAACTGCATTATCCATGCACCGCCAATTGCCCCCGCCCCAAAGCATCCGAGCAAGAGCCCGTATCCGATTGCGGTATCGTTTACGATCCGAGCAACCGTCGGCAATAATGCAAAGAGTGCGCTGGAGAAGAACATGACTACGCCGGTCCGAACCACTACGGTGAGGATCGTGGGTGAGTGGCGGACGTAGCGAATGGCGGCAACGGTGGCGCCCGTCAACGTTTCCGGCGGTGCGGTCCGCTTGCGAATTGGCCTCTTCCACCTTGCAACCACCAGAATAACGCCAACAAATGACACAAAGTTCGCGACAAATGCCGTGGCGACGCCCGCGACAGCTATGACTACGCCGGCGAGTGCAGGCCCAACCGCCCGGGCGAGATTGAATTCGATCCCGTTAAGCGCAGAAGCTGGTGCCAGGTCGTCCTTGGGCACCAATTCCGGCAGAATTGCACGCCACGTCGGGGTTTCAAACGCATCTCCCGCGGAGAGCGCAAACGTCAGCACCAGCAGGAGCCAGGGCGACATAAAACCAGCGATGGTCAATACCGCGAGAAGGAGCGCCACGCCCATCATCCACGACTCGGTGAATAGAATCAGCTTGCGGCGGTCGACGATATCGCCGGCGGAACCCGCGGGAAGGGCCAGCAGAAAGTACGGCAGCGAAGAAGCGGTCTGGGTGAGCGCGACGTAAATCGGCCCGGCACCGAGTGACACCATCAACCATGCAGCCCCAACGTTCTGCATGAAAGTGCCGATGTCGGAAACCACATCTGCGACTAACAGATTGCGGAAGGTCGACACACGCAAGGGTCGCCAAAAGCTCGATGCCCCCCGCGCCCTCAAGTCCTTTTCAGCGGTGTCGGTCAATCGGCCTTGCCCCCTGATCCTGTCTCGCAGACGGTAGCCAAGATGTTTGCGCTCCAACCGTCAGCGCCCAATCGTCAGGCGTTGATCGAGCCGAACTTATTATGGACTAAGGCCGATATCCTTCGCTTCTCCACTGCCTGTAAAGGATCAACTGCTCACTGCTCCAGTAAGGGCCATTGGGAGGCATGGATTGGTTTGTCAGACTGTCCTCGACACCTTGAGCGTTGCCGTGATCGTTGAAGGATCCGACATATAAGTGTAGTTGTCGAGCAGAACGTCATGTTTGTTCATGTGGTCGATATCAATCTGCCTGAACAGCGGTCTAATGTCCCTCTCGAAGGAAACTGGCATTTTCTCTCTCCCTTCTTAACATCCTCGCCGTTCTCACGGCCTGGTGAACACGGCAGGCGGCGTCCTCAAGCTACTTTGGATTTCTCGGGAGTCAGCAAGCCCTTTTCACTACATTTTGCACTACCGTTGTTATGATGCATGACTTTCTGCTCTCTTGAGATGAAGGCGCATTAGCAATGGCCCTTTGTAGCTGAACACATACGAACGATTGGTCACGCCGCTGCACTTCTTGTGGTTTTGAAGAAGGCAAGCATGTCCGGATTGATGTGTTCGGTTGGTGCTTATGCGACCTTCCTCTTCTCCGCACTTGGCTGTGCTTTGGCCTGCTTTGATTTAATGAGGGCAGCCGAGGATGCTCCTTCGAGCGACAGTCCGTAGCCAACTTCATGCACGATGCGCTCCTTCAAAGGTTGTATGAAGTGGATGCGCGTGTCGCGGCGCGTCACTTCCGGAGCCTGCAGGTATATCTCCGCCAATTCTTGCGCGCGGCTGAGCGCTTTACCATTTGGCACTACTTCCGCGACCACTCCCCATTCATGCGCCGTGCGCGCCGGCAGCGGCTTTGGGTAGAGAAGGAACGCTTCGGCTCGTCCTGCTCCAGCGCGATAACTCCACGTGGTAAAGATGCCGTCGCCCGGCGTGACGCCTTCCGCGAAATGCCCTACGTCCTGGAAGGTCGCTCCCTCGGCCGCCACAATCACATTGGCGAGCAGGGCATAGTCTGAGTGAATATGCGCGCGTCCCTCGATCGCCGCGATGACCGGCACGCGGATGTTGGCAATGTTTTCCAAAACCTGAGAGCCTTCGTCGTGAATCTGACTCCAAACGCCTGGATCGGAGACGTCGCCGAAGGATGACCAATCGACCCCAATGATGAAGTCCCCGCCTGCGCCAGTCAGGATCACAATCTTGTTCGCTCGATCTTGTCCAATCTGGTGAAACGCATCAACAACCTCGGTGTGATGGAGTGCCGAGAAGGTGCATGGCCCGCCGTTGCTGTGAAATTCAACGACGAGCACACCGTTAGCATCTCGGGTCAGCTTCAGACTGCGGTAGGCATCGAAGTAGTTAGCCTTAAGTGCGTTCATAGTATTTTCCTCTCTGTCTCGTCCCTTGGGATCGAATTAGACTCGCAAGTTTAGTGTTGGCCAATGACCTGGTTAACGTCCACAACTGCCTCAGAGTTTCGGAAGGCGGCCTTGATACGATCCGCGACGATCTCGGCCATCAAACCCCAACGCCTTTGCCGTCTTGCGGCGAGCCTCTGTTTGCGTGAAACTCCGCCTTCCGACCTGCGGCTCAATTTAGGCCCCTTGGAGCGGTCGGATGATCGTCCAGTAGTCCAAAATCTCCCAGTGCTCAGCTAGCTGTCCATTCTCAATCCGGTACAACTGGAAGGCCGTTCCGTCGATCCGCTTACCGGTCGCCTCGAACCCTCCGTAGCTGCCTTTAGTAGCTGCCTTTATGGGTTCCCCGGAACCCGGTTAGCGCCGCGACTTTGTCGCCCTCGGCGACCATGTAGATGATCGGCAACTCTAAGTCCGGGAAAGCTGAGCGCGCCCCAGCGAAGTACTGCTTGAGGTTCTCGCGGCCCGGGCTCTGTCCGGCTAGATGGTCGTTGTAGTCCGGCGAAACGATCTCGTCGAAGACCGCGAAGTCACCGCCTTCGATGGCGTGGATGAAGCGGCGAACCAGGGACTTGTTCTCTTCGATCTGTGTAGGCATCGGTACTCCTAGGGCCGGCGACGAACTCCGCTTGCTCGCGGGCGGAATGCGCATTGACTGGTTACTTGCCATATTCCTCACTCTCTTGCCTATTCGGCCCGGTTGAATTGCACCTGTGTCGCGCTCTCGGGGCGCAGGCCGGATCACCGCATCAATCCAATCCTCAGCAGCATGGCCATCCCTGCATCCACGTTCCTCAAAGAGTTGGTAAGCTCGTTTCTCGATTTCTTCTCCTTGCTTTTTGTTGTACGTCTGACATTTTGCCTCCTGCGTCCCGATGTCTAGGCCGCTATGGGCGCCGGCATCTGTTTCAGTGCGCTGAGGACCTCGTCGGCGGTGGGTGTCTCGGCAAACCACTTTTGGAGCACGTCGAGCGAGCGGGCGTGGCTCTCATCGCTGTCGGCGGTGCAGGCATCGGAGACGACGATCGTCCGATATCCCAAGTCGCATGCAGCGCGCGCGGTGGATTCGACAGCGACGTCAGTGGCTATGCCGACGAGAACGAGGGTGTCGACGCCGGCCAGCCGGAGAATGGTGTCGAGCACAGTCCGGTCGAACCCGTTGGCCGCCTGCCCCCTGACGAGCGATTCATCGGGCCGCCTGGCGAGTTCGTCAATGAGTTCGACCGCGGGAGTACCTTCCATCAGGCAGACACAATCGAAGAGAGTGCGCCACAGCGGGGAATTCGGGCTGACCCCGGGGAGCCCTGGCTGGTACGAGACCGCGGTGTAGAGCACTCTAGCCTTCGCTCTGCGGAACGCGTCCAGCAGTCGTAGCTGGGCCTTGATGATCCCTGTCTGCTCGGCACGCCGCCGGAAAAGCCGGTTGAAGGGGGTGTCGACCTCCCCGGCCACGCCCTTAACCATATGTACCACCACCAAAGCTGTTCGGGCGGGATCAAGCCCGTTTAATGCGTTTTTTGCGCTCATTGGATGTTTTTCTTTTATTTTGACTGACAGATCCTCACTGGCGTTCCTATACCTTTGGCAGTGGCAATCTCGATGCCAGATATTGTTTTTCGCTAACTGATTGATCCTTAACTGGACCGCTGCAGGCAAAGCGCGAAGCGTGGCTCAAGTGTCAAAACTGTCAAAATTGAAACCTTGACACCGCGGACCCCAACTTAATGGGTGCAATGTCGTCGTAATCGTCGACACCGTGATTTTCCCAAGGTTCATTTCGACCGTCGCTTCGACGCGAGTTGCTTTAAGACTTCCTTCGTAAAGACGCCACAGTGGAATCTGGCATGATCGTCGATCAGTTCCAGGAGTGCGTCTTCCCCGGCTGCGCTGATGGCACTGAGGTTTGTGATATCGATGACAAGTTCACGGCCAGCAAGATGCTCTTTGGCCTCTGTGTACTCGCTAAGGAGTTCGGCTACCCAAGGCTCAACGAGAATACCCTCGACCACCATTCGGCATTGGCGTGGGCTCTTAATGACAGAGATCTTCAACATGCCACACTCTTCCTTGTAGGTCCGAGAGTGCAACACGCCGCCCAAACTTTGCAGCTGTAACTACTTTGAATTTCAGGACGGCATTGAAATCGGCAGGAATGAAGTCGAAGGTGTCAATCTATGAGTTTTGACACGGTTCGACCGGGCCGGGTGGCCCGATCACGCGGCGTAGTCTCTGGGATCAATCCCAAGCTTTCTTATCCGCGCCAGGAGTGTCGTGCGATTGATGCCCAGGCGGGCAGCGGCTCCATTACTCCCGCCCACGCGGCCCTTGCTTGACGTGAGCGCTCGCATAATCTCTTCCCGCTGTTTCTTCGCGCGTTCCGCGCTTTTCGTCGCACGGCCATCGGCCATCTTCTTGCCCTGATCGCTGGCCAGCCCCTGTTTTCCGTTTAGTGCCTGAATGGTACTTCTTACAATTTCCGCTATTTCCGCCTGACGTGAATCCTTCGTTTCGCGGTCATGTTCTTCTCCGCTCAACTTCCGCATTTCCATAAGCGGTGCGTCAAGCGACTTGCCACGGGTCAGGATGACAGAGCGTTCCACTAAGTTCTCCAACTCGCGGATGTTTCCTGGCCATTCCCAGGTTGTGAATGCCTTCATTACAGACGGCGGGATTCTTTTGATGTCCTTTTGAAGCTGCTTCGCGAATTTCTGCACAAAATAACCGACCAGCAGTGGAATATCTTCTTTGCGCTCCCGAAGAGGTGGGAGTCGAATCGGAAAAACATTTAGGCGGTAGTACAGATCGCTGCGAAATTCGCCCTTCGCAACCATCCTGACCAGGTCGCGGTTGGTCGCAGCAATCAAGCGAACGTTCACCTTCAGAGTTCGCGTGCTCCCTAGCCGTTCAAACTCCTGTTCCTGAAGGGCTCGCAAAAGCTTTGGCTGGATTTCCGAGGGAATGTCCGCCACCTCATCCAGGAAGAGCGTACCGCCATCCGCCAGCTCCAGCCTCCCAATTTTCTGACTGATAGCGCCCGTGAATGCACCCTTTTCATGCCCAAACAATTCGCTTTCCAACAGCCCGGTCGGAATAGCAGCACAGTTAACCTTGACGAATATGCGGTCCTTGCGGCGGCTATGTTCGTGAACTGCGCGGGCGATCAACTCCTTCCCCGTTCCTGTTTCGCCGAGGAGTAAAACGGTTGAATCAGTGGGCGCAACAGTTTCGACCAGTTGCAAGACTTGCTTGAGTGGCGGACTGCTCCCCACAATTTGCCCGAAATCCACGTCGCCGCGGATCTCTTGTTCGAGATAAAGATTCTCTTGGGCCAGTCTCTCTTTGAGTTCGCAAAGCTCGCGGTATGCGAGAGAATTCTCAATGGCAACGGCTATCTGCCCCGAAGCCTCCCCGATGAAGTCGACTTCCTCTGGCGCGAAGGAATTATTCCGGGTCCGAGCAATCGCCAAAACTCCGACGGCTCGGCCCCGATTCACGAGCGGTATCACACATTGACTCTTCACACCCTCAGCGACGAGCAACTTGTAGTAGTCGGAAGGAAACTCATCGGCCTGGGTTATGGTTCTAACGAATGGTTTGAGTTTTTCAAGGGCTTTCCTGGCGATGCCCACCGGCTCAATGAGCATCTCTTCTGTAATAAGGCCTTTCCCTTCCGGGAAATCTAATGCGTACACGCGAAACTGTGTGGAGTCTGCTTCAGGGAGCGAGATGTGTACAGCGTCCGAAGCCGTCAATTCACGAACGGTGGCTGTAATGGCGCGCAGCACTTCGCGAAGGTCTAGTTTCGACGTAATCCGATTAGTCAGTTTGAGGAGTAGCTGGAGTCGATCGTTTTGAATGATTAGAGCTTGCTCTGCTTTTTTGCGATCATCAATATCGGTATTTGTACCGTACCATTTTGCGACCTTGCCTTTGTCGTCGAGGGATGGAGTCGCTCGGAACAAAAACCAGCGGTATAGCCCGTCGAAACGACGCAAGCGCGCTTCGATTTCACCCGACCGGCTTGAGGCCACAACAGCTCGCCAGTAATCCACGAGCGCGTTCAGATCGTCCGGATGAACCGCGACTGTCCAGCCCCAATTCTGCACTTGATCCGCCGTAAGGCCAACGTACTCCAACCAGCGGCGGTTGAAAAATTGAGCAGCCCCATCTGCTGAGGCCGACCATGCCATGCACGGAATGGTTTCGATAACCTCGCGCAGCTCTCGTTCACTGCGCTGCAGCCGTTCGTTCTGACGTTGCAACTCCGCGTTTACGGCCTCTACTCGCCTGAGATTGAAATTGTCGTCAACGGCGAATGCGACAACTCGACCAATTAGTCGCAAGAAGCTAATGTCATCGCTGCTGTAACTGATCCCAGGGTGTCCCGACATGCCCAAAGCACCGAGGCGGCGCTGTGGCGTCGTCAGGGGAACAAAGACGAGCGGCCCGACCTCAAGCCCTTGTGCTGCAATCCCTTGCTTGAGGCGGCGAGGTACTCCTTCATCGGTGTCCCAGTGACGAATGTAGATCGGTTCCTGCCTGTTGTATGCCTGCCACGATGGCCGCTGTTGAACTGGCACATCCGCGTACGCCGATACGAGGCTTTTCTCGCGTCCGACGACAGCCCATTCGACTTCCGTGGAGTTCTCCTTGTAGACAACGATGTAAAACTGTAAGAAGTCGAGGAATTCGCGCAACTGTTCAGAGAGGATCTTCGTCAGGTCCTCGGGCTCTTGGCACAGAGAAAGGGCTTCGCTAAGGCGAAGCACTGCCTCATATCGTCGACCGTCTGTCCGCTGCGGAATGGACGCCTGGACGCTCATCTGGTTGGCGGGCTGGAGTGTGATCGCTTAAGAATTTTAACGCATGAGACACAATGAGTGAGTGGCCTGAAGCCCGCAAAATCCAGAGGATTGTCAGCTCACGGGAAGGCGATCTCAAAAAAGTGGTCCGGCGCGAAGGCCGAAGTGCCAAAAGCTTCTCAATCCTGGCCATCGAGGGGGGACTTATCGTTGCGGGACGGAATTCAGGGGAACACGGTTGAAACTTTTCGGCGAGACGCTCGGCACGTTTCCCAATCTTCTTCAGCACCAGTTCAAGCTGTTGCAGTTCTTCCCAAGAGACATCCTGGAAGGCGCGTTTGATGACCGCGGTGTGCCGGCGAAAGAGAGGGGCAAACATTTCCTGTCCTTTTTCGGTCAGCGATACCGTTCGGACCCTACGATCTCGGCTGCTCTCGACACGGCTAACAGGGAAATGGCGAATTTCAGTGCAGTCGCATGTGAACCTCAATTCTTTAGATCTAGGGCCGGTCCGGTCGCCTCGCGCGTCGCGGCGTAATGAGACCGCTCTTTCGATAGTGGTGCGTGCGGACCGCTAGGCAGTGACTCGCGAACCGCCTTCCGCGCTCGGGCTAGG
>DATMOO010000228.1:0-5658 GCA_035568275.1 Candidatus Sulfotelmatobacter sp.
AGGCTGCTGGCGATTATGCTGCGATATCCGCTCTTGCAGTGCACGGCCAGCGGAGCATCCCGATCGATCTCTGGCGGCGACACCTTAAAGTTGTCGAGCGGCCACCAAGTCGCGCCTTCGATGTGCCCCGCATCCCATTCCGGTTGGCGGCGCACATCGAGCACCTGCACGCCACGCGCCTCCAATCGCGAATGCAGCTCTTCCGCTGTGATCTGATGGGTCTGCGCCACAGGGAGTCCTGCCTGTTTCCACGCGTCAACGCCGCCGGTTAGATAGCCGTCGAGCGCTTCCATGCCCACACGAGCCAGCCGCAAGCGGGCCTCTTCCAATTGCTCATCGGTATCCGCAATCAGCACAGGATGCGCGGTCAATCCCAGCACGGTGCCTGCCCACGAGGCGAACTGGCCTGACAAAGCAACATTGATGGAGCCGGGCACGTGCCCCGCGGCGAACTCGTCTCCGGAACGCACATCGAGCGCGAGTTCACCATCCCGCAACATGCGCTCCAATTCAGGTGATGTGATCGCGCGCAGCGCGGGAAGTTCTGACAGCGCCGCTGCACCGGTGCGGTTGATTTCAGCATCTTTGAGGAAGTATTCAGGCCGCGCTGGCAGATTACTCGTCAGCTGCGCGATGAACTCCTCCCTGCTCTTGATCTGCAGCGCATAGTTGGTTAGCCGTTCTGTACCGATCGTCGAGGACTTCTCCGCCCGCATGTTCTTGCCACAGAGAGAGCCCGCCCCATGCGCCGGATAGACCACCACGTTGTCGGGCAAGGTGAGCAGCTTGGTATACAGGCTGTCGTAGAGCAGGCCCGCAAGCTGCGCGGGCGTATGCCTTGGCGAGAGATCAGGCCGTCCAACATCGCCAATGAACAGAGTGTCTCCTGTAAGAACAGCCCACGGCGAAATCGACTTCTCTTTATCAGTAACCACTAGGGAGATGCTCTCCGATGTGTGTCCAGGTGTTTCAAGGACGCGAATCGAAGCCTTGCCGAATTTCAATTCGAAGCCATCTCCGACGGGTACGTGTTCAAATTTGGCTCCCGCTTGCGCACCTATGTAAATCTTCGCTCCTGTGCGTGCTGAAAGCTCCTTGTGCCCCGAGACGAAATCGGCGTGGAGATGAGTTTCGAAGATATGGCGGATCACGAAGCCGTGTTCGGTGGCCGCTTTCAGGTACAAGTCCACATCGCGTTGTGGATCCACGACCACCGCGTCGCCATCAGACGCCAACAGGTAGGAAGCATGGGCGAGACATCCTAGATAGAACTGTTCGAAGTACATAGGCGACACCCGAGCGCGCCTAAGATGCTAGACCAAATCGCGACCCAATGCTATTGGAAGGTAAGCCGGGCAATCAGGAGGGTAAGGGAGTGATGAATTCCAGACCAAAGCAGAACCCATTCTTCGAGCGCACAATGGCGGGCATTCGCGAGTGTGTGGGAGTATCGAATTCAATTTCCAGAAGGTCGCCGGGATTGAGCAGGATGCCTGCATACAGCGTCATGCCACCTTCGCTCATCTCGGTGCCACGGCCTTCGACGACAGTGGTCGAAAAGCCTTTCGACGTGACGACGCGAACGGGCAGGTCGACGGGCAGGCGATCCCAACGGCGGGTTTTATTAGAATCCGTCATCGTTGCTCATCATTATCTTTGTACCCACTGCACTGCAAATTACCAAAGTGAAAGGTCCCGACTGCCTGACCGAGACTCGAAGACTTGGCGAAACCATTGATGCCAAAGGAGGATTGGGGTTGCCGGGGGCTATCGCAGAGAGGACAGCAGATTCCTCCTTGGCGCTTCGCGCCGCGTCGGAATGACAAAGGTTGGGGGGGTAGTGGATCGGACGGTCCTGTACAATTTGACTGTGAGTGCTCGCGCAAGAGCCTGCCTGGCCGCCCTAATGTTGATCACGGGCATTTCGGCCAAGGCAGAACCCGTCTCTCAGCTTCAGCCTGCCGGATACGTCAACGACTTTGCCGCTGTTCTCGACCCCGCGACCAAAGCCCAGATCGAGGATCTCTGCCGGCAGGTGGATGAAAAAGCGAACTCGCAAATCGCCCTCGTAACGGTCAATACTCTGGACGGCCAGGACATCGAGAGCTATGCCGTTGACCTGTTCAAGAAGTGGGGTATCGGCGCGAAGAAAACTGACCACGGCGTTCTAATTCTCTACGCAATCCAGGATCACAAGGCCCGGATTGAGGTGGGCTACGGATTAGAGCCCATCCTTCCCGACGGCAAAACGGGAGGTTTTCAGCGCGAAGCCATCCCGCTGATGCGCAGCGGAGATTACAACCAGGCGTTGTTGCTGGTCACTACCCGAGTGGCGGATGTCATCGCTTCGGACGCGGGCGTTCAACTTACGCACGCCCAGCCCCGCGCACCGGTGCGCCGCATGGAGCGACCCGAACGAGGAATTTCGCTTGGCGGAATTGTAGTACTGGTCATTATCTTCATCATCATCCTCGTCACTCCCCTCCGCAGCATCCTGTTTTGGCTTCTGTTCTCGAACATCTTTGGCGGACGCGGCGGATTCGGCGGCGGAGGCTGGGGTGATGGCGGAGGAGGCGGCGGGTTCGGCGGCGGAGGCGGCTTTGGCGGCTTTGGTGGAGGCAGTTCCGGGGGTGGGGGAGCTAGCAGCAGTTGGTAGTGCGAGGATGCCATGATTCCTACGGAGATCGTTGACGAATTCGTAAGACGCGCCCGCGAGGCCTGCGGGACGAACCTCGAGAGCGTCATACTTTTTGGATCGGCGGTCGCCGGCGATTTTCATCCCGGCCTCTCGAACTTGAACTTGCTTTGCATTTTGCGCGCTAGCTCTTTCGAGGCGCTCAAGGCTCTGGCACCGGTGGCGAAGTGGTGGGACAAGCAAAAGCAGCCGCCGCCCCTCTGCATGACGCTCCAGGAAATCGAGCGGTCGACCGACGTCTTCACGATCGAACTGCTCGATATGCAGCAGCATCATCGTGTTGTCTACGGAGAGGATGTGCTCAGCGGTCTACATATTCCAATGGACCTGCATCGCGTGCAGGTGGAATACGAGCTGCGCGAAAAACTGATTCTGTTGCGCCAGCATTTGCTGCTGGCTGCTGATAACGAGTCGCGGCTATGGGACATTCTGTTACGCTCGGCTCCCTCGTTCAGTACGCTGTTTCGGCACGCGCGAATCGCACTCGGGGACGCGTCCTCACCGACCAGGCGAGAGGCTGCGAAGGCCTTCGAGGCCTCGGCTGTGCTACAAGTATTGGACGTACGCGAAAAGAAGATTGATCGTAAGAAAGTCGACATCCGAGAGCTGGTCGCGCGGTATCTCGCCGACGTCGAACAGGTCACTACACTCGTCGATCGAACGCTTGATCGGAACGCATCAGGACGCAATAAATAAGACTCGAAGGAGGCTTTATGGGTAAAGCATTGATCGCGCTGATCGCTGTCGTGGTCATTCTGGGACTGATTGTACTGGCATTCTTCGGGATGTATGTGAGCACCAAGAACACGCTCGTCCAAAAGAATGAGGCGGTGAAATCGGCATGGTCCCAGGTGGACGTTGTGCTCCAGCGGCGTGCCGACCTGATCCCAAATCTCGTCGAGACGGTGAAGGGATACGCCAAACAGGAGCAGACTGTATTCGGAGACATCGCGAAAGCGCGCTCGGCACTTCTTTCGGCTGGAACACCGCAACAGAAGATCGCTGCCAACGGGCAACTGGACGGAGCCTTGGGACGACTGCTGCTCATCGTAGAGAACTATCCGCAGCTGAAATCGAATGAGAACTTCCTGCGACTGCAGGATGAACTTGCCGGTACAGAGAACCGAATCTCTGTCGAGCGCAAACGCTACAACGACACGCTGCAGGATTACAACACGTACGTCCAGCAGTTCCCGAACAGCGTGTTCGCGGGTTGGGCTGGATTCAAGCCGAATGACGCCTATTTCCAGGCTTCCGAAGGATCACGTGCCGTGCCTAAGGTGAACTTCTCGAGCCCGAGCACATCATCGCCGCAAACCAGCCCACAACCGGCGACCCGCTAGCAGGATTCGTTGGAAGGAAAGGCGGCCGAGCATCAGGCCGCCTTTCGATTCTGAATCTCACGGGTTGGCTGATGCCTAGGCCGATACCACTTGAAGTACAGCACCGCTCCGATCCCACCAGCGAGTCCAAGGCAGAGAAGAACGTAAAGAAAAGGTTTGTAATAACGGCCGAGCCAGCCCGTAATCGCGGTTCCGTAAAGCTTGCCGAGGAAAACAAGCGAAAAGAAACGTATAGATCGACCAATCGTAAGAGCGGCAAGAAACTTGTTTCGCGAGTATTGCATCACGCCGGCTGCCATCAGCACCGGGACGAGAGGAAAGGGCGGCGGAAGAATTGATCCGATCAGCACGCTCGAAAAGCCTTCCTTTTCGAACTTTTTGTAGACTTTTTGGGATCGCTTTCTGCCGATCTCCTTCTCTAGGCCGGCTTTTCCTCCCCTTTGCGCGAGACGATAGGTGAGATAGCCGCCGAGCACAGAGCCGATAGTTGCCATCGCGCCGTAATATGGCCACCACTCGCGATGATGTGCCGTCAGCAGGATAACAAAGACGTCCATGCCTCCGGGAGTGGGAATCACGGAACTATCGATGAGGCCCAGAATAATCAAGCCAGGGCCGCCGAGCCGCAGCAACCACTTCCCGATTTCGCTCGTTATAATGATTGCACCGAAGCTGCGCCAGCTCGCGATTCCCATCCTGCTTTAGAGGCGAGAATCGGTTCTTGCGATGCTGGCGAAATGCACCGTCACGACGGCTTCATGCTACTTCTTCAGGTTCGGCGGCGATCTCTACCTCGACCTGCTGTGCGCCGAGATATGGATGAACCGCTTTCAAGACCGCCCTGCCGGGATGTTCCTGAGCGCGAACCCAGACCGCGCCGGTTCCGCCCACTAGAGAAAAGGGGTTGTCACCGATGAGTTGCGCCGGGCCTTGAAGATCAAATTTGATGGATTCATTCGCAAACGGGCGTACGCAGCCGAATTCATCGGTGACACGCAGGACCACGCGAGTTAAATCGGCTCCATCCGCGAGCAATCGAGTGTCATCGGGAAGAAGCTGGAATTTCGTGTCGACACCGCTTCCCGACATTTGCTTCGTGATCACCAGTTTTCCCTGGATGTAACCCTCGATCTTCAGGTCGCCCCATTTATGAAACAACTCTCCCATCTCGAGGACGAACGGGGCATAACGAAGGTGCGCGAATTGTTTTCGATCGGGATCGACATCGGCAACCAATTGGTTGTCGATGTAGAACTTCAAGTGATCGCAATTCGAACACACCACGGCTTTGGAAAATCCGACCGAGGCATCGCCGCGTGCCCAATGGAATGCAGGCTCCAGAACGATCTCCTCGGAAGGATCGCACTGCGATTTGTAGAACCCTGCGGCCGGCTTGGGTTCGCGGAAGATGTCGGTAACGCCGTGGTAGCAGATGCGATCGCCGGAACCGAAATTTCCATGGGTGTTGTAATCGAAGGCGCACCAGCCGATTCCGCCGGCATATTGCGGGTTCGACGCAAGCTGGTCGTGTATGCGCGCGTGCCGTATCGTGTGTTCAGTGAGGCGCTCAACCTGATCGATGGTCTTCGTGGGATAGGTGTGACCGACAAATTCCGTGTT
>DATMOO010000229.1:0-2617 GCA_035568275.1 Candidatus Sulfotelmatobacter sp.
TACTGAGTCGCGAGCGGCCCGCGGTGGTGGAGGTCGTAGCGTGGGCTGCTAGTAACGGGGACCGCAGTGAAAACGCCGACTACCTCTACGGCAAACGACGGTTAGGCCAGATCGATTCGCGGATTCGCTTTCTCACGAAACGCATTGACGCGGCCGTGGTCGTCGATCCCGCCGCCCCGCGTCCGGTGTCAGCCGCGACGCGCGCCTTCTTCGGCGCAACCGTTACCTACAAGGATGCCGCCGGTCTCGAACACGTCGTCTCGATCGTAGGCATCGACGAGGTGGACCTCGACCGCGGCTATATCAGCTGGCGCTCGCCTCTCGGCAATACGCTGATGAAGTCGCGCCCCGGCGACCGCGTGAACCTGCTCGCGCCAGGAAAGACGGAGCATCTCGAGATCATCGAGGTCCAGTACGCGCCGATTCCGATGGATCCTTTCCGCGAACCGCTGGGGGCTCAGTCGACGCCCAAGGTCGAACGCTCCTAGACCAAGCCGCCCGACTCTGAGCGTTCCCCCGATCTTTGTCGTTTTTGCACACTGTGCAGTCCGGAGCCGGACAGCGAACGTTTGCAGTAACTGCTGGGCGATTCCTACGGTCAAATTAGCTTATGTCCGGCGATTCTGAGTGGATCACGGGCCACTCGGAAGTTGCGGGCACTTCGTCGGACCAGTACCGAGAAACGCGCCAGCAGTGACCAACCAATCGCTACAGGGAAGCCGACTTCTCGTTACCTATCCGCATGTCCCGATCTGGATTACTTCCGGTTAGCCGACCACACGTCCAGAACCGGCCCGATAAACAAGCGATTAGAGTTGCAGCCGCGCAAGCAGACAGAGAGACCTGGGAGTCGGTTGACCTGTGTACCTGCCAGCACTATCCTTGCCACCTTCGCTAAGAGTTCTGAAAGAACGGTGGCGTTATGAAGAAGTCTTACACAGAGAACCGCGTTGCCCGTTGGATGGGTGCCCTGATTGTCATCGCCTTGCTTGCGGGAACACGCATAGTTCTTGCCGGTAACGATGCTGCTGACGAGGCCTCGGCTTCCATTCGGCCGGAAGCGATTCGCGCGAATATGCGGTTCCTTGCGGACGACTTACTTGAAGGCCGCGGGACTGGAACACGCGGACATGAAATTGCCGCAAAGTTTATGGCATCGGAATTCGATGCGATGGGGCTCGAACCGGCGGGCGACAACGGAACGTACTTCCAAAGCGTGCCGCTGCGCTCGCTACGGCCCGACAAAGGCGGTTCCACCCTGAGTATTGTACGAGGAGGAAGAGAGCAAGCGTTAATCTTTGGTCAGGATTTTGTCACGGCAGGGGATCCCGGCAGGGCAGGCACTTCTGTGGAAGCGCCGATAGTTTACGCGGGGTTTGGGGTGACAGCGCCCCAGCAGGGCTACGACGACTATGCGGGAGTCGAGGCAAAAGGAAGAGTCGTAGCCTACGTGTACGGGGCTCCGGCGCGATTCGAATCCGCAATCCGGGCGCATTACAGTTCGGGGGTGGCAAAGGCAGCAAACGCGGCCGCGCACGGCGCCGTAGGAATAGTTCTGTTGAATAGCCCTGAGCTCGAGAGCTATTACTCTTTCAAGGATCGAGTGACCGACCTGGCGTTCCCCTCGATGCGATGGGTGGATGCACGGGGACAAGCGAATGATTATTTTCCGGAATTGCGCGGCACGGCGATTTTGAGCATGGAAGCGACGGCCAAGATGTTCGAGGGCAGCGGAAAGCCGCGGGAGCAGGCCTATGCGGCAGCGAGAGAAGGGAAGCCCTTCTCATTTGCCTTGCCAGGGGCCATCAAAATAAAGATCGCATCCAAACTCGAAGACCTCCGCAGCCCAAATGTGGTGGCTCGCCTGCGTGGCAGTGACCCGCAACTCCGAAACGAGTATGTCGTCTACACGGCCCATTTAGACCATCTTGGGATCGGCGAGCCAGTGAACGGTGACAGAATCTATAACGGTGCATTGGACAACGCTTCCGGGTCTGCGTGCCTGTTGGAAATTGCGCGCGCCTATAGCCGGACGAAGCCACGTCCGAGGCGCTCAATCCTCTTTTTGTCCGTGACGGGAGAAGAAGAAGGATTGTTAGGCTCAGATTATTTTGCGCACTACCCGACCGTGCCAAAAGACGGCCTCGTGGCCGACATTAACATCGATGGTGCTGCGTTGCTCTGGCCCATCGAGGACGTAGTCGCACGTGGTGCGGAGCACTCAACACTCGACGCCGCCGTGCACCAAGCTGCGGACCGGCTCAAGCTTGACGTGAGCCCTGATCCCCACCCGGAATCAGTGCTCTTCATTCGCAGTGATCAGTACTCGTTTGTGAAGCAGGGGATACCGTCGCTGTTCCTAAGCTCTGGCAAAAAGTCGAGCGACCCCAAAATCAATCCGGAAGAGATCCGTAAGATATTTCTTGCTACTAGATATCATAAGCCTCAGGACGACATGAATCAGCCCTTCGATTTTGAATCGGGGGCAAAATTTGCGCGCTACAGCTATCTCCTCGGATACATCGTCGCGCAGCAGAACGAGAGACCTGCATGGAATACGAGTGATTTTTTTGGCGAGCACTACGGGAAGAAGGCAAACTGATTGCTTTCAGCTTCG
>DATMOO010000230.1:0-48892 GCA_035568275.1 Candidatus Sulfotelmatobacter sp.
AGACTGGAAGATGACGGAGGAAATCAAGGCGGAGGTCTTGCGCACAGGCGTGAGTTATCAGGGTGAAATGACCGTCTCGCTGAACGGCAGGCCTTGCCACTATCACGTCAGGATCGATCCGCAACGCGATGCCTACGGGCAAATCGTCGGCGTAACCGGCGCGACGTTCGATCTGACCGAAAGCAAACAAGCGCAAGCCGAGCGGGAGCGGCTGTGGCAACAGCGCCAACTGGCGCTGGACGCTGCGCAGATGGCGTGGTGGCGCTATGACGCTACTGCGAATACCGGCAGTTGGGATGACACCTTCAAAAAAATTTTCGGGATCACTGCGAATTCCCTTCCGACCCAGCAAATCCTGAAACACTTCCATACGGACGATCTGGCGCGCATGTCGGCGGAGTTTGAGGCAGACTTCAACAGCGCGGAGCCGAGGACGCATTTCGGGGAATACCGGATTGTGCTGCCCGACGGGTCGGCGCGCTGGGTGGAAATGTACGCGGCGGCGGAATTCGAATTCGCCGGCTCGGCAAAGAAATTTGTCGGCTGCTCCGGAACAGTGCGGGATGTCACGGAGCGCAAGGCGACCGAACTCGCGCTGCGCGCCAGCGAAACCCGGCATCGGGAACTGGCGGAGAATCTGGACCGCGTGGTGCAGGCGCGGACGCTGGAGTTGCAGAAACGCAACCTGGAAATGGCGCGCACTGCGGAACAGGTGAGATTGCTTTCCGGGCACCTGATGCAATTGCAGGACGCCGAGCGCCGCCGGATCGCGCGCGAACTGCACGACAGCTCGGGGCAGATCCTGACTGCGATCGGCCTCGAACTGGCGAACCTGGCGGAACAGGCGCAGAGCGGGAAGATTCGCGAGGTAGCGCCGGAGCTTGCGCACCAGGTGGAAGAGAGCCAGCAACTGGTGCAGATGCTTCATCAGGAATTGCGGACGACTTCGTACCTGCTGCATCCTCCTCTGCTCGATGAGGCGGGAGTATCGTCGGCGATCGGCTGGTATGTGCAGGGAGTGTCGGAGCGCAGCGGGATCGCGATTGACTTCGATATCTCAAAAGAATTCGGGCGATTGCCGCGCGAACTGGAGCTGGTTGTGTTCCGCGTGGTGCAGGAATCGCTGACCAACATTCATCGCCATTCCGGAAGCAAGCGGGCTTCGATCCGGATCGCGCGCGCGCCGAAAGCGATCACGATGGAAATCGAAGATTCCGGCAAAGGGATTTCGCGGGAACACCTCGCGGCGGTGCAGGCGGGAGCGTCGGGATTCGGCATTCGCGCGATGCGGGAACGGCTGCGTCCGTTTGGCGGCGAATTGCAGATCAGTTCGTGCGAGGACGGGACGCGAGTGCTGGTGAGCATTCCGCTGAGTCAGCCGGATGCATCGGAGCAAGTCGAACCGGTGCAGGCCGCGATGTAGTTCCTTCCTTCTTTTCTTTCGCCGGCGGGTGCGCGGGCGGGACGCCCATGCCACAGCCGGCGGGACGCCGGCGCTACCAATACTGCCCGCAGTTGAGCAGACGGCGTCTCTGTTTTTCACGCTGTGAAAATCACACATTCCTGCACGGGGTGATTGAGGGGGAAGGAATCCCGGCACTAGCACTCCTTCATCACAACTTTCAAGGAAATAATTGTATTAAATCGTTTCTTGCGTGCATTTTTGCTATGGCGCGGGAAGCGGGGTTTGTGTAGGATGGCGGCGAATAACCACCGCAAGTCTTCCGTGGCTGTGTCAGCTTCGATCGCACATTAGGAGGGTTCCATGCCAGCATCCGTCTCGCTTATGCGAAAGACCTCACACTTCGTGCTCTGCACGTGTCTCGTCGCCATCGCGCTTCTAGTGCCCTCGCTGGTTTGCGCGCAGGCTTACTTCGGAACGGTCAGCGGAGAATTGACCGACAGCACCGGCGCCCTGGTGCAAGGGGCGACGGTGGTGCTGACCGACCAGCAAAAAGGATTCGAATTCAGAACAACTTCTGACAGTAGCGGACGGTATTTGTTCCGTTCGATCCCACCGAGCACATACACCGTTACGGCACAGGTGCAAGGCTTTCAGAAGGTCATCAGTGCCGCGTTCAAGGTAGACATCAACGAGAACCGGACGACGAACCTGACGTTGAAGGTGGCAGGCATCAGCCAAAAGGTAGAGGTAGGGGCGCAGGCGCAGACCATCCAGACGGAGGACGCGGAGACGGGGCAGGTGGTGAATCGCAGGTTCATCAACGATCTGCCACTGATCGACCGAAATGTGGTTGAGTTGACTTCGCTGGCGCCGGGTGTCACCGAAATGGATGACCAGTGCGACGTGACTTGCACGGGGACGAACTTTGTCTCCAACGGCAGTCGCGGATCGACTTCCGACATTCTGACCGATGGCGCCTCGGTAACGAATTCTGAACCGAACGGCGGCATAACGGCGGTGACATACCTTCCGTCGCCGGAGGCGGTCGAAGAGTTCAAGGTGGAGCAGACGAACTTCAGCGCTGAGTATGGTTTTTCCGGTTCGTCTGTGGTCAACGTGATCACTCGGTCGGGGTCGAACAAGTTTCACGGCAGCGGGTACGAGTTCTTCCGCGACGATAGCCTTGACGCGAACGACTGGTTCAATAACCGCCAGGGCAATCCCATCCCGCCGCTACGCCGGAACAATTATGGATTCACCTTCGGCGGTCCCATTATCAAGAACAAGACCTTCTTCTTCGTGGATTATGATGGCGTCCGCTCTAAGGGATTGAGCACATCGAACGCGGCCGTTCCCACCGATGCGATGCGCACGGGCGATTTTGGCGAAGTGTGCGGAGCACAGGGAGGAACATTCGATGCAAGCGGACTGTGCTCAGTCGCGGCCGGGCAGATCTGGGATCCCTACTCCGGTACTTACGATGCCAATGCCGGTGGCATCGTGCGCAGTACGTTTATTCCCCGCAACAACATGGCAACGTACATCAGCCCGGGCCCGGCTTCAGCCGTACCGGGCAATCTGATGGATCCGGTGGCGTTGAAGATGATGGCTCTGTTTCCAGAGCCAAATGCCCCGAGTGGGGGTATCTACAATAACTGGTTCGGTTCTGGTTCTAACAGTAGTGCGAATGACCAGTTCGACATCAAGATCGACCATCGCTTTACGCAGAACAATCTGATGAGCGCGAAGTTTGCGTATCAATACAGTCCCTCCTACAAGAGTCTGGACTGTTTCAAGAACTTCGCCGATCCATGCCAGGGTGGACCGGGTTGGACCAACGCGCATACGTTCGCCATTAACGATACGCATACGTTCAGCCCAAGCTTGCTGATGAATGCGACGTTGGGGTTCACGCGCGGAGTCTGGCACATCGATGCATACAATCCTCACGGCGTGAATGATCCTCTGGGCAGCCTTGGATTTCCCTCGTACTTGCAAAGCAACGGATTCAAGGGAGTCCCGGCGATCTTCATCGATCAGTACGCCAGCGCCGGCTATGCCAACATCGGCACCGATCCTTATGGCAATTACCGGCTCGGTCAAGACACGGGACAACTCTCGGTCATGCTGGACAAGGTGCATGGTTCCCACGAGTTCAAGTTTGGGTTCGACGGCCGGATTCACCAGATCAATTACATACAGACCAACGCGCCTGTTGGCTTCTTCACCTTCAATACCGACGGCTCCTATGCATGTCCAGGCGGTCAGACGGCCTGCGGCGGCGATCCCCTGGCCAGTTTCATGATGGGTCAGATGACCCAGGGTTGCGGCGGGAACGGATGCGGTTCGTACTACGAAATCCAGTTCCGCCCTGCGACCACAAACTATCAGTACGGATTTTTTGGGCAAGACAACTGGAAGGCGACTCCGAAGCTGACCTTGAACCTCGGACTGCGTTACGACGTGACCAAGCCGCGCACAGACCGTTACAACCGTCAGGACTGGTTTGATCCGAACGCAGCGAGTCCGTTGAACGGCGGAAGCGTCGGATATAACGATCCGGTGACGGGCAATCCCGTGACTCTGAACCTGAAGGGCGGCGAAGTTTTTGCCTCATCGGGCCAGCGCACCAACTATGTGACCGATTGGCACGACTTTCAGCCGCGCTTCGGTCTTGCGTACCAGTTTACTCAGAACATGGTGGTACGCGGGGGTTATGGGATCTATTACGGACAATCGCGGTCCGGAGTGACGGGTGTTGCGCCGTACGGAAGTCAGGGTTTCAACCAATTCACGAACGTGATCACCGCTAGTCCCGTCGACCACGCGAGTCCCTACGCGCATCTGACGAATCCTTTTGTCAACGGACTGATTCATCCCCCGGGAAGTGCGCTTGGGCTCAGGAATGATGTCGGCTTCACCGCCAACGGTCCGTTGCGCACTCCAGGCGCGAACCAGACGCCCTACGATCAGAGCTGGAGTCTGGGGATCGAGCGCCAACTGCGGAGCAATATTCTGATTAACGTGGAATACATTGGGAAGAAAGCAACGCACCTTCCTTTCAGTGGGTCCAACTACATCAATCATCTGGGGCCGTGGGTGGAGAATTTAGCGGTTGGCGATCCCAATGCGGCAAATCCGTGCCAAAGCCGGACGATTGCGTGCATCAACACCTTGGTCGACAATCCCTTTGCCGGATCGATCACCGACCCCAACAGCACCATTGGGAGCAGCTTCGCACAGATTCCGTATCTTCAGTTGCTGCTGCCGTATCCGCAGTTCACAGGGGTCACTACGGAACCGCAGATGATTGGCAGTTCCATTTACCACGGGTTGCAACTGCTCGCCGAGAAGAAATTCTCCAACGGGTTGCAGTTCCTTGCGACCTATACGTGGTCGAAATCGATTGATAACGCTTCACAAGCTGACGACAACGTAACGTGGCTGGGAAGTTTCTCTGGCTTGCAGGATCCCAATAAGCCATGGCTCGAGCGCAGCCTCTCGACGTTCGACATCCCACATGTTGTTCAAATCAGCTACAGCTACGATCTGCCGATTGGGCGTGGACGGGCATTGTTCGGGAACATGCCGCGATGGGCCGAGACGCTGATCGGCGGATGGAAGACGAACGGCATCTGGCGTATCGCCGATGGACGGCCGCTAACCTTCAACGTTGCCGATGGAAATCCAATTCCTACGTATGGCACGCAGCGACCCAACATCGTGGGAACGCCCCAGCGCAATCACGGGTCGGATTTCGTGGACAACTACTTTGTGGACAACACCGTTTTCCAGCGCCCGGACGATTTCACGCTGGGCAACGCTCCGCGAGCGCTGGGAAGCGTACGGTCGCCGTGGCACTTCACGACCAATCTGTCATTGGGGAAGCAGTTCCTGATACGCGAGGAGATGAACTTCGAAGTTCGCATCGAAGCCCAGAATGCATTGAACCATCCCGTGTTTCAAGCACCGATCACGTCGGTGGACGATCCTAACTTTGGGAAGATTCTTTCGACGGCGGTGGGGCCGCGGCAGGTGCAGTTGGGGTTCAAGTTCAACTTCTAAGGGCGGAGGGAGACTGCATCGGTCGCCCTCGCTTCGCTTCGGGCGACGGACGAATGCGTCCGTCGCCACACGAGTTGTATGTTCTCCAGGAAGTCAAAATCCCCACCCTGTCGCACAAATCGCGACGAGGGTGGGGCACCTTCTGTGTTTCCTCTCCTAGATTCCGCTTTGATTTTTGTCCGTGCCTGTCGCGATTGAGCACGCTCGCTTCGCTCGCGGGCGGGCGAGGCGCCCGCGCCCCTACACGAACCTTACGCTTCTAGGCTGATTTGGCACACGCGGCCTACTACGTAGTCTTCGGGGGATTTGCCATCTGCGATGGGGAGGACTTCGAGGGGAGAGGACTGGTTCTGGGGGCGAAGAATTAGATGCCTTCCGGCGGATTCGACGTAACGGACGCAACAATTATCGTTTTTCAGAACAGCGTACATATTAAATTCGCCCTTGCGATAGGGCTTAAGTGAGTTGTAATGACGGTCGATCAGGAGCGTGGCTCCGGGGAGCAGGCGGGGAGACATAGCCTGGGCGTCGCGGGCATCGAGCTTGATCAGGACGAAGCGCTGCCAGTTGGAACGGGCGCCTTCGGTTTCCGGCTTCAGTTTGTGCAGGAAGGTTTTCTTGAATTTGAAGATGTCCTTCACATGCATGCTGGGGATGAGGGGCTGGGTGGCGGCGGTGGAGGAATCGGTGAGGATGACGTTTTCGAAATCGTCGGCGCTGGGGGGAACCACGGTGGCGCGCTTGTTGACCTCGGCGGGATCGAGCAGGTCGAGGACGGAGAGATGCTGGACCTGGAGGACCTTGTCCATGCCCTCGATGCTGAGGCCGCGCTTGTGGTTGAGGAAGTTGGAGATGTGAGCCTGTTTGAATCCGGTTTGAAGTGCCAGGCGGAGGCCGGTCAATTCACCTGCTTCAATGCGATCCCAAAGGATTTTTCGGAGATTGTCTTGCAGGGCCTTGAACTTCATTAGCCGGAGTATAGCACTGGGTTATGAGGGGCCCGGAAGGGGGTAACCCCTGTAAAAGGTTTGTAAAGACGGGGGTTAGCGAGTGCTCGGTGGGTGGACGCCCGTAGGGAATCGCGATGGAAGGGTGAGTTAGAATCCGCACTTTTCGAGAAGCTTAGGCGGGTGTTCTCGCGCGAAGGGAAAGTAAGAGCTTGAACCACGAAGGGCACGAAGGTACACGAAGGAACCGGCCCCCGATTCTCTTCTCTGTGCGTGAATGAAGAAACGAGCAAGAAAAAAATCACGCGTTTTTGGGCGACAAGATACTGAAACTGCAAGGGAAAAGTTTTCCACAGGCGAGGGATGTTCACCCAACCTGGACTGAGAAAATTCACAGCTATAGGATCGCGGCATCTGAGAGACCAATACGCTCTATGGTAAAAGGCGATGATGAGTCAACAGATAACTTCAATGAAGAGAGGTACTTCGGTGAATTTCGTCGGAAAGTGAAGGCCGCCGAGGTCTTGTCGGCATCCATGGAGCGCTTATTGTTGTCGCTTCGCTTCACAGGGAAGGTGAGCGTTGTGATGCAGAATGGGCGCGTGCTGAAGTCGGGCTACCAGGAAGGATACTTCCGGCAGCGGGACAGTGCGGTCGTAGACGACGACATCATGCAAAATCTGTGAAAGCGGAGGGAGGTCAACGGCGAAGGTCGACGTGCAGATTCTGAAAGTCCCCACTTCTGGCAACATGGGCCAGAAGTGGGGCACCCAGTAGTAATTGGGATCCAGGAAAACTAAATAGCTCACGGCAGGTCATCGTAAGAGAAACGAGCCCTGCGTTCGGTTCCCGCGAACAATCGCGCGGGATCTGACGCGGGGCTTTTTTCTTTAGCCACGAGCTATGAGCCTCGAGCTTCGAGTAAGTGGATGAGGGTTAGGGAAGTAATTGCAATACTCGAAGGAAATCATTCTGAATTTATCGGAGGAGTCATGAGCAGTCATCGTCATAACAACAACAGCAGTGAAGTACGCGTGGAGTTGAAGTATTGCGAGCATTGTGGCGGGCTTTGGGCACGCGAACGCGGCGCGGGAGTGGTGTACTGCGAGAGGTGCCAGGGGCAATTGGAGGAGATGCCGATGAGAAAGAAGAAACCAGGAAGGGTTCGCCTTCCTGTGGCCCGAACGCGAGTACGAGGTTAAGTTTCAGGAAGAACTGCCGGACCCCGACGCAGTGGGAGGTGTGGCATGAGAGAAATGATTGATTGGATCGGGGCGGAGGCAGAGAGGGTTGAGGAGTCGGGAGTGGTTCGGCGGCGGGGGCGGTTTACACACGAAGGGATTGGGGAATTGCCGGCGCATTCGTTTCCAGGGAGAGGTTCTGAACTCACCACAGAGGGCACAGAGGGGCAAGGGGACAGGGAGAGTTCCTCGACTTGGACGGGCGCGGGGGCAGGATGCCTGCGCGACAGCCGGCAGGATGCCGGCGCTACGGAAGGTCAAAATCCCCACCCTGTCGCAGAAGACGCGCCGAGGGTGGGGCACGCGGAGATTGAGAATTCGAATCCTTTGGAGGGGGCGGCGATTCCGGAGGTGTATTGGGAGGAGGAACGGGAGAGGAGGATTTATCGGGCGCGGACAGTGACGATGTTGCGGCGGAATATGCGGTACTCGATTGAGACGGGGAGGGTGCCGTCGCTGTTAGGGCGTGAGTTCTTCCGGACGCAGGTGACGTCTTACACTGTGGTGACGTTTGAAGATCGAGTCATCTTCGTGCATGACATGGAAACTTGCCTGAACAAGCTGGATGAATTCTCGCGGCAGATCATCGCGCGAAATGTTCTGCAGGAACACGATCAAGCGGCAACGGCGAAGGCTTCTGGGCTGTGCCGAAAGGACAGTTCGGAATTATGTTCCGATCGCTCTGGACGTGTTGACCGAGATTCTGCTCGATGTTGGGCTGTTGGAGAGGATCGTCCCGATTCGGGAAAAATCTTGTCAAGGGGGTAAAAGGGGCGAAAATTTCGTAAGTGGTTGTGAAGAAAGCAAAAATAAACTCTGAACTTTTGCCGGATGAATATTCGTAATTTGTTATTCTGGATTTAGAGAGTAAGAAAAAAACAATCTCTTGTAGAGGGCGCGCCTAGAAGGCGCGCCTTCTGTTTCTGGGTACAAAATCATATGGGGCGAAATCATAAATATCCGAGTGTTGGGCTATGAGGAAGAAAAAGGCGAAGAGCAAGCCGGCGGCTAAGAAGACAGGGAAGAAGAGAGCGAAGAGAAATACAGCAAAGAAGCCGTTGGATCCAGCGAAGGTCAGAGAAGACATCGCGGGGATCGTGAAGGCGGGAGCGAAAGGGATCACGAAAGCAGTGATGCTTCAGGCAACGCAAGGACAACTGGCACCGGCCAAGTATTTGCTGGAGATGGCAGGGGTGTACCCACGGTCGACGGACGAGAATCAGACGAGCAAGGATGAAGACTCTCTGGCGGAGACGCTGCTGGACCGGTTGAATATTCCGAAGCGTCCGCGGGTGCATGCTGAGTTGCAGAAGGAAGAGGACGAGGATGTGGCGGTCATCCAGCCGAAGACAGAAGCGGGTGAGAGTTCGGAGGCGAGCGGCGAGGAGAAGACGGTGACGGTGCTGGAGGTGGAATAGGGAGCGATCTTCGTTGGTCGCTGCGATGGTCTGCGACCAGGACTCACCACAGAGGGTACGGAGGAACACAGAGGAAGTCAACCCTCGCTTCGCTCGGGGGGCGGACGACGGCGTCCGCCCCTACACAAACGTTGGAGTGATTCATACCTTAGAATTGTGAGGACACGTGGAGCGGGAGTTGGTTGCGGTTTGGGTGGGGCCGCGGAAAAGACCCTCGCTACGCATCGGGGGACGGACGAAGGCGTTGGCCCCTACACGGACAAGGGCGGAAAGACGGATGGATATAACCTGGCTGACGGAACGGATTGCGGTGGGGGGAGGGATCTGGAACTCGGAGAATATGGGGAAGGTGGCGCGGGAAGGGATCACCCACGTCATCGACATGCAGATCGAGTTCGATGACACGCCGCTGGGGCGGGAGCATGGGGTCGAGGTGTTGTGGAATCCGACGGATGACGATTTCTCGGAGAAGCCGGTGGAGTTGTTCGAGCGCGGGGTGGATTTCGCGATGGGGGCGCTAGAGAGGCCGGAGGCGAAGGTGTTTATTCATTGCGCGGCGGGGGTGCATCGGGCGCCGATGATGGCGCTGGCGGTGCTGGGATCGATGGGGTGGAAGGTGGAAGACGCGGTGCAGATGATTGAATCACGGAGGCCGGTGGCGGATTTCGCAGATGTGTACGTGGAGAGTGTGGAGAGATTTTTGAATCATCGGTGACTCGAGCTCACCACAGAGGGCACAGAGGAACGGCTGGATCGTTAATGCACCTTTGCCCTCGCTTCGCTTCGGGGGACGGACGAAGGCGTCCGTCCCCACACGAGTCGTGGTAGTTTCGTGGATTCAGCACGTAGAGATTTTGAGGATTACGATGCGTGATGCAGGTCGCCGCCCTATGGGGCGGCTTCTTTATTGGGCGCTGATTTTAGTGATGGGTATAGGGCTCGCTTCCGGTACACCTGTTTCGCCGCAGAGTGGGGCGAATACAACCACGGTTGCGGAAGCTCGCGCCCATGATTATGGCTGGGGGGCGGCGAACGATAGAAATCTGCTGGGAAGATTCGGCACGCAGGCGTTTACCTTGCCCCGGTTCGTCAGGACACAGAATTACGTTCTGCGGCTTTATGACGCCTCCTCCCCACCGAGGTATTCAAGGTATACGGCAGCGCTACATGTGGATTATCCGTTATGAATGACGACAACATCTTGAGGCAGCGACATAAGGCGATGGAGAGGGCCACGTTGGGCAATCCGTACAGCGCGAAGGATTTCCAACTTGAAGTTCTGGACCGACTTGCGGAGATGCGGAGCTTCGCTGAGGCTTTGGACGAGTCGTGGAACAAGAAGCTGCAGGCGGTGAAGGAGCAGAGGCTGCTGAAGCTCGACAGCCGGACGTTGATTGCGTTGGCGGCAGTCGCGCTCTCGATTACGGGGTACGTGGTCCAGGATGCGCGAAATTCCTCGAGACAGGATACGGAAATCGAGGCGACGAAGGTACGCGTGCAGCGACTGGAGCAGATCGCGACGACGAATACGGAGGCGAGGATTCGGACAGAAGTTCAGCTGGGCGAACTGCGCGATGCACAGAATGAGATCAAGACTCTGATTCAGGCGCATGACAGTGCGAGTCGGAAGACGGGAGCGAGGAAGTAAGGAGCAGTTCTCAGTTTTCAGTTCTCAGTACTTAGTTTCGAGTTGGGCTCATGTTGGGTGAAATAAGTCAACTCTTAAAGGAGAGGATATGAATTTCTTGAGTCAATTATTGCGGGGGATTTCATTTGTGCCGGCTTTGGTCAGCGGGATCGAGCAGATGTTTGGCGGCAAGTCGGGATCCTAGAAGAAAGATGCGGCGATGTCATTTCTTGAAAACGCGTTGGCTACCGTGGATGCGGTGGCGGCGCGGGAGATTGTGAATCCGGAGAAATTTCGTGAGGGTATCTCTAAAACCATCGATGGCGCGGTCCAGTGTCTTAATTCGTCGACTTGGGCTAAGGGCGGGACGGCAACTTCTTCCGGCGCAGCTGCTTCGAAGTAAGTACGAAGATCAAAATCCCCACCCTGTCGCACAGAACGCGACAAGGGTGGGGCACCCTCGAGAGTCAATCCCGTTTCAACCTACTTCTTCGCTCCAGGTTTCAAGGTTCTTCTTTACTTGCGCCATGAATTGGTCGGCTACTGCGCCATCGATGAGGCGGTGGTCGTAGCCTAGAGTGAGGTGGACTACCGAGCGGATGGCGATGGAATCGGCACCATCTTTGTCGGTGATCACCATCGGCTGTTTCGTGATTCCGCCTACGCCCATGATGGCGGAGTTGGGCTGGTTGATGATGGGGAGTCCGAAGACTGCGCCGAACTGGCCGGGATTCGTGATGGTGAATGTGGAGCCTTCTACGTCTTCGGGTTTCAGCTTCTTGTTTCTCGCGCGCTCGCCCAGATCGGTGATGCCACGCTGCAGGCCGAGGAAGTTCAGGTCTCCCGCGTTCTTGAGGACAGGGACGATGAGTCCCCAGTCGAGTGCGACGGCGATGCCCATGTTGATGTGGCGGTGGTAGTGGATGTTATCGCCTTCGATGTTGGCGTTGATGATGGGCCACTGCTGCAGGGCCATGACGGCGGCACGAACGAAGAAGGGCATGAAGGTGAGGCGGGCGCCGTGGCGCTGCTCGAATCCAGATTTGAGTTTGTTGCGCAGGTTGACGATGCGGGTGAAGTCCACTTCGTACATGCAGTGAACGTGTGCACTGGTGCGGCGCGACTCGATCATGTGCTTGGCGATCAGCTTTCGCATGTTCGACATAGGCACGAGATCGCCCGGATACGACGCGGGGGCGGCCGGGCGCGGAGGCCGACCAGGCTCCAATGCCGGAGGTGCTGCGGCGCTCCCCTTCGCTTCGCTCAGGGTTCGCGGGACAGCCGAGGCGGCTGTCCCCACACGAGATTCTTGGCTTTCGATGAACTGCATGATGTCTTGCTTGGTGATGCGGCCGCCGAGTCCGGTGCCGGTTATTTGCGAGAGGCTGACGTTGTGCTCGCGAGCAATCTTACGGACTAGCGGGGAGGAGCGGGTTTCTTCTTCGTCGTCTTTAGCTGGGGACGCTTGTGGCTGCGTTTCCTGTGCTGGAGTGCGGGGGCGAGACGCCCCCGCCACAGCCGGCGGGACGCCGGCGCTACTCTCAGATGGGGCGGGCTTTGCGGGAGCAGCCGCCGGCTTGGTTGCGGCGGACTCGCCGTCTATAGCGATCGTACCTACTACCGTGTTGACTCCCACCGTTGTGCCTTCGGTGACTTTGATTTCCTGAAGGACACCGGAGGCGGGCGCGGGGATTTCGGCATCGACCTTGTCAGTCGAGATTTCGAAGAGAGGCTCGTCGCGCTGGACCTTGTCTCCAGGCTTCTTGAGCCACTTGGTGATAGTGCCTTCTACGATGGATTCACCCATCTGCGGCATGATGACGTCAGTTGGCATGATTCTTCCTTGAGGCCCACAGTTCTCCATACGAAGTTGGGCGCAAACGAGTATTATAGCGTTCCCGGGTGGGCTCCGGCCGTCTGCGCGGCAAGGCAAGAACATTACCGCAGAATTCGCGGAGGAATGCCGCAGAGTACGCTGAGAAACCCTGTGGGGAATACTTCTCAGGCCGTCGCTCGGCTTCGCCTTCGCCGGACAGCCGAGGCGGCTGTCTCTACGCGGACTGTGCTGGTCTAGTGGTGATCGTGATCAGCGCTTTTCGATGGTTCTTTCTTTTCGGGCTCGGGTCCGGTGCCGAAACTCGTCTTCCAGTATTCCTGAACGGCGGGCGGAAGTTTGTCCATGTGAGACAGGAACATGGTGATCTTCCACATGTCATCGCTGGTCAAAGTTTTATCCCAGGCGGGCATGCCGGTGTAACGGACTCCAGTGCGAATCGTGTAGAAGATGTGCCACTCGGGATCATCGGGCGGATCGGAAACCAGATTTGGCGGTGGCGGGTAGAACGAATTGGCGAGCGTGGAAGGCTTGTGGTCGAGGGTTCCGTGGCAAAGAGCGCAATTCATTGTGTAGAGCTTGATGCCCTGTATCAGGTTATCGTCATTGGGCATGAGCGGGTTGGTGACGCGCGGAGCATGGCGCTCCATGGAAGCGTCTGCGGCGCCCATCGCAAGGTGTTGCTCCCAATGCGGAGGTGCGACGTTGGCCGCAGTCGGATAGAAACCGAGCAGAGCGAAGCCGAGTCCGCCCAGGATGAGAACCAGGAGAGTGACGACGCAGCCCAGAAGAAATTTGCTCATGAATCCTCCGAAGATATTGTTGCAGATGGGCGGGGCGGGAGGCTAGCGGGATGGCTAGTGGATCCCCTGCTTGAACCAGCTGAGCGCCAAGGCCAGAACGGTCGTTCCAACGAGCGTCGTCATGAGGGATGCAGCGAGGCGCACGCCACCTTTGAAGAATCCTGACAACTCGGCAGAGCGCAAGCTGATCGTTCCGAAGAGGATTGCGACGGTTGCAGTTTCCAGAGCGATGAAGCTCCAGCCATTGAAAGAGGCATTAGCACCAGCTGCTTTCCACTGCTCGGCCAATTTGGGGATGCCATTCCATGCACTGTAGCAGGCCGTCCACCAGAGGTATTTGAGGAAGCAGTTGGCGGCGAGTGCCATCAGGGCGAGTGCGGCTGCGAGCCTAAGAATCCGCGAAGTGTTATTGGCCATGGGTGAGATATTACGGGCTCTCAACCTCTTGTTCTTGGTTGGAGCTGTGTCGTGGTTGCTCCGCAGGAGAATCGACCAAAAGTCAAAATCCCCATCCTGTCGCACAATTCGCGACAAGGATGGGGCACCCTTCAGTACGCTTTCAGGCGACGGGACTCGCGGACTACGTCTTCCACTTTCGGCAGGTAATGATGCTCCTGCGGAGGCGAGAACGGGATCGCGGAATCCAAGCCTGCGATGCGGACGATTGGGCCGTCGAGATCGTCGAAGGCTTCTTCGTTGATGGTGGCAGCGATTTCTCCTGCGAGGCCTCCGGTGCGGGAGTGCTCGTGGAGGATGATGACTTTGTTGGTCTTCTTCACCGTTTGCACGATGGCTTCGCGGTCTAGCGGGGAGACGGTGCGCAGGTCGAGGATTTCGAGGTCGATTCCCTCTTTCTTCAGAATTTCCGCTGCTTCTAATGCGGTGTGCACCATCGCCGCGTAGGTGATAATGCTCAGGTCTGTGCCTTCCCTCGCCACGCGCGCCTTTCCGATTGGTACTACGTAATCTTCCGCGGGAACTTCCTCTTTAATACGGCGGTAAAGATATTTGTGTTCGAAAAAGACGCAGGGATTGTTGTCGCGGATGGCGGCTTTGATTAGTCCCTTCGCGTCGTAGGGCGTCGCAGGGCAGATGACTTTGAGCCCGGGATTATGGACGAACCACATCTCGGGATTCTGCGAGTGGAAGGGGCCGCCGTGGACATATCCGCCACTCGGACCGCGCAGGACGAGCGGGGCGGGCGCGCCCCAGAGATAGTGCGTCTTGGCGACCATGTTGGAGATCTGGTTGAAGGCGCAGCCGATGAAGTCCATGAACTGAAATTCGCCGACTGGACGCATGCCGGTGAGCGAGGCTCCGAAGGCCGCGCCTACGATGGCGGACTCGGCAATGGGAGTGTCGATGACACGCTCGGGGCCGAAGCGGTCGATGAACCCGTCGGTGACTTTGAAAGCGCCACCGTAAATGCCGATGTCCTCGCCTAGGCAGAAAACGGTGGGGTCACGTTCCATTTCTTCCCAGATTCCCTGGCGGATGGCTTCGAGGTAGGTGAGTTGCATAGAGTCAGTTCACTTCTTTGCCACGGGATTTGCGCGGATGAACACGGATACTGCTATTTCAAGTGCACGGCGGCTTCAGTTTCTTTGTAACCGCCGGTTCCCTTTTTTACTTTCGGCACGGCGTATTTTGGTTTGATTTCGTGGCAGCCGTTTTCGCAGAAGACTCCGCCTTCGGCTGACTCGGGCGTTGGCATCGGGGAGTTCACGGCGAGCTCGCGCTCTGCTTCGATTACTTCTTCCACTTCCGCGATTAGAGCTTCATTTTCTTTCGGGGTGAGCCATTTCTGGTCTTTCACCAAGTAGTTTTCGAATCTGGAGAGCGGGTCGCGCTTCTTCCAAAATTCAAACATCGGCTTGGGCACATAGCTGGCGGCGTCGTGGATGGCATGGCCTTTCATGCGCATCATCTTGGCTTCGATCAGCGTAGGGCCTTCACCACGATGGGCACGTTCTACCGCTTCGTGGGCTGCGTCGTAGACCTGGCAGGCGTCGGTGCCGTCGACGATCACGCCTGGGATGCCGTATCCGATGGCGCGCTCGGCTAGGTCTTTGCAGCGATACTGCATTTCGGAGGGAGTGGAGTAGGCCCAGAGATTCGATTCAACGAAGAGCACGAGGCCCAGATTTTGCACGGCGGCGAAGTTGATGCCTTCATAGGTGACGCCGGTGGACTGGCCTCCGTCGCCGATGTAGGTCATGACGGCGATGTTGCGTCCCTGCAGGCGCGCGCCCAGAGCCACGCCGGACATCACAGGGACGAGATCGCCTAGCATGGAGATGGGCGAGACCATGTTGCGCTTCTCGATGTCGCCGAAGTGCGAGGTGCCGTCGCGTCCCTTGGTGGGCGAGTCGGCTTTGGCCATGTACTGCATCATGGTGTCGCTGGCACGGAAGCCGCGGACGAGGAGCGATCCCTGGTTGCGGATCATGGGCGCGAACCAGTCGTCCTGATCGAGCGCGTAGGCAGAGGCGCAGGAGCAGGCTTCCTGACCGAGTCCGAAGTAGACTCCGCCGACGACCTTGCCTTGCTTGTAGAGATTTTCCAGCGCGATCTCCATTTTGCGATTGAGCAGCATGTAGCGGTAGATCTCAATGGCTTGCTGCTTGTCGAGATACTTGGAGTCGCGGATGGGCGGGACGGGGGCGTCGACGTCGCCGGTGACCTCGTAGCGGACGTGCTCGTGGCCGGCTTTGTCTTTTTCTGTCAACTGGCGGACGGAGAATTGCGGGTGTTCCAATCGGAAGTCGGGGATTTCGTAGGTGCGGAGGTTCTGGTTGGGAGAGCCGGTCGAGCTTCGCTCGACCCGACGGCCGAGGGCGGCCGTCGCCACATGGTCTCTTCCCACATGACGGCTGCTGGGCTGCGATCCGTTACGCGGACTATGACCGTTGGAACTGGATTTGGACTTCTTTTTGTTGTTCCCCATGTCAGACGGCGCGTGAGGCGCTTTTCTTGATGGTATCGCGAGAGTAGGGGAAAGTGCCAGCGCGGGGGATCCGAGAGCGCCTTGCTTCGCTTCGGCGGACAGCCGAGGCGGCTGTCCCTACGCGAGTTGTGTCAGGACGTACGTCGTGTCAGGCCCAGGTGGTGTCGTCTTCCTTACGGAACTGGCGCAGATTGGCGGGCGGCTTCATCGGGACACCGACCGTGCGTCCGAGGAGCGCGTCTAGCGTGTCGACCCATAGGACTTGGGATTGGAAGACAACGCCAAAGTTGCGGGAGACGGATTCGGAGACGGCGTTCAGGTCGAGTTCGCGGCCGAGTTCTCTCTGCATCGAGGTGACCGGCTTGCTGGTGATGCCGCAGGGGATGATCAGGTTGAAGTAACTCAGGTCCGTGTTCACGTTTAGGGCGAAGCCGTGGGAGGTGACATAGCGCGAGATGTGGACGCCGATGGCGGCGAGCTTGGCTTCGGTTTTGTACCCGGGGAGCCTCGCTTCGCTTGGGCGGACAGCCGAGGCGGCTGTCCCTACGTGAGCATCGGTGTGCCCGGCATTGGTCCAGACGCCTGTTAGACCTGTTACTCGCTTTGTGGGGATCGCGAAATCGGCGCAGGTCCGCATAAGGACATCTTCGAGGCGGCGGACGAATTCGATTACGCCCAGAGTTTTGCGCTTGGCGCCGGGGCTGGCGAAGCTGCGGAGATCGAAGATAGGATAGCCGACGATCTGGCCGGGGCCGTGGAATGTGACGTCGCCGCCGCGGTCGCATTCGAAGAGCTCGACGCCGCAGTCTTTCAGAAATTCCGGAGAGGCTACGACGTTTGCGGCTTTCGCATTCCGGCCTAGGGTGATTACCGGCTTATGTTCGAGCAGAAGGAGGACGTCGCCTATCTTTTCTTCTTTGCGGAGCGCGACCAGCTGTTGCTGCAAAGCCAGGCCCGTGGCGTAGTCGACTGTGCCGAGTTGAATCAGTGAGATCAAAATCAAACGCTCTCACCACAGAGGGCACGGAGGAACACAGAGGAAGTGCATTGATCCTTCGCGCAAAAGGCGCGCTCAGGATGACAATGCGCCTCCTCGAATTTGCATTGATCCCTGTTCATCCGCGTTAATCCGTGGCCATGACGTTCAGGCATTAATTGCCATTCCATAGACGCTGTTTGATGCGTCAAGCATGGCTTCCGCCAGTGTCGGGTGCGCGTGGATGGTCCAAATCAAGTCTTCCACTGTTGCTTCCAGTTCCATCGCTGCCACCGCTTCCGCGATCAACTCTGTTGCTTGCGGGCCGATGATGTGGACGCCGAGAATCTCTCCGTAGTCGGCATCGCTCACGATTTTGATGAAGCCTTCGTGCTGGCCTACGATGCTGGCGCGCGAGTTGGCCGTGAAGGGGAACTTGCCGATCTTCACGTTATATCCAGCTTCGCGGGATTGGGTTTCGGTGAGGCCTACGCTGCCAATCTCGGGATGGCAATACGTCGCCCCGGGTATGCGCTCGCGATTGATTGGCTTGGCGGGTTTGCCGGCAATCTTGGCTACCGCGACTAGGCCCTCCATTGCTCCGACATGCGCCAGTTGTGGCGTGCCCAGGACGATGTCGCCTATGGCATAGACTCCCGGTTCGGCGGTTTGCATCCAGGAGTCGGTTTTGATGAATTCGCGTTCGGGCTTGATCTTGGTGCGTTCGAGCCCTATGTTTTGCGTGCGCGGCTTGCGGCCGATCGCGATCAGAATCTTCTCGGCTTCGATTTTCTGCTGCTTGCCGTCAACTGTGATCGTCACTGAAACACCGGTTTTCGTCTTCTCAACCTTGTCAACCTTTGCGCTGGTGTGGAAGTTGATGCCGCGCTTGCGGTAGACGCGGGCTAGTTCCTTGCTCACTTCCTCATCTTCGACCGGCACAAGCCGCGGGAGCATCTCGACGATGGTGACTTCGCAATCGAAGGAACGGTAGATCGAGGCAAATTCCACACCGACTGCACCCGCTCCAACGATCACAAGGGATTTCGGAATTTCCTTCAGGCTGAGGATTTCGATGTTGGTCAGCACGCGATCGCTGACTTCCATGCCAGGAATCAGGCGGGCCTCGGAGCCGGTCGCGAGGATAACATTCTTTGCCTTGAGATTGCTTGATTTCCCGTCACCGCTGAGTTCAACCGTGTGAATTCCGTCCTGCGCGGGGCCGATCAGCGTGCCATAGCCTTTGATGGTCTCGACTTTGTTTTTCTTCATCAGGAATTCGAGGCCCTTGGTGTGCTTGGCTACGATCTTGTTCTTGCGGTCCTGGATCGCGGCCCAATTCAGTTTGCGGGCATCCACGCCTTCGATGCCGAATTCCTTGGCTTCTTTCAGGTGGTCCCAGAGTTCGGCGTTGAACAGTAGAGCCTTCGTCGGGATGCAGCCGACGTGCAAGCAGGTGCCGCCGAGAAATCCGTCCTTTTCGATGAGCGCTGTTTTCAGGCCATATTGGCCGGCGCGGATGGCAGCGGTGTATCCGGCAGGGCCGCTGCCGATGATAGCTACGTCGTAAATTGTTTCGGGCAAGGTCGTCCTCTATAGGAAGAGATGTTGAAAGGCAAACTTAAGATTCTAGAACAGGGTGGGCGGGAGCGTCCAAGTTCGAATAAGCTCCGCGGCAAAAGGCTTGAACCACTAAGGACACGAAGGTTCAGGAAGGAAGAACAACAAAGGCCACCTCAATGGGCGGCCTCTGTCAACCTCTTGATGCTTAGTTGCCTTCGTTGCTGGCGCGCTTCCAGTTGATCAGCTCGCCGATGGTGGAACTGGTGCTCGAGACCGGCTGCTTGTAGGCTTCGACTTCCGAGCGGGAGGCTTCTTCACCAACCGCGCGGATGCTGAGGCCGACTTTCTTCTCCTCGGGATTCATCTTGATGATCTTAAAGTCGTGCTCCAGTCCCGGTTCCAAGTGCAATGGCTGTCCGTTTTCGTCAGCGGCTTCCGACTTGTGACAGAGGCCCTCGACGCCCTCGGCGATTTCGACGAAAGCACCGAATGCCGCTACGCGCAGGACTTTGCCGTGCACTACGTCGCCGATGTGGTGCGCCTGGAAGAAGGATTCCCAAACGTCGGGCTGCAGCTGCTTGATGCCGAGCGACAGGCGGCGCTTGTCAGGCTCGATCGCAAGAACAACAGCCTTCACGCGGTCGCCTTTCTTCAGCACCTCCGACGGATGCTTCACGCGCTTGGTCCAGCTCAGGTTGCTGACATGCACCAGGCCGTCGATGCCGTCTTCGATTTCGACAAACGCGCCGAAATCGGTCAAGTTACGAACGCGGCCTTCCACTGTCATGCCGACCGGAAATTTCTCATGCAGCGAATCCCAGGGATTGGACGCAAGCTGGCGCATGCCGAGTGAAATGCGGCGCTCCGTGGGATTCACGTTGAGCACCACACACTCCACTTGATCGCCAACGTTGACCAGCTTCGACGGATGCTTCATGCGCTTGGACCAGGTCATCTCGCTGACATGGACCAGACCCTCGATTCCCTGTTCGAGTTCTACGAAGGCTCCGTAATCGGTGACGCTGATGACGCGTCCGCCGACGTGCGCACCCGTGGGATAGCGGTGTTCGGCGTCGAGCCAGGGATCGGGCGTGAGCTGCTTGAATCCTAAGGAGACGCGCTGCTTGTCTTTGTCGTACTTGAGAACTTTGACCTGAATCTGGTCCCCGACGTTCACCAGATCTTTGGGGTGAGTGAGTCGCCCCCAGGACATGTCGGTAATGTGCAGCAAGCCGTCGAGCCCGCCGAGATCAACGAAAGCGCCGTATTCGGTCAGGTTCTTGACAACTCCGGTCAGGACTGAGCCTTCTTCCAGGTGCTCCAGAGTCTTGGAACGCTTTTCATTCTGCTCGCCTTCGAGCAGTTCCTTGCGGGAGACAACGATGTTGCCGCGCTTCTTGTTTAGCTTGATGACCGCGACTTCGACGATCTGACCCTTCATGCCATCCAGGTTGCGGATGGGCCGCAGGTCGACCTGCGAGCCGGGCAGGAACGCGTGCGCGCCATGGATATCGACCGTGAGTCCGCCCTTGATGCGGTCGATGACGACAGCCTTGATCGGCTTCTTGTCGTTGTAGGCCTTCTCGATTTCTTCCCAGGCATGGATGCGCTGCGCCTTCTGGAAGGACAGATTGATGTAGCCTTCCTCGGCCTCGCCCTTGGAGCGCATGACCTCGATCTCGTCGCCGGGCTTGAACTTGGGCTTGCCCTCGTGATCGAGCACTTCCGCCAGCGGCAGCATGCCTTCCGACTTGGCGCCGATGTCGACAACCACGTGAGTGCCGGTGAGCTTTAGAACGGTGCCCTTGATGACGCGATCTTCGCTGACCGCCTCTTCCGCCTCGGTGGTGAACGTCTCGAGTGCGGAGGCGAAATCCTCGGCGGGCGCGGCCTTGTCCTCAGGCGTAGGGACTGGTCGCGGCGCGGCCGTTTCGCTGAACGGTTCGCTGGTGTGGGCAGACTGATTCTGCTCGGGCTGGTTTTGCTCCATCGTCGGCTCGGCTTCGGTGGCAACAGCGGAGGTGGAGTCTGAATTGTGAGCGGTGGTGTCGTCGAACAAGGTTATGCCTCTCTGGTAACGGGATGCGGGACTTGCGTTGCGGACTGCTGGACGAGTCGTTTGGTTGTGGTGGGCCCACCCTGGCGGGTGAGCTTGGACAATCCCAGCTGTCGGACGTTTTACAAAGAACCCGCGTCCAATGGGAACTCTTCGACTATAACAACCGTGCGCGAACAGTGTCAAACCCAAATCCCGCGCAGGTTACAGCAATGTTTCAGCGTTACAGTTTCAGAACAAACCGCGCATCTGCTACCCTGCCGTGCTATGGATTATCTTTGGACGCCTTGGCGGTATGCCTACGTTTCGGGCACGGAAAAGGCCTCTGGATGCGTGTTTTGCGAGGCGGCAAAAGAGAAGGACGACGCTAAGGCCCGGATCGTCTATAGGGGGAAGCACTGTTTCGTCATTCTGAATGCCTATCCCTATACCCCGGGGCACGTAATGATCGTGCCGTACGAGCACTTGGATGAGTTACGGAAGTTACCAGGGGGCGCGGCGCAGGAGATGATGGCGCTTTCGCAGAAGATGGAGACGGTGCTGCGGAACCTTTATCGGCCAGACGGGATCAATTTGGGGATGAATATCGGAAAAGCGGCGGGGGCCGGGATCGCGGGGCATATCCATATGCACGTGCTGCCGCGCTGGGTGGCAGACGCGAACTTCATGTCGGTGGTAGGGGAGACGAGGGTGCTGCCGGAGACGCTGGAGGTGACTTGGGGGAGGATGCGGGAGGCGATAGGTTCGAGAGAGATGTCACCTAAGAAAGACTCGTCATCCTGAGCGGCGTTTTTTGCCGCGAAGGATCTATGTACTCTCCAGCAAGATGCACAGGTCCTTCGCTTCGCTCAGGATGACAAGCCTGATGGAACAGACTCAGTCGGTTAACCTCTCCATAGCTTTCTCATCGATTACCGACACACCCAACTCCTTCGCTTTGTCGAGTTTTGACCCCGCATCGGCGCCGGCCACGACGTAGTCTGTCTTCTTGCTGACTGAGCCGGTTACCTTCCCACCCGCGTCTTCGATCATCTTCTTGGCTTCGTCGCGTGTGTATTTTGCCAATGTGCCGGTGAGGACGAAGGTCTTCCCCGCCAGCTTTGTGCCGCGTTCCTTCTTTTGACCCTTGAACGCGAGCCCGGCTTCGCCCAGCCGCTCGACCAGCTTGCGGTTCGCCGGATTGCTGAAGAACTCGGCGATGCTTTCGGCGATCTTCGGCCCTACCTCGTTGACATTCTGCAACGCTTCGACAGCGGCATTGGCAAGGGCTTCCATTGATCCGAAGTGCTCGGCCAGGAATTGCGCCGTACGTTCACCTACCATGCGGATACCAAGGCCATAAATCACACGCTCCAACGGCAGCTTCTTTGAGTTCTCGATTTCGTCGAGGATGTTTTGCGCGGACTTGTCGGCAAAGCGCTGCAGGCTGAGCAAATCCGCCTTGGTGAGTTTGTAAATGTCAGCGACATTCTTGACCAATCCGCGCTCGGTGAGTTGCGTGACCAGAGCCTCGCCCATTCCGTCGATGTTCATCACGCCGCGCGAGGCGAAGTGCAGGATCGTGCCGAGGAGCTTCGCAGGACAGTTCGCGTTGACGCATCGGAAGTCCACTTCGCCTTCAGTGCGGACGACTTTCGTACCACAGACGGGACACTTCTCAGGTGCTAGGATTTCCTGTGTCCCGCGCGGATGGTCTTTGTCGTCGATGACCTTCGCCACTTTCGGGATGACGTCGCCGCCGCGCTCGACTTGCACATAGTCGCCGATCTTCACGCCAAGGCGCCCGATCTCGTCCATGTTGTGGAGGGTTGCGTTGCGAACCGTCGTGCCGCCGATGGCGACGGGCGCCAGCTCCGCAACTGGCGTCAGCTTGCCGGTGCGTCCGACCTGCCAGCGGACATTCTCGAGTTTCGTGATGCCCGCCCGGGCCGCGTATTTGTAGGCAATCGCCCAGCGCGGTGCTTTGCCGGTGAAGCCGAGTTCATCCTGCAGAGCGACACGGTCCACTTTGACCACGATGCCGTCGATTTCGTACGGGAGTGAATCGCGCTTGGCCTCCCACTGCTGGATGAAACCCCAGACCTCATCCATCGAATGGACGAGTTTGCGATTCTGGTTGACCTTGAATCCTGCTTTGTCTAGCGCAGTCAATGTTTCCCAATGACGTTCGAAATAGGTGCGACCGTTCGACAAAAGAATGTAGGGAAAGAAATCGAGGCGGCGTTCTGCGGTGACATTCGCATCCAGTTGCCGCACTGTTCCGGCGGTGAAATTGCGCGGGTTGGCGAAGGTGGGCAGGCCGTTGCGTTCGCGTTCTTCATTCACCTTCTTGAAGGCGGCGGTAGGCATCAGCAACTCTCCGCGGGCTTCAAAACTCGGCGGGATGCCGGCCTTTTTCAGCTTGTCCCGATCGATGGAGAGCGGAATTGAACGAACGGTGCGGACGTTGCGGGTCACGTCCTCTCCCGTCGTTCCGTCGCCGCGGGTCACGCCTCGGGCCAGCGTGCCATTTTCATAGATCAACGCCAGAGACATGCCGTCAAGTTTCAATTCGCAAACGTAGTCGACATCCTTGCGGCCGCTGAGTTCATGGACGCGGCGCTCCCAGTTGCGAAGTTCCTCTTCGCTGTAAGTGTTGTCGAGCGACAGCATGGGCGAGGAGTGGCGGACCTTCACGAATCCCTCGCGCGGCTTGCCGCCCACGCGCTGAGTGGGAGAATCTGGCGTGATCAGCGAGGGATGCTCGGCTTCCAGGTCTTTGAGTTGCAGCATCAGCCGGTCAAAATCCTGATCGCTGATTTCGGGATTGTCGAGGACGTAGTACAGGTATTCGTGATGGCGGATCTTGTCGCGGAGAGCCTCGATCTTTTTTTCGACGTCTTTGGCGGCAGGCATCGGCAAAGATTATATGAGGATCGGTCCGTGTAGCGACAGCCGCCTCGGCTGTCCGGCGAAGCGAGCCGAAAGGCGCGACTATTGCCGTCCCAATTCGGGCCATAGAAATCTTTCAGCTTCAGGTTTCTTGTTCGTTTGCAAGCGCTCAAGCGTTATGCTTTCGGGTTGACGCCGCTCGGCTTCGCCTTCGCGGGACAGCCGAGGCGGCTGTCGCTACCTGAGTTATGTTTTATAGGCGAAGACTGCCTCATCTGCAGCGGGATTTCAAGCGGCATTTCGTGACCTTCTGCACATTTCAGCGATGGGTACTTCCTGAACAAGCTCGATCTATCGTCTTGCGTTGTTGCCAGCATGACAACGACACGAAGCACTTTCTCCACGCCGCTGTGATTATGCCGGATCACGTTCACCTCGTGTTCACTCCACTGGTCAATGCGGCGACGAACGAGATCTATTCACTGGCGGAGATCATGGGAGCAATCAAAGGAGCATCAGCACAGCTCATCAACCGCGAGTTAGGACGAACTGGCCGGGTCTGGCAGACAGAGTCTTTCGACCGAGTCTTTTAATCTTCTGAATCTCTCGACGCCAAGATCGCATATATCGTTGAGAATCCGATGAGAAGATGAGAAAAGGACTTGGGGCGCTGTACCGATTATCCCTGGATTTGGGTCTGGCGCGAGAGTGCAGCCCACGCCAAAGCGCCGATAGTCGCTAGCAAAGCAGGCTGACGAGCACAACCCGGTGCGCCCGCGATCTGCGGAGAGACAGCCGCCTCGGCTGTCCGGCGAAGCGAAGCGAGCCGAAGGGCACGCGCAGTGAGACGCGGGCTTCGCCCTCGCGGGACAGCGGAGGCGGCTGTCGCTACGTAGGATGTGCTTCACACCAAGTCATCTAACTTCAACACATGTGAACTGCTTTTCCACGAGGTATCGAGCTGCTTCTTAACGAATCCGGCATCGTAGTCGCGCTTCTGCTGCAGCAACGATTGCTGCAGACCGAAGAGCGAACGCGGGTTGCGGGGATTGTGATCGAGATCTTCGCGGAAGACTTTCTCCGCACCCGGGGCATCTCCGCTTATTAAGAGCGCTCCGCCCAGGTTTTCGCGGACGGGATAGAACCAGTCAGGCGGTTCGCCGTAGTTGAGCTTGTCCTGGATTGCAACAGCGTCGCGGAGCTGGGAGATTGCACCGGCTGTATCTTTCTTCGCCAAAGCGATCTTCGCTCCCAGGACGTTCTCCGCGATTTTCATGATGTCTTTCGCCTTATTGTTGATGGGCATCTGGAAGATCACATCTGGAGGCGTGGCGGCTTCGGCCTCGGAGACGAACTTGTATTCCTCCTCCGCGCCGGCGATCTTTCCAGTCCCCGCCAGTGCCAGGCCGCGGCCGAAATGCCAGAACACCGTCGCGGTCTTCATGGACGGATCGGGGGCGGGCATTTTCAGGATTTCGTTCCAGTGGTGGAAGCGAACCTCGACCGCCACCGGAATGGTCATGAATCCTTCGAGCGGCGGCATGTCTTTCACATGCGGGCCGACGTTGGCGATCAGCATATCGGCGTTCTTGCGGGCTTCCGTATAACGCCCGTTCATGGCGCCGCACATGGCCACGAAATGCAGGTTGTGGCTGTAGTACATCATGGGATAAATGCCCTGCGCGCCGGACTCCTTGATGTACGTGCGATCGATTTCCGCGGCTTTCTGGTTGGTTTGCACGGCGGCTTCGTAATCGCCGGTGCGGATATAGATGTGTGCGGGCATGTGAACAATGTGTCCGGCATTCGGCGCAAGGGCGGCCAACCTATTCGCTCCAGCTAACGCACGCTCGGGATTGTTCGAGGCCTCGACGGCATGGATGTAGTAGTGGATCGCGCCCAGGTGGTTGGGGTCACGTTTGATCACCGACTCGAGGGTCGAGACAATCTCTTCCGTGCCGGCTTGGGGCGTGCCGTCCTGATGCCAGAGTCCCCAAGGATGTAGATTCATCCCGGACTCGGCGAAGAGCGTGGCTGCATCGAGATCGTCGGGAAATTGGCGCGCAACTTCCCGCATGGCGTCGCGATAGTCTTCCGCAGCCTTCTTCAAATCGGAGTTCGGATCGGCGGGAAAACGCTTTGCCATTGCCTGAATGTAGGCCTGCTCGCTTGGCGAAGCGGCTGAGAAAAGATCGACGGCCTTTTGTACTGCGTCGTGGGCTCGCTTGTAGCGGTCGGGATCGGCGGGATCGTTATAGTTCGGTCCCACTGCCTCAGCGACTCCCCAGTAGGCCATGGCGAGTTTTGGATCGAGTTCCGTAGCGTGCTGAAACGATCGTCCGGCCTCATCGTGGTTGAAGGCGTAAATGAAACGGAGTCCTTGATCGAAAAACCTTTGCGCTTCCAGATTATGTGTGGATACAGGGTGGTGCAGGTCGCCAAGACCCGGGACCAGTGAAACGGGATGACTCTGCGTGTGGACATGATTTTGCGCTGCCCCGGGCATGCAGAGCAAAAGACCGCACAATGACTGCGCCAGAATCTTCATCTGGACGGTCCTCCTTAACTTGTTAAGTGACAAGCCCCAAAACCAGAAACTGCGCGGAAAGCAACCCTTGCAAGCGTGCCCCAGCTTATGCCAAATTTAACCGCTTTGCCAAGTCGCTGGAGAATGAACCGGAATGCCTAAAGCACCGCGCGCCAAGTCTCCGGACGAACCCTACTCCACCCAACTACCCCTGGCATTACTGAATGCACTCGACACTAACAACCGCATCAACCTGTACCTCATCGAAAACTTGCCGCCTGCGGCATGGAACTCGAAACTTCCGGACGGCAAGGGCCGGACCATCGCCGCCATCGTGGCGCATATGCACAACGTTCGAGTCATGTGGTTGAAGACAGCGAAGGCGCAGGATATCCCCGAGCAACTGGATCGCGCCACGGTCGCGCCAGCTCAGGCAACGCATGCTCTGGAGAGCACCCGGGCAGCGTTGCACAAGCTATGCCGACAGGCGCTGGAGACTGATGGCCGGATCAAGGGCTTTCGTCCGGATGTTGCGGGATTCGTCGGATACCTCATCGCGCACGATGCGCATCATCGAGGGCAGGTCGCCATGCTGGCGCGGCAACTGGGACATCCGCTCCCGCAGAAGGCGATGTTTGGGATGTGGGAGTGGGGCAAACGCTGAGTTTCGCTGCGGATCTAAAGACCAGTTCAGCCCGGCAAAGTCAAAGGCCCCACCCTGTCTCCGCAAAGAGCGCGGAGACCAGAGTGGAGCACCCTCCAGATTTTCGTCTCAGTTACAATCACGCTTCGAACCTATGCGGAAGGCGGCGTTGCTCTACAATCCGGAGTCGGGCGGCAGCAAGCGGAGGCAACGGGAACTGCAATCCGCATTGGAGACCCTGAAAGCGGGTGGGGTCGAGGCCGAGTTGTTCGCGTCGGATTCGCGCGAGCAGGCTGCGCAGTTGGTGCGGCAGGCGATTGCAGCGGGCTGCGATACCGTTTTTGCGTGTGGCGGGGACGGGACGATCAACAACATCGCCCAGGTGCTGGCGAAAACGCCGGTCGCTCTGGGAATCCTGCCGATCGGCACGGCGAATGCGCTGGCTCACGACCTTGGTCTTCCATTGAAAATCCCGGCGGCAGCGAAAGCCGCCTTGAATGCCGATCCGTGTCGCGTTGCTTTGGGTCAGATCACATGTCCGGACCTCAGCGGTGTTCGAAAGACGCGTTACTTCGTGGTGGCTGCGGGCGTCGGCGTGGATGCTCACATGTGCTACAAACTCCTTACAAGCGCGAAGCAGCGTCTCGGCATGGGCGCGTATTATGCCAAGGCGTGGCAGATGTGGTTCACCTATCCCATGACGCGTTTTCGTGTCGAGTACATGACGGCGGATGTCGGCGGGCCGAAGTGGGCGGCGGTCACTGAACTGATGGCGGTACGCATCCGGGATTTTGGCGGGGTCGTGCGCGAACTGGCTCCCGGCGCGTCGCTGGATCGCAATGACATACGGCTGATCCTGTGCCACACGGATCGGCGGCTAGCTTATCTGGCATACGTAACGCGGGCTCTTCTTCGGCGGAAGTGGACTATTCCCGGGATCGAGCTTGCTTACAGCACCCGTGCGGTGTGCGATTACGCAGAGCCGCCAGCTCGCAAGATTTACGTCGAGGCCGATGGAGAACTGATCGGAAGCCTGCCGGCTCAAATCTCAATTGTTCCGGACGCCTTAACCTTGCTGGCCCCGCGGCGGGCGGAATGAAGTTTTGCGTCGTTACGGGCGAGCTCGCGTCAAAGTGATTTTGACGTGAGGCTTGAGGCGGCCGCAAAGAGTTTGCTGTGAAAAATAGTTGTCACGAAAGAGAATTCAGATCACCGCTTGGAACCCTTCACTCACTTTCTGACTGGCGCGTGCATGGGCCGCGCCGGGCTCAATCGCAAAACGGCGCTTGCCACGCTCACGCTGACTCTGGCGGCCGAAGCGCCTGATCTCGACATTATTAGCCGTTTCTGGGGACCAGCAGTTGGTTTCGCCCATCATCGTGGCTTCACGCATTCTTTCCTAGGTGTCCCACTGGATGCCGCGGTTGTGGTCGCTTTCGTATATCTGGTATGGCGGCTGCGGGGCCGGAAAACAAAAGATCCCAATTTGCCGCCGCGATGGGGCGTGCTTTTTTTCTATGCCTGCCTTGCTGGACTCAGCCACATTTTGCTCGATTTCACGAATAATTACGGCGTCCGGCCTTTCTGGCCATTTTCAGAGAAGTGGTATTCGTGGGATATCGTGTTTGTTGTTGAGCCCGTGATGGTGGTTCTGTTGATTCTTGGATTAGTCGTTCCCTCGGTTTTTTCTCTCATCGATAAAGAGCTTGGCGCACGGAGCCGCGGTCCTCGCGGCCGGGTGGCTGCCACGTTGGCGCTGATGGGTGTGGTTCTGATGTGGGGATTACGGGATTACGAGCATCGCCTGGCGGTGAATGCGCTGGAAGCCCGAACGTACAACGGAGTAGATCCAGTGCGAGCGTCGGCCTATCCCACTATGGTAGATCCAATTCACTGGTACGGGGTGATCGAGACACCTGCTTTCTTTGCGCTGCCTTCCGTGGATTCGCTTGGACCTGAGGTTGATCCCGAGGGACGCATGGATATTCGTTACAAGCCGGAGGAAACCCCGATCACCCTGGCGGCGAAGAAATCCTATGCTGGGAGGGCGTTTCTGGATTGGGCGCAGTATCCGATCACGGAGACAGAAGTGCTCGAGCCTCCCGAAGAGGGCTATATCGTGCACTTTCAGGATTTACGCTATGCGCAGCTTCCGAACATGTTCGGTCGGAATCGTGGGAGCTGTCCACTGTGCGTGGGAGTGAAGCTGGATAAGGATCTGCACGTGGTTGGGGACGTGTATGACAACGGGAAGAAGCGAATTGTCGTGCCTGATCCGGATCAGCGCTGAGGTCCGAGGCCTGCATCGACTCACCTCGCTTCGCTTTGGCGGACAGCCGAGGCGGCTGTCCCTACGTGGTGCTTCCTACATGGCCCTTCCTCTTGACGGAGTTGCCGGTAGCGCCCAGAATAGGAATTCATCCTCGAGGTGTGATCATGCTGCCCTATCTCTTCGTACTGCTCGCTATCGCCGTGCGGTTCTTTCCCTTCCTCGGGCTGAACTTGCCGCATGCCTGGCATTTCACTCCGTTGGCGGCATCGCTGCTGTTTTTCGGAGCGCGCGGCTCACGCCGGCAGATGTGGATCCCGCTCGTGTTGTTGGCGGGCACGGATGTTGTGCTGACCCGCTACGTATGGCACTACCCCTTCACTTGGGACACTCTGATCACGTGGGCGTGGTATGCAGCCATCCTGTGGCTGGGAACCAATCTTAAGGAAAAAGCCGGGTTCTGGCGCGTAGTTGCTGCGGCAGCAGCAAGTTCTGTGTCTTTCTTTATCGTCAGCAATTTTGCCGTTTGGGCAGCGTGGCCACAGATGTATCCCAGGACGCTTGCGGGATTAGTCGCATCCTACGATGCGGCGATTCCGTTCTTCCGGGGCACAGCGGTCAGCGACCTGTTCTTCTCTCTCGCGATGTTTAGTGTTCCAGCTCTTCAGCAGGCGATCGCCGGGCGGTTGCGGAGTGCCGGTGACCATACCGCCACGGTGTAGTACTAGTTGACAGAGTGCTGAGTTTTTACGCCGTTCTCCGAAGGGGGAGCGGCGTTCTTCTTTGATCTCCTGGTCCTGGCCAACAACCAAAGAATCAAGCCTGCCTCCAGGATCGCTCCCGAAAGCAACATCCAGTGGTGTTTGAAAATGCCACCGAAGTGGCCGACGATCTGCGGGCCGAAAAAGATAACCATAACCGACAGAACCAGGAAGCGGACAAACCGCCCGGCGAAGATTGCGAACAGGAAATCGCGGAACCTCATCTCGAATACAGCTGCACCGAGCACAAATACTTTGAAGGGCATAGGCGGCGGAAGCATGCCGGGAAACATCAACGCCCAGAATTCATTGCGCTCAAACGACTGATGAATCTTTAGAAAGCGCTCCTCGCTAATCCGCTTGCGGAGAACCTTTTCGCCGCCCAGGTACCCGATGATGTATAGGGGAATGCTGCCCAGGGCCGATCCCAGCGAAGCCATGGCAACGTAAAGCAGCATTCGCCTGCGGTCCTGGTACACGTAGGTGGCGACGATGAAATCGACGGGCATGCCCAGCAGGGCGCTGTCGGCGAAGGCGATCACGAAAGGCCCCCAGAGTCCGAGTACCTTCATCAGCCCCAGGATCCACGCCGAGTAGCGCGCCAGAATGTGTCCGATGCGTTTCAAACCGAGTATTCAGTGTACGTGATGAAAAAGAAGTGCGTCAGTCCGCAAAGCACTGCAAATCCCCGGCTGCTGCTTCTTTCCGGTGATCCGTTTCTGTCCTGTTATCATCGCTAGCTTTGGAGCGTCTATGCGCACGATTCGTTTGCTTTGCCTGTTGTTGATCAGCACATTCGCAGTCGCCCAGCAGTTTGATATCGTGCTCGAAGGCGGCCGCGTAATGGATCCTGAGACTGGCCTTGATGCCGTTCGAAATGTGGGTATCCGCGGCGGCGCGATCGCGCAAATCTCTAGCGAGCCATTATCGGGACGGCGTGTCATTCATGCGGCCGGACTGGTTGTCGCTCCAGGGTTCATCGATCTGCACCAGCACGGCCAGGAACTCGCGAGCCAGCGAGTAAAGGCTTTCGACGGGGTTACAACCGCTCTTGAAATGGAGATCGGCGTCTCCGATGTAGCCCAGTTCCTTAAATTCAAAGAAGGGCAATCGCTGATTCACTACGGCACCACCGCGAGCCATGTGGCGGCGCGGGCGCTGGTCTTCGGTGCGCCGCTGAACCCGGGGAATATCGGGCCGCATGCGGGCATTCCGGAAATTCTGCCAAAGAGCGGCCCGGCAACCGACCAGAACGCGACACCAGAGCAGATCGGCAGAATCAAACAGCGCTTGCAGCATGAATTGGACGCCGGTGCTCTTGGCATCGGCATGGGCATTCAATACACGCCGGGCGCGACGCGGCTCGAGGTCATCGATATCTTCCGCTTCGCCGCCAAACACGAACTACCGGTTTACACGCACATGCGCAGTTTCGGTCGCAAAGAGCCTGGCTCGGCGATCGAAGCCGTCGAAGAAGTGATTGGAGCAGCCGCGATCTCGGGAGCGCCGCTTCACATCGTGCACATCAACAGCACATGCCTGCTGGACACGATCGAGTGCCTGTCGCTGGTTGAGGGAGCCCGCGCCCGCGGCCTGGATGTTACGACCGAGGCCTATCCGTACATCGCCGGAATGACTGCTATCAATTCCGCAGTGTTCAATCCCGGCTGGCGCGAAAAGCTCGGCATCGAGTACAACAACCTTGTCCTGCCGAACACGGGCGAGCATCTGACGAAAGAAAGATTCGATGCACTGCACAAGAGCAGCGAGGGTCAGGATGTCATCATCTTCGCGAACACTCAGGAGATGGTGGACGCCACCATTCCGAACCCGCTCATCATGATCGCGAGCGATGGAGCGGACGGGCACCCGCGGAATGCGGGAACTTACTCGCGCGTGCTGGCGCAATATGTTCGCGAGAAAAAAACGCTTTCGCTGATGGATGCACTGCGCAAGATGACGCTGATGCCCGCGCAGATGCTGGAGAGATCAACTCCAGCCGCTCGGCACAAGGGACGTTTGCAGGAAGGCGCTGATGCGGACATTGTTGTGTTTGATCCGGCGACGATCAGCGACCGGTCGACATTCGAGAAGCCGATGGAGCCTAGCGTCGGTGTTCACGAGCTGTTGGTTGGGGGAGAGCTGGTGATCGATGATGAGAAGCTGGTGCCTGATGTATATCCAGGGCGGGCGATTTTGGGGCCGGGAAAAGGTAGTTCTACGAGTCGGTAGAAAGGCACTGCCGCGACAGAAATCGTCGCGGCAGGACGGGCGAAGGCTCCCGTCCCCACCCGAGCATCTAGCCACGCCAGTGGCTACGTGTGCTCCGTTTTGCCGCTTAGGAGATCGATGGCGTGCGGCAAAAGAGCCGTTACCGCTTCCAGCGACTCCATAGCACCCCTTGGGCTTCCGGGGAGGTTGAGGATCAGGGCCTTTCCCCTGACGCCACATACTCCTCGGCTGAGAGCGGCGAACGGGGTCTTCTTCATTCCCTCGCTGCGCATCTGTTCCGCAACGCCGTCGAGCAAGCGATCGCAGACTTTCGCGGTGGCCTCGGGTGTGACATCGCGCGCTGCGATTCCGGTTCCGCCCGTCGTGACGATCAATCGCACCTCGCGCGCCAGGCGGATCAGCAGATTTTGAATTTGGATTTCGTCGTCGGAAACGATTTCACGGGCGACCACAGACAACTGGAGTTTCTCGAGCAGTTCCGCGACTGCCGGCCCTGACGCATCCTTCCGCTCGCCGCGGGCACAGGAATCGCTGACGGTCACAACCGCAGCAGTCAGAACCGTCTTGGGATCAGCCATCGAGAAGAACGTCTTCCTCTTCGTCTTTCCTGCGGCTCACAGGAACCGAAGGCGCGGTAGCGGCAACCGGGGCCGAAGCAGTCTCCACGGGCGCGGCTTCAGGCTCTCCGCCGCTGTCCCGGGACGACTCATCCAACAAGCGCAGCCCTTCCATCAGGAGCCCTTGCGTGTTGAGTTGCGTGGTCTCCTGGTCCGTCTTGCCCTCGAAGTTGAGCTGGAAGTTTCCGCCGGTCCAGCGCAGAACTTTGAACACCGCCTGATCACCGACCAGGGATCCGTAGGTAGCGTGCTTGACTTGGCCCTCCACGAAAAATACTTCGCACTTTTCGCCTTCGTAGCTGAGCGAAAGCTGGCAGCTCTTGCGGCCCATCTCCAGCGACTGCATAAGATCGATAACGTTCATCTGCGAGAGATTGCCGCGCACGACTCCATCGGAGGGAGCGGTCTTGGCCATCTTCTCTAACGCAATACGATCGATCAGGCGCTTGATGCGGCGGGTTGCCTCTTTCAGAAAAAACGGCTTTTCGAGATAGTCGTCGGCGGCGTCCTGGGGAGAAAGACGCTCGGCGATATCGACCTTGCTGGCCATCAGAACCGTGGAGAAATTCGCAGTCGCGGGACGGCTCTTGAGCTTTTCGACGAGTTGGCGGCCATCCATCCCGGGCATGCGGTAGTCGCAAACGAGCAAGTCGGGAACGTCATCCACCGCCTTGAGCAGAGCGTCGGCAGCATCCGTGGCCGTCGTGACCGTGGCCAGCGACGATAAAGCCTGCTGCAGCATCGCCAGCACCATCGGGTTGTCGTCTACCAGCAGCAGCTTGAGGTTATCGGCCATGAATCCGTTTGGTGCCGCTACTTCCGGCGGCGGTAGTCTCCGCTCTTGCCTCCGCTCTTGCGCTCCAGCACAATTTCGCGAATCTCAATGCCTTTATCGGCCGCCTTCAGCATGTCGTAGACGGTCAGCGCCGCAACGCTGACGGCGGTCAGGGCTTCCATCTCGACGCCCGTTTCTGCCGTGGTCGCAACTTTCGAGGTGATCGCGAGGCCATTCTCGCACACGCGCACCTCGACATCAACGAGCGACAGCGGCAGGGGATGACACATGGGAATCAACTCCCACGTGCGTTTGGCCGCCATGATGCCTGCCACGCGCGCTACTTCGAGAGGATCGCCTTTGGGATTCGACGGCAGCGCGGCGAGAACCGCAGGGCTGACTGCCACAAACCCGCTGGCCTCCGCTTGACGCTTGGTAGCGGATTTGCCGGAGACATCGACCATTCGGGCATGTCCTGCGCGGCCGTAGTGAGAGAGTTTGGGCATCGCGACGCCGTAGATATCTTACAGGAGGAGAACAGTAGCCCGTGGGCAGTATCTGCCTCTGTGTTACTCAGTGTCCTCTGTGGTGAAGAAGTTCGATCACCCCACAGAGGACACAGAGGCGCACAGAGAAACACCGGCTAGCGCGATAGGATCGCTACGAATTCGCCCGCAGGAATGTGGTCACGGTCCGGGGGGATCACGATGTAGCAGTCGGCTCGGGCAGTCGCGGCGACGTCTCCTGAGCCCTGCCAGGGAACTAATTCCACCTGCGAAGCTTCGAACTCACCCGAGAGGACCGCCGGCAGGAAACGCTTCAGGCCGGGCTTTACGCGGATTTCTGATTTCAGTTTGGCGTAGACGAATCGCAGCTTCTGCGGGGACAGGCCAGCGAGCGCTTCCAGCATGGGGCGGACAAAAAGTTCGAATGTCACCATGGTCGAGACCGGGTTCCCTGGTAGGCCGAAGAAATAAGTGCCTGAGCTTTCGCGGGCGGGAGCGCCCGCGCCACACTTTCCGAAAACAACCGGGCGGCCGGGCTGAATCTTCGCACCCGTGAAGAAGAACTCGGCTTTCAGTTCTTCGAGGACTTGCTCGACCAGGTCGTAGCGGCCCATGGAGACTCCGCCGGTCATCAGCAACAAGTCCGACCCCAGGCCTTCTTCGATTAAGGCCCGCAGCTTCAGCGGTTCGTCGGCAGCGATAGGCAACAGAACCGGCTCGCCGCCGGCGTTGCGGACCTGCACCGCCAGGGAATAGCTGTTTGAGTTTCGAATCTGTGTGGGAGCGGGGATTGCGCGGACGTCGACGATTTCATCGCCGGTGGTGAGTACTGCAACTTGCGGACGCTTGTAAACCTGCACCCGCGATTGTCCCGCGGTGGCAGCCAGGGCAATCGCCGCATCGTTCAAGCGCACGCCACGCTCCACCAATACGCCGCCCTGCTGAGCTTCTGCGCCGGAAGGGACAATGTTCTCTCCCGGTTTAATGCTCCTTGTAATCTCGACCCGCTTGCCTTGCTGCGCGGTGTACTCGACCATCACCACCGCGTCGGCGCCACCTGGAACGGGCGCTCCCGTCATGATCGACACGGCTTGCCCGCTTCGGATGAGTTTTGGAATATTTTCGAGGCTCTCGCCTGCTCTGATCTCGCCGATCACATCTAGAAGGGTGGGGACACCGGCTACATCAGCGGCGCGCACCGCGTACCCATCGCGAGTAGAGCGAGGGAACGGCGGAAGGTTGCGATCCGCGAATACGGGATCAGCCAGCACTCGCCCACTTGCTGCGAGAAGATCGACGGACTCGGTCTTAGGTTGACCTACTTGAGACGCCTGTTGTTCGACGGCACGTCGAGCATCTTCAAAGCTCAAAACTCCAGGAACCTGTGCAACTGGCATGGAAAGATCATAGAGGATGAGGAGGATTTGGTAGCGCGGTCAACAACCATAATTAGTACAGGGGTTGCTTACTGTTCGCAGCCAATGGATGGGGGCTTACCTGGCGAGTTCCTGCCCCAAAGCGCCCGGATTGCTGGCGAACGACAGCCCGGTTTCGAGATCAACCACGCGGTCCTGCACCAGTTGCGCAATTTCGGAGTCGAAGTGCTGCATGCCCTCCGATTCGCCGGCCTTAATCGCGTCGAGCAAGCTGTTATTCTCGCGCTCGCCCTTCTCAACGCACTCGCGGGTGCGCGAGTTGGCTTTCATGATCTCGAAGACAGCCACACGTCCGCTGCGATCCGCTTTCGGCATCAGCCGTTGGCAAACGATGTAGCGGAATGACTTGGCAAGCCGTTCGCGAACCAACTTCTGCTCCGCCGGGGAGAACGAACTGACGATCCGCTCCACCGTCTTCGATGCATCCATAGTGTTCAGGCTGGACAGAACCAGATGCCCGGTCTCCGCCGCCTCCAGCACGATTTCCATGGTCTCGCGGTCGCGCATCTCGCCAACCAGAATCGCCTTGGGCGCCTGCCGCATGGCCGAACGCAGCGCATGCGCGAAGCTGGGCGTATCGCTGTGCAACTCGCGCTGGTGAATGGTCGAGCACTTGTGGTTGTGCAGAAACTCGATCGGATCTTCAATGGTGATGATGTGGTAGTACTTCTCCCGGTTGATGGCGTCGAGCAGCACAGCCAGCGTGGAAGACTTTCCAGAGCCGGTTGATCCGGTGACGAGAACAATCCCATCCCTAAGCTTGGTGATTTCGCTCAATTGCTGCGGCAGCCGCAGTGCGGCAAAATCCGGAATATTCGTCGGGATCACCCGCAACACCACGGCACAACTGCCACGCTGAATAAAGACATTAACCCGGAACCGCGCCAATCCCGGCAAACCGTAGGAAATGTCGCAGGATCCATGTTCGCGCAGGGTATTGATGGCTTGCTTGTTGTCGCCAATCAGATCCGCAGCGATATGACGCGTATCGTCAGCGCTGAGAACCGTGAGCCCATGTACCTGCACGGGGATCATCTGCCCATAGACTTGCACCTGTGGCGGGCGGCCCGGAGAGAAGATCAGGTCGCTGATCTTTTCGGCCGCGCCCAGCATGGCGCCCAGCAGAGCCGGAGTGGCTACCCGGCCGTTTCCAGAAAAATCTTCAAGGGCAACGGAGATCGGAGCAATTGTTGGTGCTGCCATTCGTCCTCACACACGGGAATCGCACGCACCACAGATTGGAAGAAAGCTGATGAATCAACTCTACAGCGAGCTGGCTCGCCTGCGAAGGCCATTAGGTCCATAGCCCTTCGTAACCAGCGTCAAAACCACAGGGACGGCTCATGCCGTCCCTGTTAGTTCCTGTCTAAGCTGTTGTTATTCAATAAGATACGACCTTACTTCTTGACTGGCTTCTTCTTGGTGCCATAGCTGGTCTCGACCGTGGATCCAATGCTCGTTAGCAGGTCCTTCGCGCTCTGGGCGTTCGGGCCAGTGGGAGCGATCTCCAGATATTTCTGGAAGGCCTCGGCGGTTCCCGGAGGAGCAATGGTCTTACCCCCCTGGAGCGTCGCTTTGCCGAGCAGGTTGACCCCTTTCTGGTAGTAGGCCTCGGCCCGTGTCGGGTCGGCAACGATGGCCTTGTCGAACGCGGCATTGGCATCGTCCACACGTCCTGCATTGGTGTAAACGGCACCGATGTTGAAGTATGCCGCGCCGGCCTGGGACGGGTCAGCCTTTGCCGCCGCCTCGTAGCTCTTCACCGCATCATCGACCTTCTGCGACTTGGCGTAGGCGTCGGCCATGTTGATATAGAATCCGGCGAGCTGCTGGTTCGCTTTGGCGGTGTCTTTCTCTTTGCCGTTTTGCACCGCATCCTGCTTCAGCTGGATTGCTTTCTGGTAGGCGTCTACCGCCGACTCGTAGCGCTTCTGCCTCTCTGCCTTATCCGTTTGCGCCACGGCCGACAAGCGATAAGCATCACCGAGGCGATACCAGAGAACGTCGCGGGTCGCGTCCATCTGATTGGCTTCGGTCAGCGCGGTGATCGCGGTATCGTAATCCTTCGCAGTGATGGCCTGGTTGGCCGCGTCAAGCTTAGCCTGCAGATTCTTGACAGTATTGGTTTCTTTTTGCTGCTTCGCCTGTTGTTCTTGCAGCGCCTTCACTTGCTCCGGGGTGAGGCCTTCCCCTTTTGCCTGCTTCTCCTGCTCTTTCTTCTGATCAAAGTCCAGTGTATTTTCGTCAAGCTGAACCGGAAAGCCCTTTACGAAGTCCAGGGTTTTGTTGGCCTTCATATCATCGGCAGTCTTGTACAGCGAGACGTTGTACTTGCCAGGGGTGAGTCCGAGAGAGAAATACTCACCTTTCTTGTTCGTCTTCAGCTGGTATTTCTGACCGTTATCCTGATTGGCAAAAATAACGATCGCGTCGGCGATGGGATTACCTTGGGCATCCTTGCATGTTCCCTTCACTGTTCCTGAAGCCTGCGCGAAAGCCGCAGGGGCAGACAAGGCGGCGGTTAATAGAGTGATCAAAACAATTGAAAAATGCTTCTTCATATTGCCTCCCGGCAACAAAACATTTCCTATCGGGCCGCGTAGGGAATCGGGTCCTGGATTCCCGCGGCCTGGAACGCGCGCAGGCGCAGCACACAGCTATCACATACTCCGCAGGCCTGATCCGCGTGGCTGTAACACGACCAAGTTAAATCGAAGGGCGCTCTCAATTCAAGGCCGAGACGCACAATCTCGGCTTTCCGCAGGGCGATAAGCGGCGTGACGATTTCGATGTTCCCTTCCTTTGTGCCCGCCTTCACCACCTCATTGAACGCTTTGTAGTAGGCGGGACGGCAGTCAGGATATCCCGAGCTGTCCGGTTCCACGGCGCCGATATAAACCTTCTGTGCGCCGAGCACCTCGGCCCAAGTGACGGCCGCCGCCAGAAAATGCGCGTTCCGGAAGGGTACATACGTGATCGGAACATCGTGCCCGACTGCCTCCGAGCGGGGCACAGCAATCGATTCGTCCGTAAGGGCAGAGCCGCCGATCATCCCGAGCGCCTCATTCCTGATGATCAGGCGATCTTGAATTCTCAAACGATCGCAGACGGCTTGAAAGCTTTGTCGCTCACGGGCCTCCGTACGTTGCCCGTAGCGGACATGCAGAGCAGCCGTGTCATGATCACGGACTGCCAAAGCGGCGCAAACGCACGAGTCCATCCCGCCACTAAGCAGTACGACCGCTTTCGAACCCTTCCGCGACAAATGCTTCAAACCCCCTTCGTCGCCGGGTCCCATATGAATTTATGCAATTGCAGACCCAGCCGGGCTGGGACATTGTCGGCGATCATCCATTCCGCAAGTTCTTGCGGGTCGAGCAGGCAGTGTGAGCTGTTGCGAGTACCACTTGCCTCTTTTCTGAATGCGGGGGAAAACAGAACTGCATGAACCTTCTCGCCGAGCCTGTGCCGGGCAACAAATTCTCGGGCGAACTCATAGTCGCCGCGACTGCTGAGGACGAACTTGACCTCGTCGCGATCGGTCAGCACCTCGAGGGTCTCGCGCCGAAAGGTGTCCCCTTCGCCGGAATCCGGACATTTCACGTCTACGATTTTCACAACACCGGCTGGAACGCGCTCCAGCGGCCGCTCTCCGCTCGTCTCGAGCAGCACAGTGTAGCCATGCTCAAGTAATCGCTGCATCAACGGCACTAGTTCCCGCTCCTGCAGCATCGGCTCTCCGCCGGTGATCTCCGCCAATCCCCCGCCGGGACTGAGTTGCAGCACTTCATTCAGCACTTCTTCCATCGACAGCTTACGGCCACCGAAAAACGTGTACTCACTGTCGCACCAGGTGCAGCGGAGGTTACAGCCTGTAAGACGCACGAACACGCAGGGCAGACCCGCATAGGTCGACTCGCCTTGCAGCGATTTGTAGATTTCGGTGATCTGCATACACAGCGCCGTCGGGCGGATGTCTGGTCCGCGCTCCAACGTCGGGTGACTACTCGGAATACTTCGCCGTCGTCGTGTCGGTCTCAAAGACGGTCACGTCTTTCACTCGAACCCGGCCTTTGGTGACCGACTGCAGACGGGTATTCGACTCATCGTAGAAATATTTCGCCAGGTTCTCGGCAGACGGATTGATAACCGTAAAAGGCTCGATGTCGTTGATCATCTGATGGTCAAGACGTTCGATCACATGCTTCATAACCTCGCGCAGATCCTTGAAATCAAGCAACAATCCGGCCTTGTCTAGCTCTGCGCCGGCCAGCGTGACACGAATCTTGTAGTTGTGGCCGTGTGGATTCTCGCACTTGCCTTTGTAGTTGCGCAGGTAGTGTCCCGCGGCAAACGAATCTTCCACCGTGACTTCGAACATGATCCTCCAACAACGCTGAGCCCGGTAACCTTGGCGGACGCAGATCCCACAATCGATTATTGTACAGCGCCTCGGTGAAGGGTACTTGACCGATTCACGGGCTGAATTGTAGCTTTGCCGATTGGCTACATGCCTCTGAGGATTTCTATGCGCCGGGCCATCTCCGCTCTCGTATTTGCCGTTTCGATTCTCACAACGCCGCTGGTGGCGCAAAACCGCCCGGACGCTCCCGAGTTCGACACGAAGGAACACTACACAAAGTACGAATACCGTATTCCTATGCGGGACGGAGTGCGCCTCTTTACCGCCGTCTATGTTCCCAAGGACAGCTCCCGCGCATATCCGTTCCTGATTGACCGCACTCCGTACAGCGTCGGCCCTTATGGCGTCGATCAATATCGCAGCCAACTGGGACCCTCACCCGAATTCGACAAGGCCGGCTACATTTTCGTCTTTCAGGATGTGCGGGGCCGCTTTATGTCGGAGGGCCAATTCCTGGAAATGCGGCCACACGTCGATAACAAGAAATCCAACAAAGACGTCGACGACGCCAGCGATCTATACGACACGATCGAATGGCTGCTCAAGAATGTTGCCAACAATAACGGCAACGCCGGAATCTGGGGCATCTCCTATCCCGGGTTCTTCGCCTCGGCCAGCATCATCGATTCGCACCCGGCGCTGAAAGCCGCTTCTCCTCAGGCTCCGATGACCAATCTCTTCATGGGAGACGACGCCTACCACGGCGGGGCTTTCATGCTGGCTGCGAACTTCGGGTTCTACGCGTTTTTCAAACCACAAGAGAACCCGCAGCTGCCGCCGAAAGCCTTCGTGCCCTTCGAATACGACACGAACGATGGCTACGACTTCTTCTTGAACGCGGGGCCGATCGGCAATTTATCGAAGCTGCTGCAGGGCAAAAGCGCACTCTTCGACGATCAAATGCGCCACGACACCTTCGACGATTATTGGAAAGCGCGTGACCTGGCACCGCACATGAAGAACATCCATTGCGCCGTGCTGACTGTCGGAGGATGGTTCGACGCCGAGGACCTGCAAGGTCCATTCACAACATTCCGCTCGATCGACAAGAACAATCCAGGCATCTTCAATGCGTTGGTCGTCGGACCATGGGTACACGGCGGATGGGCACGCTATGACGGCGAACACCTGGGCCGCGCCGACTTCGCTTCAAACACAGGGGACTTTTACCGGAAGAACATTCTCTTTCCCTTCTTCGAGCAATATCTGAAAGGCACCGCCGACGCGAAACTGCCGAAAGCCTACGTTTTCGAGACCGGGACCAATGTTTGGCGGAGGTATTCGGCATGGCCCCCAAAGAACGCCGAACCGAAGGCACTCTACTTGCAGGCGAATGGCGGGCTTTCGTTCGAAGCTCCCCCCGGCGAGTCCTCCGCTTTCGATGAATACGTCAGCGATCCCGCCAAGCCCGTCCCGTTCGTGAACTACACGGCTCAAAACGTGCCCCAGGAATACATGGTCTCGGATCAGAGATTTGCTGCCAGCCGTCCCGATGTGCTCGTGTATTCAACGCCGGTTCTGCAGGAAGACGTGACGATCGCTGGTCCTCTCTCGCCTAAACTGTTCATCTCTACTAGTGGCACGGACTCCGATTGGGATGTGAAGCTGATTGACGTGTATCCGACGGATTATCCCGAAAGCAAGCTGGATGCTCAAAAGCCGGAAGATCGGAACAAGCCCCGCACCGATGTTGGTCCGCCAACATTTGCCATGGGTGGATATCAACAACTTGTTCGCGGCGAGCCCTTCCGGGGAAAATTCCGCCACAGCTTTGAAAAGCCGGAACCGTTTACGCCAGGCAAGGTGGAAGAGGTTAACTTCACCATGCAAGATGTCAATCACACGTTCCGCCGCGGACATCGCATCATGGTGCAGATCCAGAGCTCATGGTTCCCGCTGACCGACCGCAACCCGCAAACGTACGTCAACATTCCAGACGCGAAGCCGTCTGACTTCGTACGGGCTACTGAGCGCGTGTATCACAGCAAGGCAGACCCGTCTGGAATTGTCGTGCAGGTGTTAGCCAATCCCGGCGCGGCAGAAGATCACAAGTAGCGGAGGCGATCATTCACCCACACCGAAAAACTTCTCTACGATCCCGATGTCTGTCGTTCTTTTATAGTTCGGCAGACTATCCACAAAAACGCGCCCGTACTGCTTCTTGAGAATGCGGTTATCGAGCAGCACCAGCAGGCCACGGTCATGCAGCGAACGGATCAGCCTTCCAAATCCCTGCTTCAAGGTGATGACCGCGGCCGGCACCTGATATTGAAAGAAAGCATTGCCACCGCTCGCGTCGATCGCCTTGACGCGCGCCGCGACCACTGGATCACTCGGCACGGCAAACGGAAGCCGATCGATAATGACGCAGCTCAATTGTTCGCCCTGCACGTCCACACCCTGCCAGAAAGAAGACGTCGCAAATAGCACGGCATTTGGCGTCAGGCGAAACTCCTCAAGCAGCGCGCTCTTCGGAGCATCGCCTTGCCGCAGCATGGGGAATTCCACTTCCCCCAAAAGCCGCTGGTAGATGTCGTGCATCTGCGCGTAACTGGTGAAGAGCACGAAGGCGCGCCCGCGGGTGATCTCGAGCAATTTGCGGATGCGCTCGGCCGCTTCGATCGCGAATTGCGGCGTGCGTGGATCGGGAAGATCCGGTGGGACATACATGACTGCCTGGCTCTGGTAGTCGAAGTGCGACGGCAGCACCAGGTCGCGGGCGTGTTCGAAGCCCAGCCTCTTTCGTATGTAATCGAACCCGCCTCCGACCGCGAGCGTGGCCGATGTCAGCACGGCGCACTCCAGTTTCGACCACAGGCACTCGCGCAGGATGGGGCCCACATCGATCGGCGTGGCTTGCAGAAACACGTGCTGTCTTCCCTGAGGCCCGTCCTTCTTGTCCCCCTGTCTCGGTGAGAACGCTCGGCCTCGACGCTCGATCCAGAACACAGTATTCGTATCTTCTGCTTCGAGCGCGAACCCGAGTTGCATCTGAAGTTCCTGCGCGCGACGGACGAAGTTGAAGATCTCTTCCGGTTTCTGCGGCAAGGCCACGAGTTCTCCTGCCAGTCGAGTCAACGCCTGATTCAAAGCAACAAACTCATCGCCATTCTCCTCCAGAAACTCACGGCGGCTGTCGAAGGCAAAACGTCCGTCCCCGGACGGCAGCACGGAAAAGAACAGTTGTGACCGATCGCGTAAATTCCCCAATGCGCCAGACAGAGATGCCGAAAGTATTCGGTTGTGCTGCATCGAATGTTCAACGTCGCGGGCGAGATCCTCAACACGAAGATTGCTCACTGAAATCCCGAAGTAGTTCCCCGCCACATCTTCCAGCTCGTGTGCCTCATCGAAGATCACCGCACCGGCCTCAGGGAGAATGCCCGCATCCTGCGCTCCATCAGCCTGCAGCTTGATGGCGAGATCGGCAAAGAATAGGTGATGGTTGACGATAATGATGTCGCTCTCCATCGCCCGCCGGCGCATTTCCGTGATGAAGCATCGCTCCCACTCGCTGCACTTTTGCCCGGTGCAGGCATCCGCGCGCGCGTCGAGTTTGTGCCACAAAAGACTCGCCTCGGGAAGTTCCGCCAGTTCGGCGCGATCGCCAGTCGAGGTTGTCTTCTCCCAGGCCGCAATCGCACGATACTGCTCAATCTCTTCCAGACCGCTGAGCACCGGTTGATCAGTAAGATCGTAAAGCTTTTTCCGGCAGAGATAGTTATTGCGCCCTTTCATGTAACAAACGGAAAGGCCCGAGCCATTGGCTCCGAGCGCCTGCTCCAGGAAAGGCACATCTTTATTGAAGAGCTGCTCCTGCAGATTCTTGGTGCCGGTCGAGATGATGACACGCTTGCCGGAACGGATCACGGGAACGAGATAGGCCAAGGTCTTCCCCGTTCCGGTCCCGGCCTCAACGATCAAGTGACGCTTCTCCTCAAGCGCCTGCTCAACCGCCTGTGCCATCTGCAACTGCCCCCGGCGAAATTCGTAGGCGGGATGCGTACGCGACAAAATACCGCCCGGGCCAAAGAACTGATGCAGAGAGGCATCTTTTCCGCTGGCCGCAGGACGGTTGGCAGGAGTGGGAGACACGGGATGGGAAGATAGGGACACCGAAGTCTCTATAATAGCGACTTGAGCCAACCCATTTACAACTCGAGCGACGCCGCCGCGACCGGGGTTCCGATTATCGCGATCGTAGGCCGGCCTAACGTAGGCAAGTCCACGCTCTTTAACCGCATCGTTGGCTCACGCCGTGCCATCGTGGGCGACGAGCCCGGCATCACGCGGGATCGCCTCTACGGGGACGCAGAATGGAGTGGTCGTCGGCTTCGCGTGGTCGATACGGGTGGCATCCTCCCCGAAGAAAAGGATTTCATTCCTGCAGAAATCTTCCGCCAGGCCCGCGTGGCGCTGGAGGAAGCGGCAGCCATCATCATGGTCATCGATGGTCGAACGGAGATAGCTGGCCCGGACCTCGAACTTGTCCGCTTACTGCGCAAGGCCAACCGCCCGCTCTTTCTGGCCGTCAATAAGGTCGACACAGAGAAGCAATCGGCGCTCATCAATGATTTCCACCGGCTAGGGATCGAACGGATGTTCCCCGTCTCCGCGGAGCATGCCCGAGGCGTGGACGATCTGCTGGATGCCGTTGTGGCCGTGCTTCCAAAAGCTCTCGCCACAGAGGGCACGGAGGTCACAGAGCCAACGACTGACGACCAACGACCAACCGCGGAAGCCGAACGGCCGCCGGCTGAAGTGAAGGTCGCCATCATCGGCCACCCCAACGTCGGCAAATCGACGCTGCTGAATTGCCTTACCTCGTCGGACCGAGCGATCGTCTCCCCAATACCCGGCACCACCCGAGATGCCGTCGACGAAGTCATTGAGCACGACGGGCAACGCTTTCGCTTCATCGACACGGCGGGCATCCGGCGCAAAGGCAAGACGCACTTGATGGCCGAAAAGCTATCAGTGGTGATGGCGCGCAAGCATCTGGAGGCGGCCGACATTGCGCTCCTGGTCATCGATGCAACCGAAGGCGTCAGCCAACTCGATGCCACCGTCGCCGGCTACGCACATGAGAGCGGGCGATCGATCATTATCGTGGTCAACAAGTGGGACCTGATGATCAGCGGCCAGAAAAAATCAGGGAGGCCGACGAAGTCCGAGCGCATGCGGGAAACGAAGCGGCCCGGTGACCGTGACGCCTATGAAGAGCGTCTACGCTACGAGCTCAAATTCTTGAGCTACGCGCCGGTCGTCTTCATCTCAGCTCAAACGGGAAAAGGCACTGAGAAGATCTTCCCTCTACTCCAAGAGGTCGCTGCCGAGCGCCGGAAGCGAGTGACAACATCAGAAATGAACCGCTTTCTCGAGCACGTCGACTTCGAGCGTGCGTCGGTCCCCATGCGCCAGCGTGTAAAGATTCTCTACATGACGCAGGCTTCCGTTGCTCCACCGACGTTCGTGCTCTTCACCAATCGAGCCGTGAAGCTGCACTTCGCCTATCAGCGGTTCCTGGAGAACCAAATTCGCGCCGCCTTCGGCTTTATGGGCACCCCGATCTGGATCAAGAACCGGGCGAGAGACTAGCGCAATTCAGCTACATATGGAAAGCGGCAGAGCGCCGCTGATCTACTAGGAAGGCAATGCGACGGATGCCAGCGGCGTGGACGCCATCCAGAACTGGTTTAATACTCCCCCACCTGGCGCGCATGTCAGCAACAATGTAGACCTTCCACTCGACTTCTGGGTCCTTCAAGCGATCCGAGATCTTCTGCGAGAGATCAAAAGATCTAACCTGTTCCACACCAAAATAAACCTTACCGTCACGAGTGATGGTGACTTTCATTGCATCTTCGCGAGCGGCGCCGGGCATGGAAACTGGATGGAGAACCTTAGGAACATCGGCGGCTGTCGTGTGGTGCCAGGTGGGTGTCGTCAGAAACTCAATGAGAACGACGAACAGCACCAAGCTCATGACGCTCGCGAATTGGAGCGTATTGAAATCGCCGAACAGCCTTGTTGGTTTGCGCCACGTCTGCAACATAACCGAGTCTGCCTGCTTTCATTTCATCAACCCGAACACAGAACGAAAGGTACGGTCGTACTTGCCGCTTTACTCTTTCGTTAGCGGATCACTACTCTCCGGCAAGCGTTTGGTTCTGGGTCATCAACCCGACTCGTTGCACTCCAGCGTGGTGGGCAAGATCGATGACATCCGCCACGTACTGGAAATCAACGTCTGCATCACCACGCACAAAGGCCACCTTTTCCATACGCGAGAGATAGATCCGCGTGAGCCGGGATTCCAGGTCCGTCCACGGAACATCTTCCTGATTGATCTTGACGGTTGGGGGTTGATCTTTTGCCGTCCAAACTACCTCGATTACCACTGTGCGCGGTTGGGGCACCGCAGGGGTTTCGGTTTGATTCGGTTGCGGAATCTGCGCTTTTTCTCCATATTCCGGATCCATGGATACCACCAGCATGAACATGATGATCAGCGTCAGCAGCACATCAATCAGCGGCGTAACGTTGATCTGTGGTCCAGACGCACCTCGGCCCGCCATTGAGAAAGCCATCGGGAATTGCTCCTCTCGGGCACGCGTGTCTGCAACATCAGACACCTGATCGACCAAGGGAGTTCCCGGCCAGATGCGGCGTTTGCTTCTTTCCCGCCCAACCATGCATCATGGAATGGCGGTGCTGCGTATAAGCGTCCACCGCCTCCCGAACTCATGCTCCGCTCGTTCTCGCTGGCACTTCTGTTATTACTGGCCCTCGCGGTCACAAGTAGCTACGCTCGCGCGCAAGACAACTATGAAATCCAGGTGTACGGCTCAGACACGGTCAATCCGCGCTCGACGATGGTTGAAATTCATTCCAACTTCACCATAGACGGCAGCAAAACCGTACAGGATGGAATGCTGCCCACCAATCACGCCATGCACGAAACCCTCGAGCTTACGCAGGGGATCAATGACTGGGCAGAAGTCGGTTTCTACGTTTTCTCCAGCATTCAACCTGATGGCGGATGGCAATGGGTGGGCGATCACATCCGTCCCCGCGTGCGCGCACCTGAAAGCTGGCACTGGCAGGTAGGAGTGAGCCTGTCGACGGAGTTCGGCTATCAGCGCGCCGCATTCTCGCCGGATACATGGACCTGGGAAATTCGACCGATTATCGATAAGAAGATCGGTCCCTGGTACTTGAGCTTCAATCCCGCGCTGGACCGATCGTTTCACGGCCCAGGCGTCAGCCAGGGTGTGACATTTTCTCCCAACGCAAAGGTCAGCTACGATTTCACGAAGAAGATTGCCGGCGGACTCGAGTACTACGCCGCATACGGTTCACTCAACGGATTTGATCCGTTGCGCGATCAGCAGCAGCAGTTTTTCCCCAACATCGACATCGACTTCGGCCCGCAATGGGAGTTCAACTTCGGGGTCGGCGTCGGAGCAACGCGCTCCACCGATCACCTGATCGTCAAATGCATCATCGGGCGCCGATTCTCCTGGCCGCACAGGACGCAGACCGCCCGACTAAAGCTGCAATCACCCTGAACAGCTACATTGCGGGGTAAGGTGGGGGCGTTAGGGGAGGCGATGCGCCTTGCGGAACCGCCGACTGTGGCGCCGAAGAGTAGAGCGCCAGGCTCAAGGGTTGGTACCTAGCTGCAAAAAAGTAAATCGAATACGCCGGGAAGAACACGATCGCGGGCACAGAAATCAGCGACACCAGGAAGAAGAAGATCGCGAACAGGATGCATCCAGCCGCTGCCGCGGCGCTGATCGTGAGAAGATTCCACGTCAGCCCTGCACTTTTGCCCGCGATCAACGCTGCCGCTACTGCCCCAATCACAGGAATGGCAAGGATCAAGCCGAGGATCAGCGTCACAATTCCAATCGCGATTCCCACAACAATCGTCAAAACAATCTTCATTGCGATATAAGCGGCGTATCCCTTCGCTTCGGCCTGGATCATGGGCCATAGCCTGCGCCACGCTTCGAGAGCGCTGATTCCTTCAAAAGCCATCTGGGGAACAATGAAATCTTTGGTCAGGACGTGAACCAGGGCCAGGCCAATTACAAAACCAACGAACAAAATGAACACAATAACGCCGGTAAGCACCAACTGCACGAGATGGGCTCGAGGAGGTTGAAACCACCCCATCCCAAAGGCAAACGCCGCGGGTCCGCCGACCAGGACGAGCGCTCCTGCAAAAGTCGCCAGCAAAAGGCCCAACTGCCACAGGAAATATTTCCAACCGTTCTCCTGCCGCCGGCCCCAGCCTGCGCGAAGATGGCACTCCCGCGTCAGGACGCTATCGAACAGAATGAAACGCATCACGCTGCTGATGTAAGCCATCACAACCATGAGTACGATGCCCGTGATCACCAGGACGGTGATGACGCTGGCAAGAATCGCGGGATCAATCTTGTGATAGATCTCGCCGAGTTGTGGAATGGTCGCGGGTTGCGTGCCGTGCGACGACGGATTGAGGTTGCCGCCGGAACCCAACTCTCCTGCAAGCAATCCGACAAATGCGAGACGCACCCACTGACCAAAGCGGAATGGCTTGAAGAGTTGGCGCTTCGTATGCTCAAAGGCGAGCGTAATGGAGTCTGTGGCAGAGATCGGCACCGTGCACCCCCGCGTTGGTCCGTCAACACCAAGTTACTGCGAACCGTAGCGCCAATCAAATGACATTTCGTGGAAAATCGGTGTCCGGTGCACCCACTTGCGGAGAGACTTACTCGTATCGCAGTGCTTCCACCGGATCGAGTTTCGAAGCCCTCACCGCCGGCACCAGGCCGCTGACTACGCCCACGAAAAGCAGCGCCGCAGTCGACAGCAAAACGGTCATGACGGATATCCTCAAGTGGATATCCCCCTGACCGGATTCGTCTTCAAAGAGCGGACCCATCATGGGCAGCGTACC
>DATMOO010000231.1:0-3273 GCA_035568275.1 Candidatus Sulfotelmatobacter sp.
GTGCAGGATAAAAGGTTTATCTCCGGCGAGAGCCTCATCACCCTGCGCGTGTTTCGGCGGCTGATAGTTCGGCGCTTTCGTCCTCGTGAAGTCCGGGACGTCCAGCCCAGTCCACTCTTTGTTCTGCTCATCCCACCAAACCAGTTTCTTGCGCTCGCTCCAAGGCCGTCCATCAGGACGGGCGGAAGCGCGGTTATAGAGGACGCGGCGGTCCAGAGGCCAAGCAAAGCCCCAGCCGTGTCCCAAGAGGTCCAGCGAATTCCGCTGGTTGGCGCGGTTCTCACCAGGGCGAGGGAACACGCCGGAGTAGATCCAGCAACCGCAAGCGGTGGATCCGTCAGCTTTCAATTCGTTGAATCCACTTACCAGAGTGTGGTCGGCTACTGCGTAGCCGTTGATCTCTTGCAGAACTTCTTCCACCTTGGGCTCTTGCAACTTTCCTTCCAGGGAATAGTTCCAGGTCAAGGCACTCAACCCGGCATTGCGCGGCCGCGGATCTTGCTTGGCCTTCTCCTTCAGGCGGCGGCCCAGGTGGTACATGAACCAGGTTTCGCTGCGTGCGTCCCCGGGGGGATCGACCGCTTTCTGGTGCCACTGCAGCAGACGCTGCGTGTTGGTGAAGCAGCCGTCTTTTTCAGCATGCCCGGCGGCGGGCAGGAGAAAGACTTCCGTTGCGATTCGCTCCGGGCGAAGCTCGCCGCGTTCCACCTCGGGCGAGTCGTACCAGAAAGAGGCGGTCTCAAGCTCGACCAGGTCGCGCACGACGAGCCACTTCAGCTTGGAGAGCGCCTTACGCTCCAGTCGCGAGTTGGGGCCGGCTACTGCCGGGTTTTGTCCCATCACAAACAGACCCTCAATCTTGCCGTCCAACATTTCCAGAAAATATCCCTGGTGCGAATGGTCACCGGTCACACGTGGCAGCCAATTGAAGCCCCAATCGTTTTCTTTTTTCGCTCCCTCGCCGTAATAAGCCTTGAGCAGGCTCACGATGTACTTATCGAAGTTCCACCACCAGCCCGTGGGATCGCGATGTGTTGCAACGTAATCCGCAAGATTCTTCGAGTCCAGCGCTAGATTCGGCATAGGCAAGTAGCCGGGCAGAATGTCGTAGAGGGTCGGGATATCAGTTGAACCTTGAATCGAGGCATGCCCGCGCAGAGCGAGAATGCCTCCTCCCGGCCGTCCAATGTTGCCGAGAAGCAGCTGAAGGATCGCAGCCGCGCGAATGATTTGCGGACCTTTCGACTGCTGCGTCCAACCCAGCGCATAGCAAATTGCTCCTGTCTTTTCCGGGCCTGATGCCGAGCAAAATGTCTCCGCAATTTTCAGGAACCGCTCGCGGGGAACACCGCAAAACCGTTCAACTAATTCAGGCGTGTATCGCGCATAATGCCTCTTCAAAACTTGGTATACACATCGTGGGTCGCTCAGCGTGGGGTCGCGCTCACAATCCCTGAGGTCGCCAGCGGCTCCAGTGCCATCCTTGCAGTGACCGGAATGAGGTCCGGCACTCTTGGGCGCCACCCGGCCACCCTCGACACAAGCCCCGTAAAGCCAGGCGCTGCTGTCATAACGCCTATTGTTCGCGTCCCAACCAGAGAAGACGCCTCCCAGATCCTCGGTATCCTTAAACTCCTCTGGAAGGATGATCGAAGCGTTGGTGTAGTGGATCACGTACTCGCGAAAAACTTTTTCGTTTTCGAGAACGTAATGGATGAGCCCCCCAAGAAACAGGATGTCCGATCCGGCGCGCAGAGGAGCCCAAATGTCTGCCATGGCGGACGTGCGGCTGAAGCGCGGATCGACGTGAATGACCTTGGCACCGCGCTCTCGCGCTTCGATCACCCACTGGAAGCCGACCGGGTGATTCTCCGCCATGTTCGAGCCCATAATCAGGATGGCATCAGAATTTACGAGATCGCTCGGCGCAGTTGTCGCTCCGCCTCGGCCGAAGGAGGTGCCCAGACCGGGCACCGTCGAGCTGTGTCATATGCGGGCCTGGTTGCTGATGCAGACCATGCCCAGGCCGGCCGCGAAGAGCTTTTTGATCAGGTAGTTTTCTTCGTTATCGAGAGTCGCGCCACCAAGGTGGGCCATGGCAGTCGTATGCATTACGACCTCTCCATCCCTCTCCTCCACGAAGGTGCGCTCCCGCGTGTCCCAGACACGATCGGCGATCATGTCCATCGCCGTCTCAAGTTCCAGTTCCTCCCACCGGGTGGAGTACGGCCTGCGATACTTTATGCGCGTCTCCCGGTTCGCGTGCGTCAATAGTTCGAAACTATCGGACCCCTTTGGGCAAAGCCGCCCGCGGGAAATAAACGAATCTGGGTCTCCTTCAATTGAGACAAGCTTTCCATCCTTGTGATACACAAGCTGTCCGCACCCTACCGCACAGTAGGGACACACTGAGCGCGCAACCTGAGCATCACGATGCTTGGGAGCAAGATTGTGAGTCCGATCGCTCATGGCTTCCACACCAGTACCATCGCTATGGGTCAAAAACTGTCGAACCACCGGCCAGCGCGTCAGTATTTCTTTAATCATCTTGATTCTCCCGAAGCTCAAACTACGGCCAGGCTTGGACTTTCGATACTCGTGGAAGACGCGATCTGCCCTGATGCGGGGTGTTGATCCTCACTGATGTTTGTTGAAATTCGCAAGTTCAAGTACCTAAATGGTTCCAATTCATTGCACGCATCTAGACATTGCACGCTGCGCGCCACTCTCTGCAGCAGCGAGAGATCGTAAATCTGCCAGTCCTAAGCACCAGACGTGTGCGGCTCGGTAAACACCGCACCCAAAGATAGCGTCGAGTGTGACGTAGGTTCGACGCGTCCTGTCAACATGCGGACAGGAAGGTTTCTTGTGCTCTAGATACCCTGCACGATCCGGTGTTCCCGTTATTTAAGCGGACAAGGAGGCGCTTTAGAGATTCACGAGACAACTTGCAGGTTCATTGACCGAAGGTAGTCGCGATAGTAGCGATCGATGGCCCGTTCCGTGGGTTCGAGGGGTGGTGTCTTCATCTGTTGCAAGCTGTCTTCAACAAGGGATGCAAGTGTATGCACCGCGCGAGCCGCAAGCGGATACCATTGATTGATCCACCTCTGAATCGTGTCCTGGTTGCGAACATTTTCTTCGATCGCCATTCTAATCAAGGACTCGCTCCACTGCCGGTGCCATTGGCAATCTTCATTCAACGAATAAAATATCTGCCCGAGCAGGTAGTCGTCCTCACGAAGAGCCACATCGCTCACGTACTTCATGAAC
>DATMOO010000232.1:0-4785 GCA_035568275.1 Candidatus Sulfotelmatobacter sp.
GTGACCCTCGATCCGCCGCAGCCGGAGATGGCAGACGGAAAGCCCTTGCACATCACGATGCGCGTGACCTCCAGGGGAAACGCGCTCGTGCATGAAATGCAAGAAGCGGGAACGCCGCTGGACGCGGCTAAGTACGATCATCCGGTCACGATGTTCTATGTGGACGGAGGCCGACTTACACTGGTTCATTATTGCGACGCGGGAAACCGGCCGCGCATGCTGGCCAGGCCCTCGGCGGACGGAAAGTCCGTGGAATTCGATTTTTCCGACATCTCCGGCAGCACGAATTACGGACACATGCACCATGCAGTGTTCACGTTCATCGACTCGAATCACCACATCGAGGACTGGACGTATATGATGCCAGGAGACAAGCCTGTCCACGCGCACTTCGACTTGAAGCGGACAGAATGACGGACGGCGTGGCCGGTAACACGAACTGGAAGCCCTAATGGACCGTGAATGGAATGACAGTCAGCCGATCTACCGCCAGCTTCGGGACCGTGTGGTCGCGATGATTCTGGATGGCGTGCTCAAGGAAGGCGACCCGCTGCCTTCTGTGCGCAACGTCGCGGCTGAATACCGGGTCAATCCACTTACGGTCCTCAAGGGCTATCAACAACTGGTGGACGAAGGTCTGGTGGAGTCCAAGCGCGGTCTAGGCATGTTCGTCAATACTGGGGCGCGCAGTTTGTTGCTCAAGGCAGAACGGCAGAAGTTCCTGGGAGAAGAGTGGCCAAGAGTCCGCGCAACGATTGAGCGGCTCGGCCTCACGGCGAGCGAGCTGTTGAACGGCGCAACCCACCCAACCCAACATCCATCTCTCGATGACGCGCTGGCAAGACCCGCCGAGTCCAATCCCCCAAAGAAGGAGCGTTGATGCCATGGCATTCATAGAAGCGCGCGGCCTGCGAAAGGCCTTCGGCAAAACCACGGCGCTGGACGGCGTCGACCTGCGGGTGGAAGAAGGACGGATTCTCGGAATCATTGGCCCCAACGGCGCCGGCAAGACCACCGCGCTCAACGCGATTCTGGGCCTCACGGCATATGAGGGAGAGCTGAGGGTACTTGGACGCAACCCCTGGAGCGAGCGCGATCAACTCATGCGGGATGTGTGCTTCATTGCTGATGTTGCGGTGCTGCCGCGCTGGGCGCGGGTTTCGCAGCTACTGGACTACATCGCCGGCGTGCATCCGCGATTCGATCGGGCGAAGGCGGAAGCTTTTCTGGGGAAAACCTCCATACGGCTCGCGAACAAGGTCAGGGAATTGTCGAAGGGCATGGTGACCCAGCTGCACCTCGCACTGGTCATGGCCATTGACGCGAGGTTGCTCGTGCTGGACGAACCGACGCTGGGTCTCGACATTCTGTATCGCAAGCAGTTCTACGATTCCCTGCTGAACGACTACTTCGATCGGAGCCGCACGATCGTGGTGGCCACACATCAGGTGGAGGAGATCGAGAACGTGCTCACCGAGGTCGTGTTCATCGATCGCGGGCGGATCGTTTTCAATCGCAGCATGGAAGAAGTGGAGTCGCGCTATCTGGAAGTGATAGTGCATCCGGAGAAGGCCGCCGCAGCGCGGGCGCTCAAGCCAATGCAGGAGCGAACGGTGTTCGGCGGTAGCATTCTGCTGTTCGACGGTGTGGATCGCCAGCAACTGGCTGCGCTTGGTGAGGTGCGTACTCCCAGCATCGCCGACTTGTTCGTCGCGGTGATGGGCTGTCAAGTCGGCCAAGCACAAGGAGCGGGTAGATGAGTACTCCATCGAATGCGGTGTCCGAATCCTTCCAAGCCCAGAGCGTCGCACCTGCGGCGTTCCCGCCAACTCGCGCCTTATATTGGTCGGTGCGCCGTGAATTATGGGAGTACCGTTCCATCTACATTGCGCCATTGGCCGTCGCCGCGGTAGCTCTATTCGCCTTCTCGATGAGCGCGATCGCGGGCATCTGGGAGAAAGCGCTGAAACTCGATCCGGCGCAAGCCAGTGAAGCGGTTACCCAGCCATACGACGTGGCAGCGGGGCTGATGATGCTCACCTGTATTATCGTGAGTGTGTTCTATTGTCTCGAAGCGCTGCACTCCGAGCGCCGCGATCGCAGCATCCTGTTCTGGAAGTCGCTGCCGGTATCCGATCTCACTACCGTGCTCGCGAAGGTGAGCATTCCCCTCGTCGTTCTGCCGCTGCTAACCTTTGCGATCGCCGTCGCGATGCAGGGGATCATGCTGCTGTTGAGCAGCTTAATACTATTGGGGAGAGGTCAGAGTGTGGCGGCGCTATGGACGAAATTGTCGTTCTTCCGGATGTCGCTGCTGATGCTCTACCACATTTTGACGGCCCACGCGCTTTGGCCTTTGCCAATCTATTGCTGGCTGATTCTGGTATCCGGATGGGCGCGACGCGCGACATTTCTATGGGCTGTATTACCGCTGGTCGCCATTGGCGGCGTTGAACTCATCGTGTTCCGTACCTGGCATTTCGCTGCTCTGGTGGGGTCGCGATTGATTGGAGCCGCGCCAGCGTTTGACTCCCCGGACAATATGTTCCCATCGGGGCCCATGACACATATCGCGGCAGGAACATTCCTTAGCAGTCCGGGGTTGTGGATTGGCCTGGTCGTCGCAGCAGCATTCCTTGCCGCGGCCGTGCGGCTGCGGCGCTATCAAGGGCCCATTTAGGTTCGCGTCGCGTGGGCCAGCGTTTTGTAAACTAGGCGGACTGCGGCGTTGGACGTAAACTCCCTTCATGGTGTTCACTGAACGGCTTCGCGAGGGGATATGGCGGGGAGAGATTACTTGTAGTGTGCGGATCTGGATGAGTCCCCGCGTCCGAGTGGGCGCGCGATACCGTATGGAGGAAGGCGAGATTGAAGTCGATTCGATTGAACCGATAGGTTTTCCGGATATTACTCCTGAGCTGGCGCGCGAGTCTGGATTCCTGGGCGTTCTGGACCTGCTCAAGGTGGCGAAACATGGTCGAGGCGAGAATATTTATTTGATCCGGTTCCACTAGGTGCGCGCGCCAAGCAAATGGGGCGGCGTAGTCCGGTTAGACTCTCCAATGGATTTTGCGTGGTTCCTTCTTGAAAACCGGGTACGGGCGGAACGTTTTCCTGACGTCGGATGACCGGTGCGCGAACTCAGCCACAGTTTCAGGCAAAATGATTAGGAAACGCCCCGTCTATCCCCGTCCCCCCTACTGTACGATCGGTGGGGTGTTGGGTGCCTCGGTTCGGAAGTAGTGGATGGGCTTGCCGTGCCAGCTCAATAGCTGTTTGCGTAGTCCTGCCTCCGGGCATGAGAGATAGCATTCTATAGCCAGCCCACTCTTCCGCTCCTCTTCAGGTAAGTAATTAAAGTAGACTAGAGTTCCTGGGTTGCCGAAAGAAAGCTGCATTCGCTCAGGACCCTTTTCTACTTCGAACACCACGTCTTCTTCCTTATACCGATTGTCTTCTGGCGGAGGTTCCGCTACCGGCCGCAGGACAACGACCTGGTATTCCTTGTTTTTCGTCGGATCCTTCGTCCCTCGGTCATGGCATTTCTTGGTGTACAAATCAATCGCAGCCCCCTTGTCCGGGGTCATTATCGCCACAGCTGCGGGCTCTACTGTGCAAGTCTCTTTCTTGCATGAAGTCATGAACGAGCAAGCCAGGAGAACGATTCCAGCCGGCAATAGGGTGACGAAAGTGTTGCGTCGAGTCATATCATCGTTGCGGTTATGAATCTCTTGGCTGTCTGTTTTAGGGTGTCGGTACTTCTGGTGGAACCTCGAAATCGAAACGCTGCCCGTAGTTCGAAAATGTCACCGCACCCAGTGGATTCGCAATCTCACCTGCAACGTACTTACGCGGCAGCCGGTCTTCCACACCGATCCAGATCGTGCGCAGTGTAAATCCACTGCCTTCGTCAACCTTCCAGATTTCACAATCTACCGCGTCGATTGGCTCCTTGCCGATTTGCTCGATCTTTGGCGGGTATCGCTTATTGGCGAGGAAGAAGAAAGGAGGAATGATGTCCCCCTGCTCGGCGCTGAATAAGTTGGCGGATGGATCCCAGGATTGTCCATACTGCAACCGCTGGCAAGGGCCCACACCTGCCGGATTCGACACGACCGTCCACGCCATCCGTCCACTCTGCAGATCACGGCGGAATATGGTGCTCCTTGTCCGTATGTATTCCATCCGCTGGTTCAATTGTTCCTGCCAGACAACATAATGGGCCACGAAGCGATCGCAGTCGTACTCAGCATCGGTGGTTGTTTTGCCGCCCATTGTTACTCGCCCAGCCAAGATCTCGATATGTGCGCGGAAGGATCGGACGTTGTCAACAGCAACTTCCGATTGCAGCAGGACCTTTCGGCCATCCGGCGCGTGCTTGCAGCCTACCGTGAGGAACGCGACGCCAACAACAGCGATGGCCAGGGGCAGAGCCGAACGGAACCGCCCACCAGCTTTCAACGTAAGCGGTTTGGGCAGGGATTGCGCTTTGGGGATCATTGGAGACAGTATAAATCTGAGATCAATGAGAACTAATCGTGTTCACCTTCTTAGTTAATGCGTGGTTACTCAGCTCTACGGAAGTTATCCCGCAACCCCGTTCGAGAAGTAATCGAAGCGAACCGTCGCGGCACTTGGACGATTAACGCTGCCAGCTCAACCGGTCGATGCGACACTTTGTTGAAGTTTACTGGCGGGAGTTTGAAATCCTAAGGTTTTTCTTGGACGCTGATTTAACCGCAGCGCCACTTCGTCCAGCTCCGCTTGGGTGTAACCCGACAGGTC
>DATMOO010000233.1:0-2349 GCA_035568275.1 Candidatus Sulfotelmatobacter sp.
CTTCTTTTACGTGAACTCGGGGCTGATCCTCGCGGCCGACGAAGAGGCGGAACTGGCAGGCGTGATGGCGCACGAAATTGCGCACGTCGCAGCACGTCACGGGACACGCCAGATGACCCGTGGACAGCTGGCCAATTTTGCCACGATTCCGCTCATTTTTGTGGGCGGCGGCCTCGGGTATGCGCTTCAGAGCGCCGCTCGTCTGGCCTTGCCGCTGACATTTATGACATTCTCGCGCAATTTCGAAGCCGAGGCCGACTATCTCGGCGTGCAGTATATGTACAAGACCGGGTACGATCCGCAGGCCTTTCTTGCATTCTTTGAGAAGGTCCAGGCGCAGGAGAAAGAAAAACCTGGTAGGCTTGCCAAAGCCTTTGCAACTCACCCGCAGACGCCCGACCGTATCACCAAGACGCAGGAAGAAATCCATCGGATCCTGCCAGCCCGCCCAGAATACCTGGTGACGACCTCAGAGTTCGACGAAGTGAAGGCGCGGCTCGCTTCCCTCGAAAACCGTCGTAAGATACAGGATCAGAATGTGGAACACGACAAGCGTCCTACGTTGCGGCAGCGCACTACGGCGGACAGCAGCAAAACGCCCGGCAATGGGAGCGATACCGGCAGTCAAGACGACCGTCCGACCCTGAAGCGCAGAGATCAAGATTAACGTTTCTATCGTAGCGTAGCCCCCTCATCTATCGTTCGTGGGCGAACTCACTACGTCCTAATCCTAGGCAGCGTCAAAGCAGATCTTCCTACCGGCGCCGAGATCCTTTGATCAGTGGCCGAGAGCCTTCTCGAAGATATTCCCGATAGCCTCGGAGTCCACTTCTCCAGACTGGTTGTAAAGGGCTTCACCGTGGGCATCCAACACTAGAACGTGGGGGATATAGCCCTTGTAGTATTGCTTGACCAGCTTTTGCTGCTCGGGCGAGCGCTGAATGTCTAGGTCGATGACGACAAAGTGCACCCGGGAACGGTATTTGTTGTACAGCTCAACAGTGCGCTGCGCCTGTCTTTTGGAGTTGAAGCATCCTTCGCCGTAAATAATGACGTAGTTGGGCTTGCCCGGAACAAATCCTTTCTGCGCATCATCTCCCGTGATCAACGGACCATCGAGGCTGTCGCTTGTGTAATCGAGTTTCGAATTGAGCTTCAGATTATCGATGGCAAACAGCAGCGGGCTGCTCAGCATCGACAGCAGAAAGAAATGCAAGACTAATCTTTTCATGGTCATTCTTCTAGCTCCAACTGAAATGACTGCTCCTCAACCGTGGATCTATTCGCGAAGCGAGCCAAAGCTTCATCAGCGGCTTCACGAAAAGATGGCTTACCATTTTTGCGTTCAGCAGGGAGGTACCCGGCTCCAAAGTAAAGCCTACCGTCTGGCGTCATGAATGATGTGAGAGGTAGCCCGGCAGGAAGATTCAGCACGGCTTGGGCTTGCTGCAGCTGCGCCACCAGCTTCGGTGAGGCATCGAAGTCGACCTTCACAGCGACGAAGTGCTGATTGATGTAATTCGCGATGTCGACGTTGCTGTACGTATCGCGATCCATGAGCGCACACCAGGGACACCATACAGCTCCAACATCTAGAAGGATGGGACGGTGTAGCTCCTTTGCGCGCTTGAATGGGTCCGCACCCCAAGGGTACCAGTCCACAGGTTGATTCATGGCCCGGCTGAGATACCGCGACTGTTCGCGTGCGGGGTGATTAGGGTTGGTTTGTCCGACTGCGCTGGCCACAAACCCAAACATCACGAGTGGCAATAGCAGGAGCCCTGTCGGCCTGTACCATTCAAAATACAAACGTCTTCTCCTCCACGACCAGAAAGACTGGTGCGCCGCCCGACGAAATCGAAACTGCATTCCCAATCGTCTGTTTGCCGCCTTCGGAAGCTGCACACTGTTCGAGAGCCTCCATCGACGGGAAATAGACCTCAGCGATGCGGTGGAAGGGAGCTTCGCCCGCCGGAGAACCGAGTACCCCGGTCGCGACAATCTTGGTTTTGCCGGCAAGTTTCGCGACCGCCATGGGCACATGCTCTCGGTTGTAGGCTGCTTCGAAGGCTTCGACATCCTTTGGGCGTGGATAAATCACCACTAACTTTACTGCCATCTCGTTCTCCTTAAGAAGTTACCTGGAGCACAACGGACCATCGTGAAGGTCATGTCGTGCTATCAATCGCCGCTTAGGATGCCACCGAAACCAATCGTGAGGCGGCGGAATATTCCGGCTAAGCTACGGTATGAAAAGGCCCGCCATTTCGAAGTCTGAGATGGCGGGCCGCTTTAGTGTTAGCGTGCCGGCTCTCAATCCAGACGCTGGACGATCGGGCAGTTGATCGA
>DATMOO010000234.1:0-17918 GCA_035568275.1 Candidatus Sulfotelmatobacter sp.
CCGGCGCGAAATGCTGGCTCGTTTCGGCCTACCTGATTGAACCGTCGTGTTATCCCACAGCGAGGACATTCGGGGAGCTTCTAGACTCAGAATGTGCAATGCGGAAGGAGTCCGTAGCCCTTTGGCGCTTCCTCTTTCGATCCACAAGCGGCGTTGGGGAAGTCTGGTCTGACTTCCCCGAACCGGACTTCTGGCCCGCAATAATTCCCGGATTGTCCGCGATTCATGAACAGTCGCCGCGAATGCCAGGAAACGGTCGCCCTCGCAAGCTTCTGGGACAACGCGACGCGGGGACGATATACTGGCGCGTCCAGATGCCTGCATACCATTCCAGTTTTCACCTGAAGCTTGACAACGTGTTGGTTGCCACCGACTTCTCCGATGCCTCCAAGCAGGCGGTTCTGTATGCGACCTCACTTGCACGCCGCCACGGCTCGAAATTGTTTGTGACAAACGTGGTTACCTCACGCTCCGAAAGCGCTCTGATGGACGGGTGGCGTACTGGACAGCAGGAAATCATGAAGCAGCTACTCGCCAATCGTCTGGACGGCATCGAGCACGAATTAATCGTGCGATCCGGCGATATTTGGAAAGTCCTGGCACAACTCATTGCCGAGCGAAAAATCGACCTGGTTGTGATCGGAACCCATGGGCGGACAGGTGTTCGGAAACTCATCTTAGGGTCGGTTGCGGAGAATATATTCCGTCAGGCTCCGTGCCCCGTCATGACCCTGGGTCCGAGTATTTCAGGCCAGGATCCGGAATTCGGCGCCGAGCGCATACTTGCGGCGACGGGCTTCGCTGCTCATTCTCTGTTTGCGGTGAGGTATGCGATTGCGTTCGCGCAAGATCTGCGTTCGTCCCTTGCCCTACTGCATGTGGTGACTTACGGCAGTGAGGGCTCCGGCGATGCAAAAGTCAGTCAGAGAGACGAATGTCTAGCTAGGCTTCACGCTTTGATTCCCGCGCACGTACAACTGGCATCAGAGCCGTTTTTCCTGGTTGAATTCGGTTCGGCTCCAGAGAAAATCTTGGAAACCGCAACGGCTTGGAACGCGAATCTGATTGTGCTCGGGTTGCACCGCGTTCAAGACGCATCGCGACGTCAGACGACGTGGGCCAAGGCATACGAGATAGTCTGCAAGGCCAACTGTCCTGTGCTGACGGTTCGCGCCCCCGAATGAGCGTGTCGGAAACCGCAAGTAACTGGGGCACGGTGCCTAAGAACTGGCGCCGAAACCGGCCAGAGCTTTAGATGTCCACACCACTCCCAAGCCGACCTCGTGCCCAGGTCTTTATCGCCACCACGGTAATGTTGAGCTTCATCTCCTTCTGGCGCGCGGCCGCTATCGTCCTTTCTGACCTTGCCTCCTCGGCCTACTACGCCGGGGGCGAGGCGGAGCACTACATCGGCAAGAGTGCTCCGTGGTTCATTCTGGCGGTTATGATCTTCAGCTACGCTGTGCGCGCACTCTACATCGAGTCCAGCGCGATGTTCGTGCGTGGCGGCGTTTACCGCGTCGTCAAAGAAGCAATGGGCGGCACCTTGGCAAAAATCTCGGTGTCGGCGTTGCTGTTCGATTATGTGTTGACCGGTCCCATCAGTGCAGTCTCAGCGGGACAGTACTTGGCGGGATTCATCGAAGACATCGGTCGCTATGCGGGCCATCCAATCCATTTGCCACCCAATGGTTTTTCTGCTGCTTTCGGCATTCTCGTTGTGTCGTACTTCTGGTGGAAGAACATACAGGGCATCCACGAGAGCAGCGACAAAGCCTTGAAGATAATGAAAATCACCACGGTTATGGTGGTGATACTGATCGTGTGGTGTCTGGTCACGCTGTTCAAGGTTCCGTCCCAGCTGCCATCCAATCCTCTTCACCCAGGAGCGATGAGGCTGGATCATCGTTCGCTGGGATGGCTGGACGGCACTTGGCTGAGTCACCTGACATTCATCATCTTGTTCGTGGGCTTCGGGCACTCGGTCTTGGCGATGAGCGGCGAAGAAACACTGGCACAGGTCAATCGCGAGATCGAACACCCGAAGTTGAAGAATCTTCAAAAGACGGGGCTTGTGATCTTCATCTATAGCCTGCTGTTCACCTCGCTCGTCTCCTTTTTCGGCGTCATGATCATCCCCGACGCCGTGCGGCACGAGTACTTTGCCAACCTCATTGGCGGCATCGCCATGTACCTCAGTGGGCCTCACGCGCTCAAGCTTTTGTTTCACGGCTTCGTCGTGCTTGTCGGAGTGCTGATTCTGTCGGGAGCGGAGAACACTTCCATCGTCGGCGCTAACGGAGTGCTAAACCGACTGGCGGAAGGCGGGGTGCTGACCGACTGGTTTCAGAAGCCGCAGAAGAGATATGGCACGAGCTACCGTATTATCAATCTCATTGTTGGTCTCCAGGCGCTCACGATCATAGCCAGCGGCGGAAACGTCTATCTCCTGGCTGGTTTATACGCCTTCGGCGTGGTTTGGAGTTTCGCCTTCAATGGCTTGGCGGTCCTAAGGCTGCGCTACACGGAACCCGAGCACCGGCAATGGAAAGTTCCAGGCAATCTTCGTTTTCGCGACAAGGAGCTACCGCTCGGCGTACTGGTCATCACCGCTGTGCTATTCCTCACTGCCATGGTGAACCTACTCACGAAAAAGGATGCAACCATCGCAGGCGTGATCTTCACAGTTGTTTTTTACGCCATTTTCACCGTTTCCGAGCGGCGGGTTGCGAAGCAGCGTCGAGGTCAGGTCGGAAGTCTTGAGCAATTTCGTGTGTATGGCAACCAAGAATTGGGAAGCAGTGCCCTGGGCGTACGGCAGGGCAACATTCTGGTGGCGGTCCGTGATCCTCGCAATCTTTACTATTTGCGCCAGGCCCTCGCCCGTACTGATACAACGAAGCAAGATGTGGTTGTAATGACGGCGCGCGTCTACCATCGCGAACACACATTCAGCGGCAGCATGGTGATGGAAGCGACAGATGTTTTCGACCAGTACGAACAGGAGCTTTTCACGGCGGTAGTGGCTGCTGCCGAGAAGGAAGGTAAACCCGTTTCCCTGCTAGTGGTGCCGGCAACGGGCGTGTTCGATGCCATCGTCGTGACGGCACAGCGTCTCGATTCGAGCCAGATTGTGTGTGGCCTCTCGAACAAGCTCACAGCTGATGAGCAAGCTAAGCTCACGGGAGACGCGTGGGAACGCCTACCGGAGCCCCACCCCCGTCTGGAACTCGAGGTTGTATTTCCGGACGGTCGCTCCTCGACGTATTCACTCGGGCCACACACGCCGCGCTTGCGCCCGGAAGATCTCGAACTGCTTCATAAGATCTGGCTTGAAATCACATCAGATCCTGCATACCGGGGCCTGCATCACTACCATGTGGTCGCGCTTGCCTTGCGGAAACTGGAACGTGAGCTGAAAAGCGGCAATCGCGATCAGCTGCGCGAACTGCTGCAGAACGAGCTTATCTATGAAGCCGAATCGGAGCGCTGGCGCCGTAACCGGAGTGACTAGAAGACCTCATCAGCTGGCAACAGCTTTCGAGGCAAAGATCAAGAAAGCATAGACACATTCGGTTCAGTGCCGTTTCCTGCAGCATTTAGTTAGACGGCTAGCGTTCAATGGGTACGCTGGCCAGAAACGGCGTTATGGGAAACGTCAAGGTTGCTATTTGTGAGATGGCTTGTAGCTCGTCCTCGTAGAACTAGAACTACAGACCAAAGACACGAATGCACATGTTGACATAGATGCTCCTGCGCGAGAGGCGGCGACACGAGGTTCTGGGTTGATAGCCGAAAAGGTTAAGACTCTTCAGGCGTCGGCTCATGCGAGTAGCTAACCCGAACGGGATCGGATGCGGTCCGGACGGGCCGAGACGTGTGGGGTGGTGTGCGGTTCGAAAGTGACCGATGTCGTAGGTTGGTCGGTTACTGCGCCAGCTTGCTTGCTCTTGCGACTTTCGGGTAGTCAACCTAATGCACTTGGTTGTCAGGGAATGTTTCGAGTGCGCCCATGACCAGAGTCGGCTCATCCACATCAGCCATAATTCTAGCCGCCGGAACATCAACGCGGATGGGAACGGCAAAGCAGTTACTGCGTCTGGACGACCGTCCGCTTTTACAGCATGTCCTCGACAATGTTCGCGCCTCCGAAGTAGAGGAAATCGTCCTTGTTCTGGGCTCGTCGGCAGAGTCGATCCAGCGGGAGATTGATGCGCACAATGTGTGCGTGGTCCTCAATGAGAGCTACCAGCAGGGTATGGGAACTTCCTTGAAAGCTGGGCTCGCCGCAGTAGGACCTGAGGCTCAGGCGGCGCTAATCGTTCTTGCAGACCAGCCTTTTGTCCGACCGGCGACACTGGACAAACTGATCGCGGAACATCGCAGCTCCGGGGCGCAGATCGCGATTCCAACTTACCGGGGTTTTCGCGGCAACCCTGTCCTGCTTGACCGCTCAGTGTTCCCTGAGGTGATGGCCCTTGGCGGCGACATCGGCTGCCGTGCGATCTTCGGGGACCATCCGCGAGGAATTGTCAAAGTGCCGGTCGATGACGTGGGGATCCTGCTGGATATTGATCGCCGGGAAGATTTCGAGGCGCTTCGACGCCCTGGAGATCGGGCAAAGAGGGAGGAGGCTTTGCTGGAGGCGACAGATCTGCAAGGTCGCGAGCTTGTCGAGGAGACTTCCCCAAAGCCCGAGTTGGTTATCGTTGGCCGGGACACGATGGCTATTGCTCTAGCAAAACTAGGTCAAGTATTGCGATTTACGATCACATTGGTGGACCCGTTGCTGGCAGTAGACGACGTGCCGGAAGCGGACCGCGTCCTTCACGCGCTTGATTTTGTGGTGCTGGGGGCGAATCCGGATCGCCATGTCGTAGTGGCCAGCCGTGGGACATGTGACGAAGAGGCGATCGAGCAGGCCCTGCGGGTGAACAGCGTCTATGTCGCACTGGTAGCCAACCGAAAACGAGGCCAGGAAGTGATTCGTGGCTTGCGGCTCAAGGGAATCGCCGCGGAGAAATTGGCGGGCGTTCGCGTTCCTGCCGGATTGCAAATCGGAGCGGCAACACCCGAGGAGATCGCGCTCAGCATCATTGCTGAGATTGTTTCAGAGCGGCGAAAGCGCTCGGGCGAAACGCGGGATCCGACATCGGGCGTGCGTTCCGAATAACAAACAACAAGCAGTCAATCTCCGGTATGCACGTCGCACTTGGTGATTACTTTATCCCCTTTTTGTTTTGCCTCGAGATCCGCGTCCGCCCCTTTCAGGTGCAGAGCGCGGGCAGTTCCTTCCCGACGCAATGCCACGATCTCGCTTACGATGCTTAATGCAATCTCCTCCGGAGTTATCGCACCCAGGTCAAGGCCCGCAGGCGTAAAAATTCTTGCAATCTTCTCAGCCGGAACTCCCTCGGCGGCAAGGTAATCGAGCACGAGCTTCGCCCGATGCTGGCTGGCGATCAGGGCTACGTACGCCGCATCGCCTTCCAAGGCTTTTTGCAGCCAGCGGTGGTCATTTTTGTGCTGTGTGGCGATCACGACGTAAGTGTGGTGACCCACGGGCGTCTGGGTGAGATCGAAGTCTTCCGCAATTACTCGCTCGGCCTGCGGGAATGAGGTCAGGTCGGCGCCGGGATCGTTCACGATAATGCGAAACCCGAGCATGTGGGCGAACGTCGCCAGGCTCTCGGCGATCCGGCCGTGGCCAGCGATCAGGAGCTCGGGCTTGGGCACGACTGGCTCGATATAAACTTCCATTTTCCCTCCGCAGGGCATTCCCACGCCGAGGAGTTCATCCGTCATGTCCAGGATAACGACGAGTGGCTGCTCCATCTCGATGCATCGCAAGGCTTCACTCCGGACAGCACTTTCGGCGCATCCGCCGCCAATCCAGCCGAGAACCAACTTTCCCTGCGCGTCAATGATGGCTTTTGATCCGCGCTTTGCCGAAGAAGAGCCCTCTACGCGAATCACAGTAGCTACCGCAAAGGGCTCCCTCTGGGCGGCGAGCTCGGCGATTTTTGCGTGAAGATCCACGACCGTCCCATCGCGTATGATAGTGCTCCCCAGCGCGGGAGTTCAATCAGGCGAGGTTTTCGCCTTGTACAGCCAACGAGTCCAAGCCCATTACGCCGCACCACGCAACGTGGGCAGCATCGATGAGCCCTCGGGTAAGGCGATCGTGAAGAGCCCGGTGGACAGCGACACCGTCCTGATCACGCTGCGCATCGAGCAAGGGGTCGTCCGGGATGTAAAGTTCAAGTGCATGGGATGCGCCGTGGCGATTGCCTGTTCGTCCATGGCCACCGAAATGGTTCTAGGTAGGTCCGTTGAGGAGGCCTCGAAGTTATCGGAGCAGGCGGTAGCCGACGCGCTAGGCGGCATCCCGGAATACAAAATGAGGTGCAGCAATCTGGCTCCGGAAGCCATCCGGCGGGCGATCGAGGATTGGAGGTCGCACCTGCCTGCGGGGACGCGGACGCATCCTAAATAAGGTGGGTCCGGAAACTTGGTTTATTTGTACGGTTCCGTACCGTTTGGGGAGCTACCTAAGTCCCCAGCCGACTTTCCCCGGTTTATAGGGGGCTCCGCAATGTGGTAACGTTTTACCCCGCGTTTCTGTCGATCAACTCTCACACCTCTGTTCGTGTACAGAACTGCCTAACACAAAGGGGGAAGCGATGATCCCGCCAGCCTTTGAGTACCTCAGACCTACAACGATTCCTGAAGCGATTGCCCTCCTACAACAGCATGGGGATGATGCGAAGATTCTGAGCGGCGGACAGAGCCTCATCCCCATGATGAAGCTCCGCATCGCCCGTCCCGCGTACCTGGTCGACATCAACCGCATAGCGGGGCTCTCCTACGTCAAGGAGGAGGGAGGATTTCTGAAGATCGGCGGGCTAACGCGGGAATCTGAACTGGAAGCCTCGCCTTTGATCCACTCGAAATATCCCATTCTTGTGGATACCACGCACGTGATTGCCGATCCCCAAGTGCGCAACCTGGCGACGGTGGCTGGGAACCTAGCGCACGGCGATCCGGCGAACGATCATCCAGCCAGTATGCTCGCCCTGGGCGCCCAGGTTGTGGCAACCGGCGCGCCGGGTGAGAGGGTCATCCCTATCGAGGTATTCTTCGTGTCACTGTTCACCACCGCGCTGGGGCAAGGAGAGATTCTCACCGAGATCCGCATTCCGGTACCGCCGGTGCGGAGCGGGGGCGCTTACTTCAAGCTGGAACGCAAGGTCGGAGATTTTGCTACAGCGGGAGTTGCGACACAGGTGAGCCTCGACGACAAAGGCGCAGTCCAAAGAGCGGGCATCGGCCTGACCAATGTTGGAGCAACACCCATCAAGGCGCGAAAAGCAGAGGATTTTCTTCGCGGCAAAAAGCTCAACACGGAAAATATCGGGCAGGCTGCGCAGTTGGCCGCCGATGAGGCGCAACCGAGTTCCGACTTGCGCGGCCCGGCAGAGTACAAGAAGGGGCTCGTCAAGGAACTGGCGAGGCGGTCTTTGTCCCGCGCCGCCCAGAGAGCGGCCAAGTAGATTCCGCAAAATCAGCCGAGGAGCTGGCTATGGCAAAGAAGCAATTGGTTCGCGTGAAGGTCAATGGCCGTGATCGCCAGGCTGAAGTCGAGCCGCGGCTCTTGCTAATCCACTTTATCCGCGAAGTACTGGAGCTGACGGGCAGCCACATCGGCTGCGACACTAGCCACTGCGGCGCATGCACGGTGTTGCTGAACGGGAAGACTGTCAAGTCGTGCACTATGTTTGCGGTACAGGCAGATGGCGGCGAAATCCTTACAGTCGAAGGCCTGATCAAGGATGGCCAGCTACACCCACTGCAGGAGGGATTCAAGGAAGAGCACGGGCTGCAGTGTGGCTTCTGCACGCCCGGAATGCTGATGTCGTCGTACGCACTGCTGCATAACAATCCTAAGCCCAGCGAAGAGGACATCCGCTGGGGGATCTCCGGCAACCTGTGCCGATGCACCGGGTATCAAAACATCGTGCGCGCCGTGCAATTCGCGGCCGACAAGATAGCGCAAGGAGGGGCAAAGTGATCCACAAAACATCTCCTGAAATGGGTGGCATGGGCCATTCCGTCAAGCGCAAAGAGGATCTGCGATTCATCCAGGGCAAGGGCAATTACGTAGACGACGTGCGTCTGCCCGGAATGGTCTATGGACAGATGGTGCGCAGTCCCTATGCGCACGCCCGGCTCAAGAGCGTGAACACGGAGAAAGCCAAGAAGTTGTCCGGCGTGCTGGCGGTCATTACCGGCGAAGACCTTGCCAAGGCGAATCTGGCGTGGATGCCGACTCTCTCCTACGACAAGCAGATGGTGCTGGCGACCGGAAAGGTACTGTTCCAGTCGCAGGAGGTAGCGTTCGTGGTGGCGGAAGATCGTTACACGGCCGCCGATGCAGCGGAATTGGTAGAGGTGGAATACGAAGAGTTGCCGGTGCTGGTCGACCCGAAAAAGGCGATGGACCCCGATGCGCCCCTTCTGCGCGAAGACCGCGAGCAGAAAGACAATCACATCTTCCACTGGGAAGTTGGCGACCGGCAGGCGACCGAGCAGGTTTTCCAGAAGGCGGCCGTGAAAGCCAGCGTGAATGCGTTCTTCCCGCGCTGCCATCCCGCACCACTCGAGACCTGCGGCTGCGTGGCCGATTTCAACCGGGCGACGGGAAAATTAACCGTCTACATGACCTCGCAGGCTCCGCACGCGCACCGAACGGTTTTCGCGCTGGTGGGCGGGATTCCCGAACAGAACATCCGGGTCGTCTCTCCGGACATCGGGGGCGGGTTTGGTAATAAGGTTCCGGTTTACCCAGGCTACGTATGCGCGATCGTCGCTTCTCTGACCTTGGGCGTGCCGGTGAAATGGATTGAGACACGCTCCGAGAATCTTCAATCGACGGGCTTTGCCCGCGACTATCACATGACCGCCGAGATTGCCGCCGACCGCGAGGGCAAGATGCAGGCTCTGCGCGTAAAAACGCTCGCTGACCACGGGGCATTCAATGCGGCCGCCCAGCCCACCAAGTTTCCCGCGGGGCTCTTCAGCATTTGCACGGGCTCGTACGAATATCCCACAGCATTCTGCGAAGTGGACGGCGTGTACACCAACAAGGCTCCAGGCGGTATTGCCTATCGCTGCTCGTTTCGCGTGACCGAGGCGGCGTACCTGATCGAGAGGGTGGTGGATGTTCTGGCGCTGGAACTGAAGATGGACCCTGCCGAGCTTCGCCGTAAAAACTTCATTCCGGAATCGAAGTTCCCATACAAATCGTCGCTAGGCTGGACCTACGACAGCGGCAACTATGAAGCTGCTATGAAGGTGGCGCTCGACAAAATCGGCTACGCGCAACTTCGCAAAGAACAGGAAGAAAAACGAAAAAAAGGTGACCTGATGGGGATCGGGATCTCGAGCTTCACGGAAATCGTGGGCGCGGGTCCGGCGCATACCTTCGACATACTCGGCATCAAGATGTTCGATAGCTGTGAAATCCGCATTCACCCCACGGGCAAAGCGATCGCGCGCATGGGGACCAAGAGCCAGGGCCAGGGCCACGAGACCACCTATGCCCAGATCGTCGCGCAGGAACTGGGGATTCCCGCTGCTGACGTGGTCATTGAGGAAGGCGATACGGACACCGCGCCTTACGGCCTCGGCACCTATGCCAGTCGGAGCACTCCGACCTCGGGAGCCGCAACCGCGGTCGCGGCTCGAAAAATTCGCGACAAGGCAAAAAAAATCGCAGCCTACCTGCTGGAATGCAGCGAGAACGACCTGGAGTGGGAACCAGGAAAGTTCTTCGTCAAAGGCGCTCCCAGCAAGGCTAAGACGATCCAGGAAATCGCCTTTGCAGCTTATACGAACATTCCTCCCGGTCTCGAAGCGGGACTGGAGGCAGTCGATTACTACGACCCACCCAATCTGACTTTCCCGTTCGGGACCTACGTGTGCGTGGTGGACATTGACAAAGGAACCGGCGAGGTGAAGGTTCGGCGCTTTGTCGCAGTGGACGACTGCGGAAACATCATCAATCCCATGATCGTGGAAGGCCAGATTCACGGCGGACTGACCGAGGGGTTAGCCATCGCGTTTATGCAGCAGATTGATTACGACGAGAGCGGCAACGTGCAGGGCGGAAGCTTCATGGACTACTTGCTCCCGACGGCAGTCGAGACCCCGCACTGGGAGACCGACAAGACCTGCACGCCGTCTCCACATCATCCGTTCGGCGCCAAGGGCGTGGGAGAATCTCCCAACGTGGGCTCTCCGGCTGCTTTCGTGAACGCAGTAGTCGATGCGCTTTCCCATCTCGGTGTCCGGCATATCGATATGCCCATCACACCTTGGAAAGTGTGGAACGTTCTGAAGGAGAAAGGAGTCACCAGCTAAGCTCATGCCATTGAAGATTGAAAAGACGTTCGAGGTGGGACAGCCCATTGAGAAAGTGTGGGCTTTCTTGAGCGATCCTCGAAAAGTCGCTACCTGCGTACCCGGCGCACAGATCACCGAGCAGGTAGATGAGAAAACTTACAAGGGCGCGATCAAAGTAAAAGTGGGCCCGAGCGTCACCGACTATACAGGGGAAGTGCAGATCGTTCGGTTAGATCCTCAGAACCATGAAATTGAGATTCTGGGAAAAGGTCAGGACGTGCGCGGTCGTGGCAGCGCGTCCATGAAAATGACCGGAAAGCTTGGTGCCTTACCGGACAGTGGCACCGAGGTCAAGAGTGAGTCCGAGATCAATGTCGTCGGGATTCTGGCGCAGATGGGTTCGCGAGTGATTGCGGAAGTGTCAAACATAATGTTCGGGGAATTTACGAAGAATCTCCAGGCTCGGCTGCAACAGCCTTCCGAGGTGCCAGCAGGGCAGGCAGACTCTGCGGAGGTTAAACCCATCAAGGCTACGTCCGTGGCCTGGGAGGCAGCGAAGGGAGTGTTTCGCAAGAAACCCTGAGTACTTCTGAGATGAAACCGCCAGCAGTCGAAACTACCATCATGACGACCTTTCCAGATCTTCCTTCCGAATCGAGCCAGGGCGTCGATGCAATCATCTCTGGATTCGAGCGTTTGGGATATGTTGCCGACCGATCGCTGGCCACCGCGGTCTATCTCGTCACCAAGCTTCGGAAACCAATTCTGGTTGAAGGGCACGCGGGCCTCGGGAAGACCGAGTTGGCGAAGGCGCTCGCGTCGCTTCTGGACAGACGGCTAATCCGGTTGCAATGCTACGAGGGGCTGGATGTCAACTCAGCCGTCTACGAGTGGAATTACCAAAAGCAATTGCTGGCGATCAAGATCGAAGAAGGATCAGATAAGACGGTCGAAGAGAAGGAACGGCACATCTTCAGCGGGGAGTTTCTTCTTGAGCGCCCATTGCTGCAGTCAATTCAGGCCGAGGACGCTTCTCCCGTGCTGCTGATCGACGAGATCGATCGTGCGGACGAAGCGTTCGAGGCGTTCCTGCTCGAATTACTCTCCGATTACCAGATCACCATTCCGGAGATGGGCACTGTCCATGCGAAGCATGTGCCCTATGTGGTCCTGACCTCCAACCGCAGCCGGGAACTTGGCGAAGCCCTCAAGAGAAGGTGCCTGTATCAGTGGATTGACTACCCGAGCCTTGAAAAGGAGATGAAGATTGTGTGCACAAGGCTGCCAGGCATCGAGGAGAAGCTGGCCCGACAAGTTGTGGGATACGTGCAGGCAGTAAGAGGGCTCGGCTTGAGCAAGCCTCCTGGTGTCGCGGAAACTCTCGATTGTGCAGAGGCCTTATTGACTTTGGGGAAGCCGCAACTGGATGAGGAAGCGATCGAACAGACGCTGGGTTGTATATCCAAATCGGTCGAAGATAGTGTCAAGATCCGAAGCGCGGGAGCAGGCAAGCTCTTCATCCCGCCGGGAGAAGGGGTTAGTCAGCCACGGCAATGATCAGCTTAAAGGGAGTACCGAGCGCGACGGCGAAAACCATTGTTGAGTTCTGCCGGTTTGTCCGAGAGAAGGGTCTTTCAGCGAGTGTGCAGGAAACTCTGGGTGCGCTGGAAGCAGCAGCAGCTTTCGATGGTAAGAGCTCGGAAGAACTGAAATTTGGTTTGCGCTCCGTGTTGTGCTCTTCGAAAGAAGACTGGGACCTGTTCGATGATTGCTTCAAGGCGTTTTGGAGAGGAACGGTGCCCGAGCTGTCGCCAAACCGCAAGCCGCACCCACGAGACGCACGTCGTTCTCGGCTCGGCCCACGAAACACGCATCCACTAATGTCCATCGTTTCGGGGGACGACGTGTCGTCGGAACAAGACGGGGCCCAAGCCGTCATAGGAGCCAGCACCCAAGAGCGGCTCACCAAGACGGATTTCTCCAGATTTCCCCAGAGCGACATGGCAGCCCTGGAGCAGATTTCGCTGCGTCTGTTCAAGCAAATGAGCCGCCGGCTGACGCGCAGACGGCGAAGCGGAACTTCGCGAGGGCAGGTGGACCTCCGCAAGACTATCCGCCGCAACATCAGCCGCGGCGGTGAACCGATGAACCTGCGCTACCGGGAACGGAAGCCACGCCCGCACCGGCTGGTGACACTGCTCGACATTAGTGGCTCGATGAGCCCGTATTGCATCTTTCTAATGAAGTTTCTGTACGCGCTGCAAAAGCACTTCCGCCATGTGGACACGTTTCTCTTCAGCACCACTCTGGTGGAGATCACTCCCCTGCTTCGTAGCCAGCGTCTGCAAGACGCATTGCACGCCTTATCGCAGCTTCCCGCCGGGTGGTCCGGCGGCACAAAAATCGGCGGATCGCTCCGCGAGTTCAACCAACTCCATCGTAGGAAGCTGCGGTCCAAGGATACATTGTTCTTGATCTTGAGCGACGGCTGGGACACCGGAGAACCCGACGTCTTGTCCTCGGAACTGGGAGCAATCAAAAGATGTGTCCGCAGACTCATTTGGTTGAATCCCCTGCTAGGCCTAGAAGACTACCAGCCGATTACCAGCGGAATGAATGCTGCACTGTCCCACATTGATGTGTTCGCTCCGGCGCACAACCTCGAAAGCTTGCTGGCGCTTGAGAAGCATTTATAGGATGGTCCCAACATGTTTGACCGGTTCCTGAAGAAGGCGACGGAATTAGTGGCGAAAGGCGAGCCGTTCGTCACAGCTTCTGTTGTGCGTTTCCAGGCTCCCATTTCTGGCAAGCCGGGAGACAAGGCGATCATTTTCGTAAACGGAGGGATCTGGGGCTGGATCGGCGGGGGCTGTGCCCAACCGGTAGTGATCAAGGAGGCGCTGAACGCGCTGGCCGATGGACGGCCACGCATGGTGCGAATAAGCCCGTCAGCGGCTCCGGAGGATGGAATTATTGACTACACCATGACTTGTCATAGCGGAGGCACCCTGGATATCTATATCGAGCCTATCCTGCCAAAACCACACGTTCTTATCATTGGTCGCTCTCCGGTCGCGCAGACGCTCGCTCGGCTGGCCAAGGCAGTTGACTACAGGATCTCTGTGGTTGCCCCAGGCGCAGACCAGGAACAGTTTCCAGATGTCGACTTGCTGCAGACGGATTTGAATTTGGATGGACTCAAGATTACGCCCGACACGTTTATCGTTGTGTCAACCCAGGGCGAAGGTGACGAGGAAGCACTTGAAAAAGCTGCCGGAACCAACGCTGACTATGTTGCTTTCGTGGCGAGCAGCATCAAGGCAAAGAAGGTCCTCGAATACTTGGGCGAAGTTGGTGTCTCCTCCGAACGCACAAGCCGGATTCGGGCACCAGCGGGGCTCGATATCCGCGCAACCTCGCCCGAAGAAATTGCGGTGAGTATCCTTGCCGAGATTATTCAGCGAAGGAGTGCTCGACGGAAGCCTCTGGCTGAGGCTAATAAAAGTGCACTGCCAGTTTTGAACAAGCAATCCCGAGATCCCGTCTGCGGTATGCTCGTGGATGTTAGCAGCGCGAAATACACATCAGAGCACAATGGAAGCGAGGTCTACTTCTGCTGTGCTGGATGCAAGCAGGCTTTCGACCGACAACCTGAGAAATACACGCTGTCGGTTTCCAGTTGACCGTCCAAGAGGGTGCGTCAATTCCCGTTGCCTAGAGATTTCGCTTTTGAACCACGCTACATGGTCGCCGCTACGTGGGATCAGCAGGGGTTTGTGGTTTACTCTGCTGCGCTGCGTGGTGTCTCCGTAAAGCTCTCGAAGATCGCAGGAGACCTGATCCTGCTGGCTTCCATCCAAGGGCAGGGCTGGCCGAGATCAACCTGCCTTCACCCGGTAAGGTAAAGTTGGCCGACAAACCGGGAGTTAATGGTCAAAATGATCATTGCGGTTCGGATAGAGAAAAGCAATTCAAAGACTCAACAACTCTCTCAGACTTCTGGATTGCCGTCCTGAAATCTCAACTTGCTTGCCATTGCGCATCTTGATACTCAACCGTCCCTCGATATCGTTTTCAACGGCTTCGATCCAGCCAAGGTTTACGATCTGCGAACGGTTCGCGCGAAAAAACGTTGTGGGGCTGAGTCGTTGCTCGATAGCTGTTAGCGAGCGATAGACGAGCGGCGCATTGCCGCCAAAATGGAGGCGCGTGTAACTCCCCTCGGATTCCATCAGAGAAATATCTGTCAGCCGCACGATCCAGCAGCGTTCGCCGTCGCGCACGAAAATCTGATGATGAGCGGATGCTCCCCGCGCGTTGGAAGGCTCTTTGGGAATCGCGGCCAACGCCTCTGTACACGACCCAAGGCCGCCGCTAGACGGCCTGCTGTGATCGGCTTCACCAACCGCGATCGCAATTGTGAGACTGCAGGTTGCGAGATTCTGAGTCGACTGTCGGTGCATTGCATCGAACTAGTACACCGGTTCAGACAACAGCTGAACCGACGACTCGGTTGCGTTGTGTTGTGGAACTGCCGGATGATCAATCTAGGGTGAGTATGGCGAGCGAAGCTTCCAAAGAAATCGTAGGCTCCGTGGCGTACGCGTCGACTGCAGACTTCGAGCGCATTTTCACCGAGGACATGACTGGTCTCTACCTGCTCTCGTTCCTCTTGACCGGGGACCCGGACAGGGCGGAAGAGTGCTTTGTCGCTGGTGTCGGGGAATCCACAAAAGCAAAACGTGTATTCAAGGAATGGGCGCGCTCCTGGGCTCGACGCACCATCATTCGGAGCGCCATCGGGTTTATTGCGCCGAGGCAGCAGTCTGTGAGGACTATGCGAAATCCTGTTTTGCCTCGCGGCTTGAATTACGTGCCTTTGGCGTTAGAGGCTGAGGTTTATGCGATCCTCGAACTCGCACCGTTTGAGCGTTTCGTTTTCGTTATGTCGGTTCTTCAACGTTATTCCGAGCACGATTGTTCAATTCTTCTGGGTTGCTCGCGAAGGGATATAGCTGCGGCCCTCGCTCGTGCATTGGAGCAGTTGGGAGGGTTGATGAACTTTCACAAGAATGAGGCAGACGCGGGCTCAGAGGGTTTATCAGGCCTCGGCAGGTCTAGATTGGTCTCCGAAATGACGATCGCGCGATATTTCGCAACGCCGGGTTGGAACCCAAGCGTTTCCCAATAAGCGCCTTTTTTTTCGCTTTGGGTATGGCTCACGGCGTTGCTATTATTGTTGACTTTTGCAGCCCGCGCTATAGGTGAAGACAATAATTCCTCTGTGGAGATGGGCAGTTTCGTAACTCTCAAGCAGAGCGATGGAAGTGAATTCCGTGCCTTCGTCGCTGGACCTGCAGACGCGTGGACGGCGGAATCCCCAACAGGGCTGCCGCACCCGACGGTCCAGACACTCGGCCTCCCGCTTCCGCCAGCGCAGAATCGATGATCTTTCGATCTTCTATCGGAGATCTTCGAAAGGACTGACGTGAAGAGCTGTGATGGGGTGGTGTCCTGCTAAGCAGCATTTCTTTACGGAGAAATTGCCCTTTTGGTGTACCACAACAGAACGTTCGATCACATTCTGTAACTCTCGAATGTTCCCGGGCTATGGATAGTGAGTTAATGCTTCCAGAGTTTCGGGTGAGATCGCAGAGACAGTCTTGTTCATCCGGCGAGCAAAACTCCTGAACGAAATGAGATACGAGTAGCGGGATATCTTCCGGGCGCTCGCGCAACGGGGAAATGTAGATCGGAAAAACATTAAGCCGGTAGTAGAGATCGCTACGAAACTGTTATTTCTTGGATCATGTCTTCCAGATTGCGGTGAGTGGCGGCTACCACTCGCACATTAGCCTTCCTGGTCACAGTGCTTCCCAGCCGCTCAAATTCTCGTTCCTGTAAGACACGCAAGAGCTTCGGTTGCAGCTGAAGCGGGATGTCGCCAATCTCATCCAGGAACAGCGTTCCCTGATCTGCCAATTCAAACCGACCGATCTTTTGCGTGATTGCACCCGTGAAGGCGCCGCGCTCGTGGCCAAAGAGGTCGCTTTCGAGCAGGCCGCTGGGGACCGCAGCACAGTTGACCTTTACGAGTGCTCGGCTTTTTCGTCGGCTGCGCTCATGAATGGCCCGCGCGACAGGGCACGTAAGACGCCCCAGGTGTTACCCCCACGCCGACGTGCCCGTCCCGGCGCCGTCTGGATCTCGAGCTTCTGCAGATCCGGTATGCGGCTGAACGCGATCGATAGGATTTCGACCGGACCTGTCGCTAGGAAAGCAAACCAAACCTATGGTCATTAATGAGCCCTTCCAGGCGTTGCCGTCATCAGAGCAAGAAGACTTTGTCGGACGAAGGACCGAAGGACAAAATGACGGAACAGAAACAGGCGGCTCCCTTCATCGACGGACTGTATGGAAAGTTGGTGGAAGGTGGTATCGGCTATTTCTTCCCCTCGGCGCAGTTCGACTTGCTTGAACCTGACCTGGATCCCGGTGAACATCGCATCGCGCGGACTTCCGTCGGGGCGTCGCTGATCTTGAGTTGGCTAGGATCCCGATATTCCCTCGCGCGGGATGAACCTTTCTCTGAAGCGGAGTTGAAGCTGCTAACGAGTATCGGCGCGGTTTTGGACTCGCGATATCGGATGATCGTTGACACTACCCAGGTCGAGCAGCGATTCGAGCTTTTTCGAGGGCTGCCCGAGGATCGATACGTTTCCGCGTACATCGACGGGGCTCCGTACGCACAGAAGGTCTGGCAAGGACCGGATCGAGTGGAGGATGCCATCGAGGTCCTTCGCACGAGTTCGCTCAGCACCTACGAGAACCGGCGTATCTCGACTGGCGTCCTTCTTTTCGGGAAAGACCTGGACCCTTGCCATGAGCTGCCAGTCACTCCCTTCGGTGCTCTGCATTATTCTCCGGCCTTGACCTCAATCCGGAGCTTCTATCGGCTCTGTGATGGATTGCAGACTCTCGCCCTGGTTGATCAGAATGGGTTCCTGGTGGAAATCGTTGATGTTGAACAGTGGGCCCAGCCTCTTTCAGACATTAAGCTCCCTGTGCCCAGTCCCGCGCGATATCAAACCCACAGCCGGGCCACGTTGTGCGGCGGACATGTTTGCATGATTCTTACGCCCAATGGGGAAATGAAGATTTTTGCCAATGGGGTGCAGGTCTTCCGTTTCTGGGACGGCCGATGGAGGCTCACGGACGCCGAGCGAAAATACACCCTCTGGACTCAGGCCGTTGGGAATTCCGAACTTGCAGAACGCTTGTTTGGCGTGGCTCTCAATCTGGCGGAAGACCGCCGCGGCGGACTGTTGGTTGTTCTCGATGATCCCAACATGGCCCGGAAGCTAGTATCGAGGACCGATCTGCTTTCCCCTTTGCCCGATCGTGGCAAACATCCTGTTGCCGGCACAAAGGACCAGCTCCACTATTTGTTGCATCAGAAGCGAGTGCTCGATGTCCCAAGCGCAGTTCTGGAGACCATCGCGCGGATCGATGGC